>NZ_JBGQOH010000008.1:0-148217 GCF_052113745.1 Cryobacterium sp. W22_MBD10_FK3
CGCCGCCCCTGACCCGCCGCCCGCGCCCGCCCGCGCTCGCCCCGCCCGCGCCCGCCCGCGCTCGCAAGTGGCCCCGGTGCGGACAAATGGTGCCGGCACACCGGGTGCATTCGTCCGCAGCGGTAACAGTCAGGCGGCGATCGCAGCTCCTCCACAGCCGCGGTGCCGGGTGTGTGTGCACAGGTGGGCCCGAGCGGGGCTCTCGGCTGAGAGCGGATGCGAGTCTGGCCGCATGACCGATGACCGGCTGGACCCACGTACGGGCCTATTCCTCGTGAAGGGCATCGGAGTGAGCGACACCGACGCCCGGATGTTCCGCCGATCGGTCGATCACGGCCAGGGGACACGGTTGCGCCGCGGAGTCTTCACGACGGCCGACCGCTGGGCCGGTCTGACGGCCCGGGACCGCTACCTCGACCACATCCGTGCAGTCATCGCGACCCGCCGGCACGATCCCGTGGTCAGCCACCAGTCCGCCGCAGCGCTCTGGGGCATCCCGCTGGGCGGCGCCTGGCCTGGAGACGTGCACGTGCTCGCCGTTCCGGCAACACGGGTACGCAGCAAGAACGGCGTGTTCGTGCATCGCACCGCGTTCGACTGGGACGACGTTGTGGAACTGGACGGAGTGCTGGTGACCAGTCCGGCCCGCACCCTGCTCGACCTGGCGAGAACGACGACCTTCGGGGATGCCGTCGTGGCCATCGACCATGCCATCAATCCGCGACGGGCAACGCCGGAGGTGCTCGTGTACGCGGACGAGCTGTCTGAGCTGCTGGCCCGTTGTGGGTCGCTGCGGGGGAGTACGAAGGCGCAGCGGGCCATCGACTTTGCACGACCTGACGCCGACAACCCGGGGGAGTCCTTGAGCCGGGTCGCGATTTTCGAGCTGGGGTTTCCCGATCCCGAGCTGCAGTGCCGGCACCCGAATCCGCGCGGCGGGTGGTACTTCACCGACTTCGAATGGCGGAGATTCCGACTCATCGGCGAGTTCGACGGCCGGGGAAAGTACCTCAAGGAGGAGTTCTTGCGTGGGCGCACGCCGGGCGATGCCGTGTACGACGAGAAGGTCCGCGAAGACCACCTGCGCGCCGAGGGATTCCGGGTGGTGCGGTGGGGCCCAGCCGAACTCGCCGACCGCGGTGCGCTGAGCCGACGCCTGATCGAGGCCGGGCTGCCCGCCATCCGCTGACCCGCCGCTGACCAGCCGCTGACCAGCCGCTGACCAGACAACTGTTGCCCGTGCGGACAACTGGACCCGGTGTGCCGGGTGCAAATGTCCGCACGGGCAACAGTTGCCGGGCGGGTGGTGCGGGAGGCGCGGAGCCCCTAGTGCGAGGAGCCCTCGGTGGCGATCTCGGTGCGGTCGCCGGACCACAGGGTGTGGAAGGTTCCCTCCTTGTCGGTGCGCTTGTAGGTGTGCGCGCCGAAGAAGTCGCGCTGGCCCTGCACGAGGGCGGCGGGCAGACGCTTGGCGCGCAGTCCGTCGTAGTACGCCAGCGACGACGAGAACGCCGGGGTGGGGATGCCGGCGAGAGCGGCGCCGGAGACCACGCGGCGCCAGCTGTCCTGGGCGGTGGCGACGGCATCCGTGAAGTACGGCGCGGTGACCAGGGCCACCAGACCCGGGTTCTCGGCGTACGCCTCGGTGATGCGGTTCAGGAACTGAGCGCGGATGATGCAGCCGCCGCGCCAGATCTTGGCGATGTCACCCTTGTTGATGTTCCAGTTGTACTGCTCGGCGCCGGCGACGATGGCGTCGAAGCCCTGCGAGTAGGCGATGATCTTCGAGGCGTACAGGGCCAGGCGCACGTCTTCGACGAAGGCGGCCTTGTCGCTGACGCTCCAGGCGGTGCTCGGGCCGGGCAGGCCCACGGATGCCTGGCGCTGCGCGGGCTTGGACGACAGGCTGCGCGCGAACACGGCCTCGGCGATGCCGGAGACCGGGATGCCCAGGTCGAGGGCGGTCTGCACGGTCCAGACGCCGGTGCCCTTGGAACCGGCCTCGTCGAGGATCACGTCGACGAGCGGGGCGCCGGTGTCGGCGTCGATCTGCTTGAGCACCTCGGCGGTGATCTCGATCAGGTAGCTCTCCAGCTCGCCGGCGTTCCACTGCGAGAAGATCTCGGCGATTTCGGCGGGCGAGTAGCCGGCGGCCGCGCGGAGCAGGTCGTAGGCCTCGGCGATGAGCTGCATGTCGGCGTACTCGATGCCGTTGTGGATCATCTTGACGAAGTGGCCGGCGCCGTCGGTGCCGACGTGGGTGACGCAGGGCACGCCGTCGACGACGGCGGCGATGGATTCGAGGATCGGGCCAAGCGTGACGTACGCCTCGGCGGAACCGCCGGGCATGATGCTCGGGCCCTTGAGGGCGCCTTCTTCGCCACCGGAGATGCCGGCGCCGACGAAGTTGATGCCGGTCTCGCGCACGGCCTTCTCGCGGCGCAGCGTGTCGGTGAACAGGGCATTGCCGCCGTCGACGATGATGTCGCCGGGCTCGAACAGCTCGGTGAGCTGGCTGATCACGGCGTCGGTGCCCTTGCCGGCCTGCACCATGATGATGGCGGTGCGGGGGGTCTTCAGGGAGGCGACGAAGTCCTCGATGGTTTCGGAGGCCACGAAGCCGGCCTCGGGGTGCTCATCCGTGAGCAGCCGGGTGCGTTCGGGCGAACGGTTGTAGACGGCCACGGTGTTGCCTTCGCGGCTGGCGAGGTTGCGGGCCAGATTGGAGCCCATCACCGCCAGGCCGACAACGCCGATGTTTGCTGAACCGGTTTCTGACACGTGTTCTCCTTCAAATCTGTGAGCTGTGATCATTTTCAAGATTAGCGGCTTGCCTAGTCAATGTAATCATATTTATAGCTCGGACTGGGGATCGCCGGCCCAGGTCGGCTGCACTTCGGCATAGGTGCGGCGCATGATCAGCTCCATCGCCTGCCTGGCCGTCTGCGGGTCGGCGCCGGCGATCGCGTCGGCGACGTCGGCGTGCAGCTGCAGGGTGTTCTGGTGCGGATGGTTCGGCATCAGGCCCAGGTCGGTGCGGCCGGACAGCACCGCGGCGACGGGTTCGTCGAGCTTGGCGAACATTTCATTGCCCGAGCCGTGCAGCACGAGTCGGTGAAACCGGATGTCGAGCTCCAGAAACTGGGTCAGGTCACCGGACCGGCCCGCGATGCGCATCAGGTCGGCCACGTCCAGCAGCTCGGCCGCGGTCGTCGGCGTCGCGTGGCGGGCCGCCAGCTCCGCGGCCATCGGTTCCACCGCGGCACGCAATTCGGTGAGCGAGCGCAGCTGTTCCCCGTTGCCGGGCCCGAGCAGGCGCCAGCGGATGAGGGTGGGGTCGTAGACATTCCACCGCTCGGGCGGCAGCACCCTGATGCCGACCCGCTTGACGGACTCGACCAGGCCCATCGACCCCAGCACCCGGATGGCCTCCCGGATCACCGAACGGCTCACCCCCTGCCGGCGTTCGATCTCGTCGGAGAGCAGCACGGCGCCCGCGGGCACGGTGCCGTCCACGATGGACCGTCCGACGTCTTCGGTCACGCGGGTGTGCAGGCTGGGCATGACCGTCACACTATCGGCTCGCTCATCGCGGTCGTGCGCCGGGCGGCAGCATCCGCTAGAGTAAACAGTTGAACTTCGGCGAGGGATTCGCGCCGGCCGGGAAACCGGCTCAAGCGAAATCCGTAATCGACGCGGCGAAAAGTCCTCCCCGGCCTTTCCTCACGCTGACATGCGTTCGAGTTGAATCAGTATCCGATACGCGTGGCCCCTGCGGCCCGCGACACCACATCCGGGCGCACGTCGCCCGCAAGGAGACACCATGGCCGAGGCCAAGAACAGCAACAACAAGATCAACGCTGACGCCCGGGTCAGCTTCGGCAAGGGCGCAGCCCGCAAGCTGCGCGTGCTGGGCAAGATCCCCGCCGTCATCTACGGTCACGGCACCGACCCCGTGCACGTCGCGCTGCCCGCCCACGAGATCGGCCTGCTGCTGCGTCGTGCGAACGCCGTGCTCGAGCTCAACGTCGAGGGCACCACGCACCTGACCCTGGTCAAGGACGTGCAGAAGGACCCGGTTCGCCAGATCATCGAGCACCTCGACCTCATCGTCATCCGCAAGGGTGAAAAGGTTCAGGTCGAGGTCGCCGTGCACGTCACCGGCGAGCCCGCCCCCGGCACCACCGCCGACCTCGACGCCAAGACCCTGCTGCTCGAGGTCGAAGCCACGAACATCCCGCAGAGCGTCAGCGTCGATGTCGAGGGCCTCGAAGACGGCAGCCTCATCCACGCCAGCGAGATCACGCTGCCCGCCGGCGCCTCGCTCATCTCCGACCCCGAGATGGTCGTTGTCGGCGTGCACCTGCCCGCCGAGGAAGAAGAGGAAGAGGAGACCGTCGAGGGCGAAGAAGCTCCCGCCGAGGAAGCTGCCGCCGAGTAGCATCACCCTTTTCGCATAACCCCGCCGGCAGACTGACACGTAAAGGAATCCCCTGGACGAGAATCTCTGGCTCGTAGTCGGGCTCGGTAACCCCGGGCCCGGCTACGCCGGCAACCGCCACAACGTCGGCCACATGGTCACCGCCGTGCTCGCCGACCGGATGCGGTCGAACTTCAAGAACCACAAGGCGAACGCCTCCGTCGCCGAGGGACGCAGCTTCCCCGGCGGCCCCAAGCTGATTCTGGCCAAGCCGAACAGCTTCATGAACCTCTCCGGCGGACCCGTCGCGGCCCTGCTGCGGTTCTACTCGCTCGACGTTTCCCGCCTCATCGTCGTCCACGACGAACTCGACCTGCCGTTCGACACCCTGAAAATCAAGGTGGGCGGCGGTCACGGCGGCCACAACGGGGTGCGCGACATCATCGCCGCCACCGGCAGCAACGAGTTCATCCGCATCCGCATGGGCATCGGCCGCCCGCCCGGCCGGCAGAACGCCGCCGACTTCGTGCTGCACGACTTCTCCAGCACCGAGCGCAGCACCCTGCCGATCATGCTCGAAGACGCGGCGGATGCGATCGAGCTGATCGCCGCTGACGGTGTCACCGCCGCGCAACAGAAGTTCCACGCCCCACCCGCCTAGGGGTCGCGGAAGAACCCGTAGACTTGTGCGGTGATTCTTCAGGGCTTGATTCCGGCGCTTTCTCGCGCCTCCACGTTCGACAACGCCCTCGCCTTCGCGGCCCGTGACGCCGACTTCTCGCTGACCGAGGGCCTGCGGGCGCCCCTGCTGGCCGCTCTCCTGGAGCAGCGGGATCGCCTCGACAAGGGCCGCGCCCTGCTCGTCATCACCGCCACGGGCCGGGAGTCCGAGGCGTTGCGGGAGAACCTCGGCTGCTTCTCCGACGACGCCGAGATCGTCGAGTTCCCGGCCTGGGAGACCCTGCCGCACGAGAGGCTCAGCCCCAGCGCCGAGATCGTGGGCCGCCGGTTGTACGCCCTCCGCCGGATGCGCGACTGGGAGGCCATGGACCCGGCCACCCGCCGTCCGCTCATCGTCGTGGCCTCGGTACGCGCCGCCCTGCAGCCCGTGGCCGACAACCTCACCGACTACGATCCCCTCGAGCTCAGCATGGGCGCCCGCGGCCACGACCTGGCAGCCATCGCTGTGGACCTCGTGAACGTGGCGTACGCCCGGGTGGACATGGTCACCCGGCGCGGCGAGTTCGCGGTGCGCGGCGGCATCCTCGATGTCTTCCCGCCGATGGCCGCGCACCCGTACCGGATCGAGTTCTTCGGCGACGAGGTGGAGCAGATCCGCGCCTTCGCCGTGTCAGACCAGCGCTCGATGCCCGAACCCGTGGCTTCGGTGACCCTGCCGCCCAGCCGGGAGCTGCTGCTCAGCCCCGCCGTGCGCCAGCGTGCCCGGGAGATGCAGCACGAGTTCCCCAGCCTCGCCGGGCTCCTGGCGAAGGTGGCGGAGGGCATCCCGGTCGAGGGCATGGAAAGCCTTGCCCCGGCCCTCGTGGACAGGCTCGTGCCCGTCACCCACTACCTGCCCCGCCAGGCCGCCGTCGCCGTGATCTCGCCGGAGCGGGTCGCGTCGCGGGCGATCAGCCTGGCCGAGACCAACCGGGAGTTCCTCTCCGCGGCGTGGAACGCCGCCACCGCCGGCGCAGAGGCGCCCATCGACCTCGCCAGCGGCGACTTCCTCACCCTGGGCACCCTGCGGGACGCCGTGCGCTACTCGGCGCCCGGCGCCCCGGCCACCGAACGGGTCTGGTGGACGCTGAGCTCCTTCCAGGCCGCGCCCACCGACATCGAGGTGCTGCCCGAGCACCGGGAGATCGACGAGCTGCTCACCGTGCGCATCGAGGGCGACGCCGTGCCGAGCTTCGCCGGCAGCGTCGAGGGGGCCGTCGGGCACCTCGGCAGCCGGATGAAGGACGGCTGGACCGTCGCCGTCGTCGCCCAGGGCGCCGGCCTCGTCGAACGCGCCGCCGATGTGCTGGCCGGCGCCGAGTTGCCCGCCCGCATCGTCGAGGAGTTCCCGGCGAACCCGGAGCCCGGCATCGCGTACCTGCTCAAGGCCTCGATCGCGCACGGCTTCGAGATCGCCGAGACCAAGCTCACCCTGGTGAGCGAGAGCGAGTTCTACGGTCGCACCGTCGGCTACGACGCCAGGCAGATCAAGAAGCTCGCCAGCCGGCGGAAGAACGTCGTCGACCCGCTGCAGCTGAAGACCGGCGACCACGTCGTACACCAGACCCACGGCATCGGCCGGTTCCTCGAGCTCACCCAGCGCGAGGTGTCCAGCGGCGGCCGCAACCCGGTCAAGACCACCCGGGAATACCTGGTGCTCGAGTACGCCGCGTCCAAGCGCGGGCACGGCGGCGACAAGCTCTACGTGCCCACCGACCAGCTCGACCTGGTCTCCCGCTACGTCGGCGGTGAGGCCCCGGCGTTGTCCAAGATGGGCGGCAGCGACTGGTCGGCCGCCAAGACCAAGGCCCGGCGCGCGGTGCGCGACATCGCCGTCGAACTGGTCAAGCTGTACTCCGCCCGGATGGCCAGCAAGGGCCACGCGTTCGGGCCGGACACCCCCTGGCAGCGGGAGCTGGAGGAGGCGTTCCCGTTTGCGGAGACGCCCGACCAGCTCACCACCATCGAGGAGGTCAAGGCCGACATGGAGCGGCCCATCCCGATGGACCGGCTGCTCTCCGGCGACGTGGGCTTCGGCAAGACCGAGGTCGCCGTGCGCGCCGCATTCAAGGCCATCCAGGACGGCAAGCAGGTGGCCATGCTCGTGCCCACCACCCTGCTCGTGCGTCAGCACATGGAAACCTTCCAGGAACGCTTCGCCGGTTTCCCGATCCACCTGCGCGCGCTCAGCCGGTTCCAGACCGACAAGGAATCCCGCGAGACCGTCGCCGGCATGCTCGACGGCACCGTCGACATGGTGATCGGCACGCACCGGTTGCTCTCGGAGAGCACCATCTTCAAGGACCTCGGCCTGGTCATCATCGACGAGGAGCAGCGTTTCGGCGTGGAGCACAAGGATTCGCTGAAGAAGCTCAAGACCAACGTGGACATCCTCGCGATGAGCGCCACGCCCATCCCGCGCACCCTGGAGATGGCCGTCACCGGTATCCGCGAGATGTCGACCCTGGCCACCCCGCCGGAGGACCGGCACCCGATCCTCACCTTCGTGGGCCCGTACTCGGACCGCCAGGTGGCCGCCGCCATCCGCCGGGA
The DNA here is from genome assembly GCF_052113745.1 of Cryobacterium sp. W22_MBD10_FK3. Taxonomy (NCBI): domain Bacteria; kingdom Bacillati; phylum Actinomycetota; class Actinomycetes; order Micrococcales; family Microbacteriaceae; genus Cryobacterium; species Cryobacterium sp. W22_MBD10_FK3. The sequence continues at coordinate 7,694 of NZ_JBGQOH010000008.1, forward strand.
GCTGCTGCGCGAGGGGCAGATCTTCTTCGTGCACAACCGGGTCTCCAGCATCAACCGGGTTGCCGCGCAGCTGGCCGAACTGGTGCCGGAAGCGCGCGTGGCCGTGGCGCACGGCCAGCTGCCCGAGGCGCAACTCGAGCAGGTGGTGGTGGACTTCTGGGAGAACAAGTTCGACATCCTGGTCTCGACGACCATCATCGAGACGGGCCTGGACATCGCGAACGCGAACACCATCATCATCGACAGGGCCGACAAGTACGGGCTCAGCCAGCTGCACCAGCTGCGCGGCCGCGTCGGCCGGGGCCGGGAGCGGGCGTACGCCTACTTCCTCTACGACGAGAACAAGCCGCTCAGCGAGATCGCGCACGACAGGCTCGCCACCATCGCGGCCAACAACGAGCTCGGCGCCGGCATGCAGGTGGCCCTGAAAGACCTGGAGATCCGCGGCGCCGGCAACCTGCTCGGCGGCGAGCAAGCCGGGCACATCGCCGGGGTGGGCTTCGACCTGTACCTGCGGATGATCGGTGAGGCCGTGTCCACCTTCCGCGGCGACGTGGCCGAGGGCCAGACCGAGCTGCGGCTCGAGCTGCCCGTCGACGCGCACATCCCCGAGGAATACGTGGACAGCGAACGGCTGCGGCTGGAGGCCTATCAGAAGCTCTCGGGCGCCAGCTCCCTCGCGGCCGCCGCCGACCAGATCGGTCTTGTGCTCGAGGAACTCACCGACCGGTACGGCGAACCGCCCGAGGCCGTCACCAACCTCATCGCCGTCTCCAGGCTGCGCCGGCACGCCCAGCAGGCCGGCCTCGGCGAAGTCGTGGCGATGGGCTCCAACCTGCGGGTGGCCCCGGTCGACCTGGCCGACTCCATGCAGGTGCGGGTGCAGCGGATGTACCCCGGCGCGAAGTACTCGGCCGCGGCCGGCTCGATGATCGTGCCGCTGCCCCGCCAGAACGGCGAGCCGTTGGCCGACGCGGCGCTTATCGCGTGGACGGGCGCTCTGCTGGATGCAGTGTTCCCGCGGCCCGTCGATACTGCCGTGCCCGCACACTGACCACGACGGCCGAGAGGACGATGGCCACCCCCGAGCCGAGCAGCACGGCGAGGGTGGCCTCGTCGACCACCTCGCGGTTGCCGGCGAAGGCGAGCGCGCCCATCAGCAGCGATACCGTGAAGCCGATGCCGCCCAGGCACGCGACCATCACGATGTCGGCCAGCTTGAGCCCGGCCTTGGACCCGCGGGGTCGCCGGGAGATCAGGCTGCCCAGTGCCCCGGCCAGGGTGATGCCGATCAGTTTGCCCACCGGGAGCGCCACCAGGATGCCCCAGAACGCCGGGCTGAGCTCGGCCAGGCTCACCTGGGGGATGGCGACCAGGGCCGCGGAGAACGCGAACAGCGGCAGGATCACGGCGTTGGAATACGGCTCGAGCACGTGATGGGTGCGCCCGCCGGGTACCCGGGCCATCACCAGGCCGAGGATGACCCCGGCGATGGTGGCGTGCACCCCGGAGAGGTAGGTGAAGTACCAGGTCGCGATGCCCAGCAGCGTGAGGATGACGATGACCGGCCAGACCGCACGCCGGCCGAGCACCCAGGGCGAGCGAGGCTTGAGCAGCCGGCTGGTGAGGCCGAAGAGTGTTGCGGTGATCGCCGCGAAGCCGATGTACTGCAGCTGCGGGTCGGAGGTGAAGAAGAACGCGATGATCAGGATCGCCACGAGATCGTCGAGCACCGCCAGGGCGAGCAGGAACACCCGCACCCGGGTGGGGATGCCTCGGCCGAACACCGCCAGCACCCCCAGCGCGAAAGCGATGTCGGTGGCCGTCGGCACCGGCCAGCCCGCCGCGAGCCCGGAGCCCCGGGTGAGCAGCAGGTAGACGCCGGCCGGCACCACCACCCCGCCCAGGGCGGCCAGGGCCGGCAGCGCGGCCTTCCCGAAGCTGTTCAGGTCGCCGATCACCAGTTCCCGCTTGAGCTCGATGGCGATGAGGAAGAAGAACACCGCCAGCAGGCCGTCGCTGATCCAGTGTTTTGCCGAGAGGTCCAGCCCGAACAGGCCGGTCTGCAGGTGCACGTTGGCGGCTTCGATCAGCGCGGGCCCCACGGAGAGGTTCGCGACGATGAGGCCGAGCACCCCCGCGATCAGCAGGAACACGGCGGCGTAACGCTCGGAACGGATGAAGGTCATGTGTGGTCCTGTCCACCCGCCGAAAACGGGTCTGTCGTGAGTCGGAGCGAAACACTTCGCCCGCCGACCAGACTTCCCGGCACACCTGCATCCAGTTTAGCCGGGCCGCCTACGATGGAGTGTGACCGAATCAGCCCAGCCCGTGCCCTCTTCCTTCGACGACCTCGTGACGACCGTGGCCAGGCTGCGCGCGCCAGGCGGCTGCCCGTGGGACGCCGAGCAGACCCACGAGACGCTTGTGCGGTACCTCACCGAGGAGACCCACGAGCTGATCGAGGCCATCGAGAGCGGCAGCCGCGACGACCTGCTCGAAGAGCTCGGCGACGTGCTCTACCAGGTGGTCTTCCACGCGTCGATCGCCGCCGAGACGCCGGGGGAGGGCTTTGACATCCAGGATGTCGCCGCCCGGATGACGCAGAAGATGGTCGGGCGGCATCCGCACGTCTTCGGCGACGCCGGCACGCAGAGCCTCGACGAGGTCGTGGCCGGCTGGGACGATGTGAAGGCCGCCGAGAAGCCGCACCGCACCAGCGTGCTCGACGGCATTCCGCAGGGCATGCCCGCGCTGGCGCTGGCCGACAAGGTGCTCGGCCGCGCCCAGAAGATCGGCCTGCTCGAGACCGACGCGCCCGCCCTGCTGCCCATCGACAGCGAGGCCGAGCTCGGCCCGATCCTGCTGGCCATCGTGTCGGCGGCCAAGGCCCAGGGGCTCGACTCCGAGCGCGCGCTCCGCACGGCCCTTCGCGACCTGCAGGACGAGATCCGGGCCGCGGAGTCGGAGTCCGCCGACGGCTCCGTGGCGGTGGCCGGGGACGATGACCCCACGGATGCCGGCATCATCGCGTTCCCCTCCGCATAGCGCCGGGCGGCGCAGGCCGCTAACGTCGGCTCATGACCGAAACATCTTTCAACGCCCTCCTGACCCAGCAAATCGGCAACGAGTTCGGGGCGTCTCAGCAGTACATCGCCATCGCAACCTGGTTCGACGGCCAGGACCTGCCCCAGCTGGCCGCGCACTTCTATCGCCAATCGGTCGAGGAACGCAACCACGCGATGATGCTCGTGCAGTACCGCCTCGACCGCGGCCTGGAGGTCGTGATCCCCGGCATCCCCGCCGTGATCAACGGCTTCGCCAACATCGTCGAGCCGATCGCCCTGGCCCTGGCGCAGGAGCAGCAGGTCACCGGCCAGATCGAGGCGCTCTTCAGGGCGGCCCGCGCCGATGGCGACGCCCTCGGCGAGCAGGCCATGCTCTGGTTCCTCAAGGAGCAGGTCGAGGAGGTCGCCTCCATGTCGACCCTGCTGACCATCGCCAAGCGTGCCAAGGACAACCTCTTCGACATTGAGAACTTCATCGCCCGTGAGCAGGTCGGCGACGCCGGCGGCGACACCGACGCTCCCGGAGCCGCCGGCGGCGCCCTCTAGCCCCACGCCGCACCAATTGTTGCCCATGCGGACAAGTGCACCCGGCACACCGGGACCACTTGTCCGCAGCGGGACCAGATGCGGCCGGGCCGCGGCCCGGGCGGACGGGGAGCGGCGGGCGACCTGACAGAATTGGGCACATGGCAACAGCAGTAACCCCTCCTCGCGGCATGCGCGACTTCCTCCCGGCCGATAAGGCCACCCGCGAGAGGGCGCTCGGGATCATCCGGGGCAGCTTCGCCGCGCACGGCTTCGACGAGATCGAGACCCCGGTCATGGAGGACACCGCCAGGCTGCACTCCGGTCTCGGCGGCGACAACGAGAAACTCGGCTTCGCCGTGCTCAAGCGCGGCATCGGCCCGGCCGACCTCGTGGCCGCCGCCGACGCCGACGACCTGCTCTCGCTGACCGACCTCGGCCTGCGCTTCGACCTCACCGTGCCGCTGGCACGCTTCTACGCCAGCCACCGCGCCGAGCTTCCCACGGTGTTCCGCTCCATCCAGATCGCCCCGGTCTGGCGGGCCGAACGCCCGCAGAAGGGCCGCTACCGCCAGTTCGTGCAGTGCGACATCGACATCATCGGCGAGGCCGGCCAGCTGGCCGAGATCGAACTGATCGCCGCCACCGTCGCCGCGCTGAACAACCTCGGGCTCACCGGTTGCTCCATCCGCATCAACGACCGCCGTATCCTCACCGCCATGCTCGCCACCTGGGGCGTGCCGGCCGAGCTGAGCGAACGCGCCCTGATCACGCTCGACAAGCTCGACAAGATCGGCGTCGACGGCGTCGTCACCGAACTCGCCGGCCTCGGCATCGACACCGCCGGCCTGGCCGACACCCTCACCGGCTTCAGCGACGCCGGCTGGCCCGACCTCGCGGATGCGCCCGCCTGGCTCGACGCCGCGGCCTACGCCGACCTGCTCAGCCTGCGTGCCGCGCTGCCCGGGGTGGCCCTCGAATTCGATCCCACCCTGGTGCGCGGCATGGGCTACTACACCGGCACCATCTTCGAGATCAAGCACCCCGACCTCGGCTACTCGCTCGGCGGCGGAGGCCGGTACGACGGCATGATCGGCCGGTTCCTCGGCACCGAGGTGCCGGCCTGCGGGTTCTCGATCGGCTTCGAACGCATCGTGGACCTGCTGGCCGGCTCCGACGACGACACCGCCGCTGCCGTGGTGCTCGTGCACGAGAAAGATGCCGACCCCGCCGCACTGGTGGCGCTCAAGGCCACGCTGGTGGCCCAAGGCCTGCGGGTGCGGTTGGAAAAGCGCACCAAGAACCTCAAGGCGCTGCTGGAACGGGCCGGTTCGTTGGGGTACGGCAGGTTCGCAGTGGTGACCAACGACTCTGTCGACCCGGCCGAACTCGTGTTCAAGAACCTCGGCGACTGAACTGAGCATGATCTGCCGGTGAACGGGACTTCAGTCCTGAGCGCGCCAGGGCGCCGATCACTAGACTGTTCCCTGGACTGGAACACAGCGGCGTCTTCCTAGACATCCACTCGGACTTAAATCCCCAAACGATAGACAGACAGACACAGGAGATAGTTGTGGCTCTTATTGACGCAGTTGTTGCACGCGAAATCCTCGACTCTCGGGGCAACCCGACCGTCGAGGTCGAGGTTCTGCTCGAGGACGGCACGCTGAGCCGTGCCGCCGTACCGTCAGGCGCCTCGACCGGCGCCTTCGAGGCCTACGAGCTGCACGACGGTGACAAGAAGCGTTACCTCGGCAAGGGCGTGCTCAAGGCCGTCGGCTCCGTCACCGACGAGCTCGGCCCGGCCGTCGAAGACCTCGACGCCGCTGACCAGCGCATCATCGACATGGTCCTCAACGAGACCGACGGCACCGTCAACAAGGAGCGCGTCGGCGCCAACGCCATCCTCGGCGTGAGCCTGGCCGTGGCCAAGGCCGCCGCCAGCTCGGCCGACCTGCCCCTCTTCCGCTACCTCGGCGGCCCGAACGCGCACACCCTGCCCGTTCCCATGATGAACATCATCAACGGTGGCTCGCACGCGGACAACGACGTCGACATCCAGGAATTCATGGTTGTCCCGCTCGGCGCCCCCACCTTCAGCGAGGGCCTGCGCTGGGGCGTTGAGGTCTACCACGCCCTCAAGGGCCTGCTGAAGAGCAAGGGCCTCGCGACCGGCCTCGGCGACGAGGGTGGCTTCGCCCCCAACCTGCCCAGCAACCGTGCGGCGCTCGACCTCATCGTCGAAGCCATCACGCTCGCCGGCTACACCCCCGGCACCGACATCGGCCTGGCGCTCGACTGCGCCGCCACCGAGTTCTTCAAGGACGGCGTCTACCACTTCGAGGGCAAGGAACTGACCTCGACCGAGATCGTCGCGTACTACGCCGAGCTCCTCGAGGCGTACCCGCTCGTCTCCATCGAAGACCCGCTCGAGGAAGAGGACTGGGAAGGCTACGTCCACCTCACCGCTCAGCTCGGCGACAAGGTGCAGATCGTCGGAGACGACCTGTTCGTCACCAACCCGATCCGCCTTGCCAAGGGCCTCGAGATCGGCGCAGCCAACTCGATCCTGATCAAGGTCAACCAGATCGGCACCCTGACCGAGACGATGGATGCCGTCGCCCTCGCCCAGCGCGCCGGCTACACCACCGTCATCTCGCACCGCTCCGGTGAGACCGAAGACACCTTCATCGCCGACCTCGCCGTCGCCACGGATGCCGGCCAGATCAAGACCGGTGCCCCGGCCCGCAGTGAGCGCGTTGCCAAGTACAACCAGCTCCTGCGCATCGAAGAAGAACTCGGCGAGGCCGCGGTCTACGCCGGCCGTTCCGCGTTCCCGCGCTTCAAGGCGTAATCAGCTCTGAGCCGTGAGGGCTCCCCACCGCCGGACGCTCTCCGGGGTGGGGAGCCCTTTTGCCTTGCCTGCGGGTTTGCTCAGGATTGTGTGTGTCGGCCCGTGGCGACCGGTGTAGCGCGAAAGATCTGGCACTCTAGAACAGGGGCATTTTGCGAGCCCCGGCACAGAGCCACACAACCGAGCACCGGACGGGAGTCACCGTGACCTCAACAGGTTCTGGCATGACCCCGCCCCGCCTCCCCGGACCGCGTGGCCCCGCGGCCCGCCCCGGCGAACCCAGCAGCAAGAAGGCTCCCACGGTCGAGAAGCGCACCGTCAAAGTGGCCATCGACGAGACCGCGGTGCGCAGCTGGTTGCGCGGCCTGCGGCTGAGCGGATTCTCCTTCGTGATGATGGGCATCCTCGTGCTCGCCGTGGTCGTGCTCGCGCCCAGCGTGCGCACCTACGCCGAACAGCGTCAGCAGATCGACGACCTGAGCAACACCGTGGCCGCGCAGCAGGACTCGGTCGACGACCTCAAGGCCGAGCGGGAGCGCTGGAACGACCGCACCTACGTCACCACCCAGGCGCGGGAGCGGTTCTCCTACGTGCTGCCGGGCGACATCAGCTTTCTCGTGCTCAACGACACCGGAGCCAGCGTCGACGGCGCTGCCGACACCGCCCCGATCAGCGCCGCCATTCAGGACACCGAGGTCGACTGGGTCGACTCGGTGTTTCGATCGGTGATGACAGCCGGACTGGCCCCACAGGAGGCAGCACAATGACCCGACCCCCCTTCGACCCCGCCTCGGCGGCCGACATCGCGACGGTCTCGGCGCAGCTGGGCCGCCCCGCCCGCAACGTGATCGGCATCGCCGCCCGCTGCGTGTGCGGCGCACCGACCGTGGTCGCCACGGCACCGCGGCTGGAGGACGGCACCCCGTTCCCCACCCTGTACTACCTGTCGCACCCCGCAGCCACGGCCGCGTTGTCCTTCCTCGAGGCCACCCAGGTGATGAACGAGTACAACCAGATGCTGGCCGACGACGAGAGCCTGCGCGCGCACTACCGGTCAGCGCACGAGAGCTTCCTGGCCGACCGCGAGATGATCGGTGTCGTGCCCGAGCTCGCCGGTGTGTCTTCCGGCGGCATGCCGGTGCGGGTGAAGTGCCTGCACGCCCTGGCCGCGCATGCGCTGGCGGCCGGTCCCGGCGTCAACCCGATCGGCGATCTGGCACTGCTCCGCGCAGCCTGGTCGCCCCAGGTGTGCGAGTGCCTGGACTACGCCCCGCCGGTGGTTCCGCCGGCCGACGCGTGAACGGCGCGCCGCGCCGCATCCTCACCGGCGTCGCGATCACCCTCGCGGCGGCCCTGTCGGTCGTCGGCGTGGTCGGAGACGCCCCCGTGGCCCGTGCCGACCAGGTGCGCGACCTCGAATACTGGTTGAACGACTACGGCTTCAGCCAGGCCTGGACCACCACGAAGGGCGCCGGCGTGACCGTGGCCGTCATCGACACCGGGGTTGACGGCAGCATCGCCGAGCTCAACGGTGTCGTCGTCGGCGGCACCGATGTGTCCGGCGTCGGCTCGCCCAACGGCCAGACCCCGGTCGGCGCCGAGAACGAGCACGGCACCCTGGTGGCCTCCCTCCTCGCCGGCCGCGGCACGCCGGCCGGCGGCGGCCTGATCGGGGTGGCCCCCGAGGCGTCCATCCTCAGCGTTTCCGTGGCCTTCGGCACCAGCGACGCCGCACTCAGCAACGACGACCAGATCGCCGAGGGCATCCGTTGGGCCGTCGACAACGACGCCGACGTGATCAACATGTCGCTCACCCGCAACACCCTGGACTGGCCGACGAGCTGGGATGACGCGTTCATGTACGCGTTCGAGAACGATGTCGTCGTGGTCGCGGCGGCCGGCAACCGGGGGAGCGGCACCACCGAGGTGGGCGCCCCAGCCACCATTCCCGGGGTGCTCACCGTCGCCGGCGTCGACCAGTCCAAGGAGGCCAGTTTCGACGCCTCCTCGCAGGGCATCACCATCGCCGTGGCCGCTCCCAGCGAAAAGCTCGTCGGTGTTGCCCCTGGCGGCGGCTACATGGAGTGGTACGGCACGAGCGCGGCCGCGCCCATCGTTTCCGGGCTGGTCGCCCTGGTGCGGGCGGCCTACCCCAAGCTGGATGCCGCGGAGGTGATCAACCGGGTGATCGAAACCGCGAACCCCAACGGGCACACCGTACCGAGCCCGATCTACGGCAACGGGCTGATCGATGCCGCTGCCGCGGTCTCCGCGTCGGTGCCCAAGGCCACCTCGGCGACGCCGGTCGAGCTGCTGCAGGAGTGGATCACGCTGCACCGCCGCGCCGATGCCGCCCCGCTGACGCCCACCACCCCGAACACGTCGGCCCCCGTCGTGCCGGACGCCGACCCGGCCCTGCCGGAGCAGAACACGGCCGCGGCCTGGTTGCCGAGCCCGCTCACGCTGACCTATGTCAGCGTGCCGCTCGCCCTGCTGGTTGGGTTTGGTATCCTAGTAACGCTGTTCGGCATTGGGGCCACGCGGCATTTCAAGCGAATTCGTTCCAAGCTCTAAAATTTCGCGTATCCAATCCCTGTAGGAGGCCTTCTAATCGTGCCCAAAATTCTCATCGTCGGTGGCGGCTACGCGGGGTTCTATACCGCCTGGAAGCTTGAGAAGTGGCTGCGCCCCGGCGAGGCCGAGGTCACCATGGTCGACCCGCTGCCGTACATGACGTACCAGCCGTTCCTCCCCGAGGTCGCCGCCGGATCGATCGATCCGCGCCACTCGGTTGTGGCGCACCGCCGCCACCTCAAGAAGACCAACGTGCTCACCGCCAAGGTCACCAACGTGAACCACGCCCTGAAGCAGGCCACCATCACGCCGCCGGTCGGCGAGCCGTGGGTGTTCGACTACGACATCGTCGTGGTCACCGCCGGCGCCGTGTCGCGCACCTTCCCGATCCCCGGGGTCGCGGACCAGGCCATCGGCCTGAAGACCATCGAGGAAGCCGTCGCCATTCGCGACAAGGTCCTCACCAACTTCGACAAGGCAGCCCAGCTGCCCGCCGGCCCCGAGCGCGACCGTCTGCTGACCTTCGTGGTCATCGGCGGCGGCTTCGCCGGCATCGAGGTCTTCGCCGAGCTGCGCTCCTTCGCCAGCTCGCTGCTGACCAAGTACCCGCAGATCGCCTTCGAAGACACCCACTTCCACCTCATCGAGGCCATGGGCCGCATCATGCCCGAGGTGAGCGAGTCGACGGCGCTCTGGGTCATCAAGAACCTCGCCGAGCGTGGCGCAGAGGTGCACCTGAACACCCAGCTCACCTCCGCCGTCGACGGCAAGATCGAGCTGTCCACCGGTGAGTCCTTCGAGACCGACCTGATCGTCTGGACCGCCGGCGTGATGGCGAACCCCGGCATCGTGCGCAACACCGACCTCCCGGTCGAAGAGCGTGGCCGCCTGCGCGTGCGCCCCGACCTGCGCGTCGGCACCGAAGACGAGATCGTCGTCGACGCCTGGGCCGCCGGTGACATCACCGCCGTTCCCGACCTCTCCGGCGGCGGCGTCGGCGGCTTCTGCGTGCCGAACGCCCAGCACGCCGTTCGCCAGGGCAAGCTCATGGCCAAGAACATCGTCGCGGTCCTCCGTAGCGAGGGCCCCGCGGACTACAACCACAAGAACCTCGGAGCCGTCGCCGGCCTCGGCGTCGGCGTCGGTGCCTTCCAGTCCGGCAAGTTCGCGCTCACGGGCTTCCCGGCCTGGGTCGCCCACCGCGGCTACCACGGTCTGGCGATGCCGAGCTGGGAGCGCAAGATCCGCGTCGTCGGCGGCTGGGTCCTGAACGTCTTCCTCGGCCGCGACATCGTCTCGCTCGAGGCCGTGCAGACGCCACGCGCCGTGTTCGAGGAATTCGCTTCCCGTCCCAAGCCCCCGGCCGCAGCACCCGCTGCCGCGCCGGCTGCGGCGGTCAAGGCGCCGCGCGCGCCGCGCAAGGCTCCGGTCAAGAAGCCCGTCGTCGAGGTGGCCGCAGCCGAATCCGGCACGGAGACCGTCTCAGCACCGTAGAGTCACCGGTGGATGCCAGACGCGAGTGCGGCATCCACTCGTGCTGCCCGGCTCGTCCGGGCGTGCCCCCGTAGCCCAACCGGCAGAGGCAGGCGACTTAAAATCGTCACAGTCTGGGTTCGAATCCCAGCGGGGGCACCAGAGATTCAGCGCTGCGCCGGCAGAACGAAGCGCTGCCAGGCCCAAGCGGCCACACTCACGCAGGCGAAAGCCGCGGAGACCACCCAGAGCAGCACCGTTGTGCCGTTGCCCTGCCAGCCGGGCAGCATGGGGGACAGCAGCACGAACAGGGCCAGGAACGCCGGAACCGCGAGCGCGGCCCAGACCGGCGGCGACCAGGCCAGGATGCTGCGTCCGCTCGTGCTCCCGATCGGGATGAGCACCAGAACAGCAGAGCCGATGGACGCCAGCACGACTGTGTTGGCGAACTCCGCGGCGAGGGCGCTGAGGAAACTGTCGGCCACCGGCAGGGTGCCGACGACGAGCAGGGCGGCCAGGCCCAGACCGAGCAGGCTGCCGGCGCGGATGGCGGCCAGGTGGCCGCGCTGGGCCCCGACCGGGCCCGTCTGCACCACGACGCTGCCCAGCAGCCCGAACAGCAGGGCCGGGTGCAGGTCGAGGAACCTGGACGCCAGAGCCGTTGCCGCGATGACCGCGAGATAGCGCGGCAGGATGGTCGTGGACACCTCGAGATGCAACGCCCGTGATCCCCACCATTGCGGCAACAGGGTGGCGACGGCATTCACCAGGACAAGGGCCAGAATCACGGCCAGGAGCAGCCTGAGATAGGAGGGCGTGCCGGACACCGGACCAGACAATAGCACGAACACCGCGGCGGCGACGATGGCCCCGGCGTAGGCCACCCAGCGGTTGACCCGCACTGTCGGCGCCACGTCGAATTCCTCCCTGGCGCGATTCCGGCCGGCGACCTGGTGGGCGCGGAAAACCGGGCGGCCGTCGCGGGCCCGCGTCACCGTGCCCGCCAGAAGCCGGGCCGGAACCACGAGCAAGGCGAGAACGCCCAGGGCGAGCGCGGCGGCCTGCAGCCAGGGGAACTGGGCCACCGTCCACGGCGGGATCACCGCGGTGCTGAACTGGGTGGGGTCGTTCCAGCTGCCCGGCACCGTGAGGGCGGGCGGCTCGGCGGCGGCCTGGTCGCGGTCGACGCCGGGCGCGGTGGGGCGCACCGTGGGAGTGGGGGTCGGGCCGGGCGTTGCCGTCGGAGTCGGAACGACCGGCGGAGCGGCGCTGGGGGTGGGGGTCGGTGTCGCGCTCGGGGTTGCGGCGGGCACCCCGAAGGTCACCCGGATGGCCGGGCTGCCCGCGCTCACGTTGCCGGCGGCATCCTGCTGCACCGCGCGCACATCGTATGACCCGGTCGCGACTCCGGACCCCGTGCACGACCAGGTACCGCCGGAGACCACGGCGCTGCAGACCGAGTAGGCGCCGGCGAACACCGTGACGGTGGCACCGTTCTCGCCCTGCCCGGAGTAGGGGCCGGCCGAATTGGGGATGGTGGCACCCGCGGCGGGGCTCAGCACGACGGGAGCCGCCGGGGGATCGACGTCGAAGGTGACGGTCACCGGGTCGCTCACCGGCGACGAGTCGGGCGCGCTGAACGAGGTCTGCTGCGAGGCCGTGATCTGCTCGGATCCGCTCACCAGGGCGCCCTGCATCAGGCAGGCCCAGGCCCCGGAGGCGTCGACGGTGAATGAGCAGCGCTGGCCGCTGCCCAGGGTGGCGGTGACGGTGGCGCCCGGGTATCCGGTGCCGCGTACGAGGCCGTTCGAGGAGGGCCCGGTGGCGCCGCCCGTCACGGTGGGGGCCTGCAGCACCCGCACGGTGTGCGACGCGGCGAGGGTGGAATCACCGGCCACCACGGCCCGCAGGGTGACGGCCGGCCCGCTGGGCAGCATCACCTCGTCGGCGCATTGCCAGGTGGTGGTGCCGTTTGCCTTGATGATGCAGAGTGGGTCGCCGCCGGAGGGCGAGAGCACGTGAATCTCCTGGTCGGCGGCGCGGGTGCCGCTGATCGTCGTGCTGCCGCCGACGAAGGCATTCGCGCCGGGGCTGGCGATGGTGAGCATGACCGGGGTCGCGGACGGTGTTGGGGAGGGGGTGGACGTCTCGGTTTCGGTGGGCAACGCCGGCCGTGTGGGGGTCTCGGACGGTTCCGGTGTGGGCTCGGGCTGCACGTTCTCCGCCGTGAGCAGGGGAGCGGTGCCGCTGGCCGACGCCGGTGCGGCTGCCCCGCCGAGCTGCCCGGCCAGAAGCGCCATGCTGAGGACCGTGATCAGCAACGCAGCCGCCGAGCCGCGGCGGGCTGAGGCGCGCCAAACCCTGCGCCGGGTTCGACGTGTCGACCCGTGCGCGTTGAGACGGCGTGACGTGAGCATGGACCCCCTCAGACCATTCCAGGGGCCATGGAGCCCAATGTCAATGTGGCGCGCCCGGCCGCACCGATCGGGACAGCTTTGTTATCTTCGCCGCCTCTGGCCACCGGGCTGGCCGGTGCGGCATACTGTGCACTGGGTCAAGCGCCCCACTAATCGACGTCGATTCGGCAGGAACGAGGTGACCACGTGGCACGCATCTCAGCCGCTGACCGTCGCGGTGCCCTGGTGCGCGCCGCCTTGCGCGTCGTCGCCGCCCGTGGGGTGACCCAGGCCACGACCCGCGCCATCGTCGCGGAGGCCGGCATGTCGCTGGCGAGCTTCCACTACGCCTTCCAGAGCCGTGATGAGCTGATGGCCGAACTGATCAGTCACGTCGTGGACCAGGAAACCATCGCCGTGCTGCCCGTGCTGCCCGTGCTGCCCGTGCTGCCCGGCGGCACGACGGCACCCGACGCCGCGGCGCCCGACCAGACACCGTCGCTGCGGCAGATCTTGCGCACCGGGCTGCAGCGGTACACCGACCACCTCCGCGAGGATCCACTGAGAGAGAAGGCCATGCTCGAGCTCACCCAGTACGCCCTCAGGTCCCCCTCGATGCACCACCTGGCGGTGCGTCAATACGACAGATACCACGCCCTCGCGGCCGAGGCGCTGGACTCCGCGGCCCGGCAGAGCGGATCGGTCTGGCTGCACCCCGTCGATGACGTGGCCCGCCTGCTCGTGAGCCTCACCGACGGCATCACCATCGCCTGGTTGGTGGATCAGAACGATCGCGCCACCGCCACCCTGCTCGACTTCGCCGCCGAATCCGTGGCCGCGCTGGGGCGTGCGGCATGAGCCTGGACCTCGCCCTCAGCCTGTCCCGGCCAACGGATGCCACGCCCTGGCTCACGCCGGCGGAGTACTGGCCGAGCCTCACGGCGGCCACGCAGGGCCTCGACACCCCCGTGGGCGCGCTGCACCTCGGCGCGCTGCGGCACAACACCCACGACATGCTCGGCCGCGCTGCCGGCACTCCCATCCGCGTGGCCAGCAAATCGCTGCGGGTGCGTGGAGTGCTCGAGGCCGTGCTGGCGCTGCCCGGCTACAGCGGGGTGCTCGCATACACCCTGACCGAGGCGCTGTGGCTGGCTGAGACCCTGGACGACATCGTGGTCGGCTATCCCACCGTCGACAGGGCGGCGATCCTGCGGCTGGCCCGCTCGGCCCGGCTGGCCGGCCGGGTGACCCTGATGGTGGATTCGCTCGACCACCTCGACCTCGTCGACACCGTGATAGCGCCGTCGCAGCGTGAACGCATCCGGGTCTGCCTCGAGCTGGACGCGTCCTGGCAGGCACCGGTGCTCGGCCACCTGGGGGTGTGGCGCTCGCCCGTGCACACGCCGGAGGACGCCAGGGCGCTGGCGCTGGCAATAGTCTCCAGGCCCGGCTTCGAACTGGTCGGGCTGATGGCGTACGAGGCGCAGATCGCCGGGCTGGGCGACCGGCCGCAGGGACACCCTGTGCGGGGCGGTATGAACCGTTGGGTGCGCAACCGGTCGATCGTCGACATCAGCGCCAGACGGGCCGCCGCCGTCGCCGCGGTGCGGCAGGTCGCCGACCTCGAATTCGTCAACGGGGGCGGCACCGGATCCCTGGAGAGCACCCACGCCGACACCTCGGTGACCGACATCGCGGCGGGGAGCGGTTTCTTCGGCGGCCACCTCTTCGACAACTACTCGGGCTTCCGGCCCGCGCCGGCGGCGGCCTTCGCCCTGTCGGTGGTGCGGAAACCCACCGCGGCGTCGGCGGCGATGCTCGGCGGCGGCTGGATCGCCTCCGGGCCGCCGGGGCCCGACCGTACGCCGCGCCTGGTCTGGCCGGAGGGCCTGAAACTGGTGCCGCGCGAGATGGCCGGGGAGGTGCAATCGCCGGTCACCGGGGCCGCCGCCGCCCGGTTGGGGGTGGGCGACCGGGTGTGGCTGCGGCACACCAAATCCGGCGAGCTCAGCGAACACGTCAACGAATTCGCGGTGGTCGACGACGGTATCGTGGTCGACATGCTGCCCACCTACCGAGGCGAAGGCAAGGCCTTCCTATGACGGCCAGCGGCGCCCGGTGGCACAACTGGGCGCGCAGCGAATCCGTCGTGCCGGCCAGGGTGGAGCGGCCCACTGGCGCGGCCGCCGTGCAGCGGGCCGTGCTCGCCGCGGCGAGGTCAGGCATCCGGATCAAGGCGGTCGGAGCCGGGCACAGCTTCTCCGGCATCGCCCTGGCCCCCGGCGTGCAGCTCGACCTGGCCTGGAGCGGGTTGGTCGACGTCGATGAGGCGGCCGGCCGGGTGACCCTCGCCGCCGGCACCCACCTGCACGAGCTGCCGGCCTTGCTGGCCCCCTACGGTCTCGCCCTGCAGAACATGGGCGACGTCGACAGGCAGACCATCGCCGGCGCCACGTCGACAGGCACGCACGGCACCGGCGGCGGCTTCGCCGGCCTCGCCGCGCAGATCGTCGCCGTCACCCTCGTCACCGGCGACGGTGCGCTGCTGCACGTCAGCGAGAGCGAGAATTCCGAGCTGCTGCCGGCCGTGCGGCTGGGTCTGGGCGCCCTGGGCATCCTCGTCGACCTCACCGTGCAGTGCGTGCCGGCCTACCTGTTGCACGCCGTCGACACTCCCGAACCGTTCGAGGCCGTGCTGGATGGCTACCTCGAGCGGAGCGCTTCGGCCGACCACTTCGAGTTCTACTGGTTCCCGCACACCGAGACCGCCCTCACCAAGACCAACACCCGGCTGCTGGCGCGCACCGGCCGGGCCCCGCTGGGCCGGCTGAACCGCTGGGTCGACGACGAGCTGCTCGCCAACGGGCTCTACCGCGTCACCTGCGCGGCAGGCCTGGTGGTGCCGCCGCTGGTGCCCAGGGTCAACCGGCTCGCCGATCGGCTCACCGGTCGCCGGGATTTCACCGACCACTCCCACCGCGTCTTCGTCACGAACCGCTCTGTCCGGTTCCACGAGATGGAGTACGCCCTGCCGCGGGACGCGGTGCCGGCGGCGCTCCGCGAGGTGCGCGCGCTCATCCAGAAGCGCGGTTGGCGCCTCTCCTTTCCCCTGGAGGTGCGCTCAGCGGCGGCCGACGACATCTGGCTCTCCACCGGCTACGGCAGGGACACCGGCTACATCGCCGTGCACAAGTACTTCCGCGAGAACCCACGCAACTACTTCGCCGACGTCGAGGCGATTATGCGCGCGCACGACGGTCGCCCACACTGGGGGAAGATGCACAACCTGGACGCCGACGCGCTCAGGGGGCTTTACCCGCGTTTCGATGACTTTCTCGCCGTGCGGGACCGGCTGGACCCGGAGCGTCGATTCACCAACCGTTACCTGGAAAGAGTCCTTGGACCATGAGCAGCAACACCCCGGCGTCCCGCGCCTGGCAACACCGGGCCCCGGAACTGGGTGATCGGCTGCCCACCGGTTTTCAGATCGGAACGGCCACCTCGGCCTTCCAGATCGAAGGCGCCGCCCGCGACGGCGGCCGCGGCGAATCCAGCTGGGACGAGTTCACCCGCGTGCCCGGACGCATCCTGGACGGCCAGAACGCGTCGGTCGGCACCGACCACGTGGGCAAACTCACCGGGGACGTCACCCTGCTCCGCGAGCTGGGCGCTGACCTCTACAGGTTCTCCTTCGCCTGGCCGCGCCTGCAGCCCGACGGTCGGGGAGCGCTGAACCGCACGGGCCTGGCCTTCTACGACCGGCTGCTCGACGAGCTGCTCGGCAACGGCATCAGCCCGATGGCCACCCTCTATCACTGGGACACCCCGGCTGCGCTCCGCGGCGGCTGGCTGAACCGCGACACCGCCCTGCGCTTCGGCGACTACGCCCACCAGATGGGCGAGGTCTTCGGTGACCGCATCGACTCCTGGGTCACCATCACCGACCCGGCGACGGTGATGTTCAACGGATACGCCATCGGCGTGCACGCGCCGGGCCAGGCGCTCCTGTTCGACGCGCTGCCGGCCGGGCACCACCAGCTGCTCGCGCACGGTCTCGCCGTGCAGGGTCTGCGCGCCGCCGACGTGCGCGGCCGGATCGGCCTCGCCAACGTGCACTCCCCGGTGCAGGCCGCCACCGACCGGGAGCCCGACCGCGACGCCGCGGCCCTGTACGACCTGCTGCACAACCGGCTCTTCGCCGACCCGGTGCTGCTCGGCCGCTACCCTGACCCCGTCGGGGTGTTCGAGAACGAGCTGCGCTACCTGCACGAGATCGAGCCTGACGACCTGCGCACGATCCACCAGCCGCTGGACTTCTACGGCGTCGACTACTTCCAGCCCACCCGGGTGGCGGCCGGACCGGCTCGGGTGGTCCGCGCGGCCGGCGCGACCGACTCCCGGCCCACCGACGACACCCCGGCGATCCACCGGTTGCCGTTCCACCTCGAAGCCTTCCGCGAGTACCCGGTCACCGGGTTCGGCTGGCCGAACGCGCCGGAGTACCTGCCCGTGCTGCTCGCCGAGCTGCGAGACCGCTACGGCGACGCCCTGCCGCCGGTCTACCTCACCGCGGGCGGGGCGAGCTATCCCGACCGAACGGATGTGCGCGGCGCCGTGACCGACCTGGCCCGCATCGACTACCTGGCCGAGCACCTGCTCGCCGCCGTCGAGGCCGTGGCGCCCGGTGGGCCGGCCGAGGGTGTGGACCTGCGCGGGTACCTGGTCTGGTCGCTGCTGGACAGCTTCGAATGGGCCGCCGGCTACAGTCAGCGCTTCGGCCTGGTCTACGTCGACTTCACCGACCCGTCGCGCCCGCGCACCCCCAAGCTGTCTTACCGCTGGCTGCAACAGGTTCTCGCGTCCCGCTGACCGTGCCTGCCGCGCCTGGCGTCAAGGGGTGCGGCGGCGCAGGGTGAGCGAGGCCAGCAGCACGGCGGCGACGATCCAGACCAGGATGATCACGAGCTCGCCGACCACGTAGGCGTTGTCCTCGCTGCCGGAGGCCACGGCGGTGAGCGCGTCGATCGCGTGCGAGAGCGGCAGCGCGTCGCCGATCGCCTGCAGCACGTCCGGCAGCTGGTCGCGCGGCAGGAAGATGCCGCCCAGCAGGATCTGCGGGAAGACCAGCAGCGGCATGAACTGCACGACCTGGAACTCGGTGCGGGCGAAGGCGCTCGCGAGCAATCCGAGAGTGGTGCCCAGAACGGCATCCGCCACGGCCACGGCCACGAGCAGCCAGATCGACCCGGAGATGTCCAGCCCGCAGACCGTGACGGCGAACAACACGGCGATGCTGGACTGCAGGATCGCGAGCAGCCCGAACGCGAGCGTGTAGCCGAGGATCAGGTCGCCGCGGCCCAGCGGCATCGACAGCAACCGCTCGAGCGTTCCGGTGCGGCGTTCCCGCAGGGTGGTGATGCTGGTGACCAGGAACATCACGATGAACGGGAACAGGGCGATCATTGCCGGCCCCACGGTCTCGAACACCGCGGTGTCGGAGAAGATCCAGGCCACCAGGCCGATCAGCAGGCTCGGCACGACGAGCAGCAGCACGACGGTGCGCGGGTCGTGCCGGATCTGCGTGAGCACCCGGCCGGCGGTGGCGAGGGTGCGCGACGGGTTCATGAGCGCTCCTCGATGAGGCTGAGGAAGGCGGCCTCGATATCGGTGCAGCCCGTGGCAGCGAGCAGCCCGGCCGGGGTGTCGTCGGCGAGCACCTCCCCGGCGCGCATGAGCAGCAGCCTGTCGCACCTGGCCGCCTCGTCCATGACGTGACTGGACACCAACAGGCTCGTTCCCGCGGCCGAGAGCCGGTGGAACAGCGCCCACAGGTCGCGGCGCAGCACCGGGTCCAGACCCACGGTGGGTTCGTCGAGCACGAGCAGCTCGGGGGAGCCCAGCAACGCGACGGCCAGCGACACCCGGCTGCGTTGCCCGCCGGACAGCGTGCCGACGAGCTGGCCAGAGGCCGGCCCGAGGTCGGTCTCCTCGATCACCCGGGACACGTCCGCCCGGCCGGCGCCGAGAACGGCCCGGAAGTAGTCCAGGTTCTGCCGCACGGTCAGGTCGTCGTACACGCTCGCATCCTGGGTGACGTAGCCCACCCGGTGACGCAGGGATGCGCTGCCGGCCGGCTCGCCGAACACCCGGACCGATCCGCCGTGCACGACCTGCACGCCCACGATCGCCCGCATCAGGGTGGTCTTGCCCGATCCGCTCGGGCCGATCAGGCCCACCACCAGCCCGGCGGGGATGGTCAGCGACAAGCCGTCGAGCACCCGCTGCGCGCCGCGGCGGGCCGACAAATCCGACACCGCGACGGCCGGTACCTGAACGGGTTCTGCTGGGTGCTCCATGCTTGCATTATTCGCCGGTCAGAGGTCAAAGTCACGTGTCCGGTCCCAGCGTTCCTTGGAGTGTCATGGGAAGCACATGGGAGCCCCAGCGGGCTTCGTTATGATGGGCCCCATCACCGAAGGTCAATCACCGCGGGTTTTATCACCACAGTTCAATCGCAAGGAGACGTTGCCATGGAATGGCTCATCCCGGTCCTCATCGTTGTCGTACTCGTTGCGATCGCGGGTATCTACCTGTGGGCAACCTACAACTCGCTCATCACCCTCAAGGTGCGCGTTGATGAAGCGTGGAGCGACATCACCGTGCAGCTCAAGCGTCGTGCCGACCTCATCCCCAACCTGATCGAAACCGTCAAGGGGTATGCGGCACACGAGAAGTCGGTCTTCGAGAACGTGACCAAGGCGCGCGCCGAGACTCTGTCCGCGCAGGGCCCGGTAGACGCCGCGGCGGCCGAGAACCACATGCAGACCGCGCTGAAGAGCATCTTCGCCGTCGCCGAGGCGTACCCGCAGCTGCAGGCCAGCCAGAACTACCTGCAGTTGCAGGGCGAGCTGGTCGACACCGAAGACAAGATCCAGGCCTCGCGCCGGTTCTACAACGGTGGCGTGCGCGAGTTGAACACCAAGATCCAGGTCTTCCCGAACCACCTGTTCGCGAAGAACCTCGGCTTCACCCAGCGCGAGTTCTTCGAGGTCAGCGACTCCGCGGCCATCGCCGAGCCGCCCCGCGTGCAGTTCTAACCCGTTCTCCCCACGTGCCGTTCTGATCACTAGCTCGAAGAGGATCCATGTATAGCGCGATCGCGCGAAACAAGCGCAACACAGTCTTCATCATCGTGCTGTTCCTGGTGATCATCTCCGGGCTCGGCTGGCTCGCCGGCGCCGCGTACGGCGTGCAGGGCCCCGGCGTGCTCATCATGACCCTCGTGATCGCGGGCGGGTACGCGCTCATCCAGTACTTCGCGGCCGGCCGCCAGTCGATCGCCATGAGCGGCGGCATCCGGGTGAACAGCGTCACCGATCACCCCAGGCTGTGGCGCATCGTGGAGAACCTGTCGATCACGACGGGCACCCCGATGCCCGAGGTCTACATCATCAACGACCCGGCGCCCAATGCGTTCGCCACCGGCCGCGACCCCAAGCACGCCATCGTGGCCGCCACCACCGGGCTGCTCGACATCATGGACGACGCCGAGCTCGAGGGCGTGATGGCCCACGAGATCGGGCACGTGCGCAACTACGACATCCGTGTCTCGATGATCGTGTTCGGCCTGGTCGTGGCCGTGGGCTTCATCTCCGACATCTTCCTGCGGATGGCCTTCTTCGGCCGCGGGAACAACAACAACGGCAACCCCGTCGTGCTGGTCTTCGGCCTGGTCGCCATGGTGGTGGCCCCGCTGATCGCCTCGGTCGTGCAGCTGGCCGTGTCCCGCCAGCGCGAGTACCTGGCCGACGCCACCGGCGCGCTCACCACGCGGCAGCCGGATGCGCTGGCCAGCGCGCTGGCCAAGCTCGGCGAATACGGCCGGCCGATGCGCAAGCAGAACACCTCGATGGCGCACCTGTGGATCGCCGACCCGCTCAAGCCCGGCGTGATGGACAAGCTCTTCGCCACCCACCCGCCGCTGAACGAGCGCATCGAACGCCTGTACGCGATGGGCAGCAAGTTCTAGTCGTCTGACCGTCGACACCGCCCGCCAACTGGTCCCCATCCGGACAAGTGGTCCCGGTCGCATTTGTCCGCAGCGGGAACAGTTAGGCGAGCTCGGCCGCGAGGCCGGCCGCGAGGTTGCCGCGCGGCACCACCTGGATGGCGGACAGGCCCTGCCAGGCCGCGGTGCTCCGCAGCACCTCGGCCAGGCGCGCGGCGGTGTCCACCGGTGCTCCCGGCTCGGCCCAGCTGGCCTGCACCCGCAGCACGCCGGCCTGCCGGTCGTTCTTGAGGTCGACCCGGCCCACAATGGTGTCGCCGAGCAGCACCGGCAGCACGTAGTAACCGAACTGGCGCTTCTCCTGCGGGGTGTAGATCTCGATGCGGTAGTGGAAATTGAACAACCGCTCCGCCCGGGCCCGCTCCCAGACCACCGGGTCGAACGGACTGAGCACGGCGGCAGCGTCGATCTTGCGGGGCAGCCGGGCGTCCCGGTGCAACCAGGCGGCGCCGGCGGCCCCGCCGCGGCCCCAGCCGGGCACCTCGACGGGGATGAGCTCGCCGGCATCCTCGAGCTCCGCGATGGCGGCGCGGGCCGGTTCGGTGCGCAACCTGAAGTAGTCGGCCAGGTCTTTCACCGTGCCGATGCCGTGCGCCCGCGCCGCCTGGGCGATGAGCGCCCGGTGGGCGTCGGTGGCGGAGACCTGCCGATCCAGCAGCTCCGTGCTGAAGACCTGTTCGGGCAGTGCGTAGACCCGTTCGAACCGTTGACGGCCGCCGCTGACCACGTCTCCCCACCGGAACAGGGTCTCCAGGCCGATCTTCACGTCTGACCAGCCCCACCACGGGCCGCTGCGCTTGTTGGCGTCGTGCTCGATCTCACTCGCGCGCATCGGGCCGTTGGCGGCGAGCTCGGCACGCAGCCAATCGAGCATCGGCGCGTTGTCCTGCGACCAGTGCGACCCGTCGGCGGCGGCCTTGTCGCGGTAGGCCTGCATCCGCCAGCGGAACAGCGGCCAGTCGTCGACCGGGATCAGTGA
The DNA here is from genome assembly GCF_052113745.1 of Cryobacterium sp. W22_MBD10_FK3. Lineage (NCBI taxonomy): Bacteria > Bacillati > Actinomycetota > Actinomycetes > Micrococcales > Microbacteriaceae > Cryobacterium > Cryobacterium sp. W22_MBD10_FK3. The sequence continues at coordinate 29,631 of NZ_JBGQOH010000008.1, forward strand.
GGCCTCGTGCACCCAGTACTCGGTCAGCCGCGGCGTCGTGCCGCTGCTCAGCCTGTCGAGCTGCGCCTTGTCGTACGGCCCCAGGCGGCTGAACGCCGGCACGTAGTGGCTGCGCTCGAACACGTTCACCGAATCGATCTGCAGCAGGCCGAGTCGTTCGACCAGGGCGCCGAGCTGGCGGATGCCGGGGGAGGCCGCGCCGGGCGCGGCGGGCGGGCGGCCGAAGCCCTGCGCGACCAGGGCGATGCGACGGGCGAGGGCGGGACTAATCGTCTGGAGCACGCCTCGACCCTACCGGCGCGCGGTGACATGACACGTTAACGCCGCGTTCAACCGCAGGGCCCGTACGCGCCACGCGCCACTTCTAGTCTCACAGCGACCGGTCGCCCAGCACCCGGACCGGTCGCCCTGAACACATCTAACGGAGGACCCGTGCTTACCACCCGAACCCTGGCCGCCACCATCGCCGCGACCGCCATCGTCGCCCTCACCCTTACGGGCTGCGCGAGCGGCGCCGCGGAGGCGACCGGCACCGACGGCTCCGTCGACGCGGCCACCGCCACCAGCCTTTCCGCCTTCGGCGACCTGGCCGCGCTCGAGGCCGCCGCCATCGAGGAGGGCGCCCTGAACGTCATCGCCCTCCCGCGCGACTGGGCCAACTACGGCGCCGTGCTCGACCTGTTCGCCGAGAAATACCCCGAAATCACCATCACCGAGGCCGCGCCGGACGGCTCCAGCGCCGAGGAGATCCAGGCCGCCGAGAACCTGGCCGGCCAGGACACCGCCCCCGACGTCTTCGACCTGGGACTGGCCGTGGCGCTGGCCAACACCGACCAGTTCGCGCCGTACCAGGTAGCCACCTGGTCCGAGATCCCCGATGCCCTGAAGGAAGAAAGCGGCCTGTACGTGGGCGACTACGGCGGATACATGGCCGTTGGCTACGACCCCGACGCCGTGGCGGCGCCCGAGTCCCTGGCCGACCTGCTCGGCGACGAGTACAAGGGCAAGGTCGCCATCAACGGCGACCCGACCCAGGCCGGCGCCGCGTTCGCCGCCGTGGGCATGGCCGCCGTGCAGAACGACGGCTCGGTCGACGACTTCCAGGCCGGCATCGACTTCTTCAGCGACCTCAACGCCGCAGGCAACTTCGTGAAGATCGACCCGACCCCCGCCACCATCGCATCGGGCGAGACCCCCGTGGTCTTCGACTGGGACTACCTCAATGTGGGCTACGGCGCCCAGCTGGAGGGCGAGCGCAACTGGGAGGTCGTGGTCTTCCCCGGCACCGGATACGCCGGCTACTACAACCAGGCCATCAACGTGGATGCGCCGCACCCGGCCGCCGCGCGGCTCTGGCAGGAATTCCTCTACAGCGATGACGCCCAGAACCTGTGGCTCGCCGGGGGCGCCCGCCCGGCCCGCGCCGACGCGATGGCCGAAGCCGGAACCATCGACGTCGACCTGTTCGACGCCCTGCCCGCCGTGCCGGACACCACAGTGGTGCCCACCAGTGCAGAGAGCGAGGCCGCAGCGACCCTGCTCGGCGAGAAATGGGCAGCGGCTGTCCAGTAGGTTCCGTGTTCCGGCAGCAGCCTTCGGGCTGCTGCCGTTCGCGGTCTACGTGCTGCTCTTCCTGGCGCTGCCGACCCTGATCGCGGTCGGCACCGGGTTTGTCGGCGCGGATGGCGGATTCACCGTCGCCACAGTCCTGGCCCTGGGCGACCCTGTGGTGCTCGCAGCGTTCGGCAGCTCGATCTGGCTGTCGGCACTGACCGCGCTCATCGGCGCGATCGTGGGCGCGCTGGTCTGCTACGCCCTGCTCGGCGCCAGCCCGGACGGGCCGCTGCGCTCCACCGTCGACTCGCTCAGCAGCGTCATCGCCCAGTTCGGCGGCGCCATGCTGGCGTTCGCGTTCACCGCGACCGTCGGCATCCAGGGCATGATCACCGTGCTCCTGCGAGAGCGCCTGGGCGTCGACATCTTCGCCGACGGCGTGTGGCTCTACGAACTGCCCGGCCTCGTGCTGCCGTACATCTACTTCCAGGTTCCCCTCATGGTCATCACCTTCATGCCCGCGCTGGCATCGCTCAAGACCACCTGGGCCGAGGCCAACGCCACCCTGGGCGGCACGGCGCTCACCTACTGGCTGCGCATCGGCCTGCCGGTGCTGGCCCCGTCATTCCTCGGCAGCCTGCTGCTGCTGTTCGCCAACGCGTTCTCGTCCTATGCCACGGCGGCCACCCTGATCAGCCAGGGCGCCCAGATCGTGCCGCTGCAGATCCGCACCGCCCTGACCAGCGAGACCATGCTCGGCCGGGAGAACCTCGCCGGGGCGCTGGCGCTGGGCATGATCATCGTGATGACCGTGGTGATGACCGGCTACTCCAGACTGGCCTCGCGGGCCGCGAGGTGGCAGCGGTGAACGGGTCGACGGTGGCGCACGCTCCCGGCCGGCTCACCCGCGCCCTGATCCTGGGCGGGGTCGGCCTCGTCTTCGCCGTGCCGGTCCTGGCCATGATCGAGTTCACCCTGCGTCGGGGGCTGGCCGGCGGCTACGACCTGCACCGGTGGACCGAGCTCGTGCAGGGCGGCCTCACCGGCGTCTACGCTCCGGTTCTGGTGGCCCTCGGCAACTCTCTCGGCCTGGCACTGGGCACCGTCGCCATAGTGCTGGTGCTGCTGGTGCCGACCATGCTGCTCGTGCAGATCCGCTTCCCGGTGCTGCGCCGGGTTCTGGAGATCATCTGCATCCTGCCCATCTCGATCCCCGCGATCGTGCTCGTGGTCGGGCTCGCCCCGGTGTTCTCGGTGGTGGCGCGGCTCCTGGGCAGCGGTGTCTGGACTCTCGCCTTCGCCTACGGCATCACGGTGCTGCCGTTCGCCTACCGGGCGATCCAGTCCAACCTCGACGGCGTGGACGTGCGCACCCTGAGCGAAGCGGCGCGCACCCTCGGCGCCGGCTGGGCCAGCGTGCTGCTGCGGGTGCTTGTGCCGAACCTCCGCCGCGGCATCCTGGCCGGGGCGTTCATCGCCGTGGCCGTGGTGCTGGGCGAATTCACCATCGCGTCGCTGCTGAGCCGGGTGAACCTGCAGACGGCCCTCGTGGTGGTGGGCAAGAACGACCCGTACAGTGCCGTCATCCTCTCCCTTCTGGCGTTGGTCGCGGCCTTCATCCTGCTGCTGGGCATCGGCAGGCTCGGCGCCGGGCGCCGCCGCCCGGCCCGCTTCCGGCGCCCCACCTCACCCAGGCCCCCCACCTCGCCCCAGACCCCCAGCGGAGACCAGCCATGAGCCCCACGACAGCACCCGATGTCACCCGCTCCGACCAGCCCGCCCGAACCGGATCGGTGGTCGAGTTCGCCGGGGTGGCCAAACGCTACGGCACCCACCTGGCGCTGACCGAGTTCGACCTCACCCTGCAAGCCGGCGAACTCGTGGCCCTGCTCGGGCCCAGCGGCAGCGGCAAGACCACGGCGCTGCGGGTACTGGCCGGGCTCGAACGCACCGACCACGGCCGGATCCTGATCAACGGCGCCGACGTCTCCGGCCTGGCCACCAGTCGCCGCGACATGGGCATGGTGTTCCAGTCCTACTCACTGTTCCCGCACCTGAGCGCGGGCGAGAACGTCGAGTTCGGGTTGCGGATGCGCCGGGTGCCGCCCATCGAGCGTCGCGAGCGGGCCGCGGCGGCGCTGGCCCTCGTGGGCCTGGACGAGCACTACGGCCGGTTCGCGCACCAGCTCTCCGGCGGCCAGCAGCAGCGCGTGGCACTGGCCAGGGCGCTGGTGACCCGGCCCAGGGTGCTGCTGCTGGACGAGCCGCTCTCGGCGCTGGACGCCAAGGTGCGGGTGCAGTTGCGTGAGGAGATCCGCCGCATCCAGACCGAGCTGGGCATCACCACCCTGTTCGTGACCCACGACCAGGACGAGGCCCTCGCCGTGGCCGACAGGGTCGCGGTGATGCGGGACGGCCGGATCGAGCAGGTCGGCACGCCGCAGGAGCTCTACACCCGGCCGGCCTCGTCGTTCATCGCCGATTTCGTGGGACTGAGCAACCGGCTGCCCGGCCTGGTGCGGCACGGCTTCGCCGAGGTGCACGGCGTGATCCTGCCGCTGCTCGACCCGTCGCAGGCCGACGGCCCGGTGCGGGTGTTCGTGCGTCCGGAGGACCTCAGCCTGGCCGGCGTGGCGGCCGACGGCCTGCCCGGCACCGTGCTGCTCTCCAGCTTCCTCGGGTCGCTGCGCCGAACCAGCGTGCGGCTCGACGCCGGCGACACCGTTGTCGTGCAACACGAGGTGAGATTCACGCCGCAACCGGGGGAGCGCACAGTGGTGCGGTTCGCCGGAGTGCCGGTGCCCGTGGAGCCGTCCTAGACTATTCCGGTGAGCACATCCAGGGGAAGTTCCGGTTGGTTCGGCCGTCGTCGTCGTCAGAGCGAGGCGGATGCCGCGGCCGTGCCGGTCACCGCCGTGCTGAAACCGGTTCAGCCGGTGCCGAACGGTGTCGACGAGAACATCCCCGCCGGCATCCGCCTGGCCGGAGCGTGGGCGTGGCGCCTCCTGGTGATCGCCGCCGCTGTCGCCGTGGTGCTCTTCGTGATCGTGCAGCTGCGCTTCATCGTCATCCCGCTGCTCGTGGCGGTGCTGGTGTCGGCCCTGCTCGTGCCCCTGGTCGGGTTTCTCACCAGGCACCGCTGGCCCAAGGGCATCGCGGTCGCCGTCGCTCTGGTCGGCACCCTCGCGGTGATTGCGGGACTGGTCACCCTCGCCGTGACCCAGATTGCGGCCGGATCGGTGGGCCTGAGCGCCCGGTTCGCGGCTTCATACGCGAGCCTCAAAGACGCCCTCGCGACCTCGCCGCTGCAGGTGAGCAATGCCGAGATCAACGCGTACCTCGGCCAGGCCGTCGACGCCCTGCAGGCCGACAGCCAGATCTTCATCACCGGCGCCCTGTCGGTGGGGTCCTCGGTGGGACACCTGCTGGCCGGCGTGCTGCTCGCGCTGTTCAGCCTGCTGTTCATCCTCATCGACGGGGCGAGCATCTGGAACTGGATCGTCAAGATCTTCCCCCGGCGGGCCCGGCCGGCCATCGCCGGCGCCGGAGCGGCCGGCTGGACGACCCTGGGCAACTTCGCCAGGGTGCAGATCCTGGTCGCCACGATCGACGCCGTCGGCATCGGTGCCGGGGCCGCGATCCTCGGGGTGCCGATGGCGATCCCGATCGGCGTGCTGGTCTTCCTGGGCTCGTTCGTGCCGATCGTAGGCGCCGTGGCCACAGGGGCTGTTGCCGTGGTGATCGCCCTGATCTTCAACGACTGGTTCGTCGCCCTGCTGATGCTCGGCGTGGTGCTGTTGGTGCAGCAGATCGAGGGCCACGTTCTGCAGCCGCTGATCATGGGGACCGCCGTCAAGGTGCATCCGCTCGGCGTGGTGCTGGTGGTCGCCGCCGGCGCCCTGCTGGCCGGCATCCCCGGCGCCCTGTTCGCGGTACCCGTCGCGGCCGTGTTGAACGTTATGATCAGCTACATCCATAGCGGGGCCTGGCGGGGGGACGTGCCACCGGTCGGGGCGGTGTCCGGTTCCGTGCTCTGGCAGACCGTCCCGCAGCGTCCAGGGTTCCGGCAGGCGCGCACACCGGACGCAGCCGAAGCCCGATACGTATCAGAAAGCCGCCCATGACAGACCTCCCCACCGAGCTGGCCGCGCCGGCCGGCACCAGCCTGGCCGGCCCCACCCTGGCCGGCCCTACCCTGGCTGATTTCGAAGCGGCCCGCACCGTCGTCGGCCGTGTCGCCGACGTGACGCCGATGGAAAGCTCCCGCTACCTCTCGACGATTCTGGGAGCCCCGGTCTTCCTCAAGTGCGAAAACCTGCAGCGCACCGGTTCGTACAAGATCCGCGGCGCCTACAACAGGTTGTCCAAGCTCACCGACGAGGAGAAGGCCCGCGGCGTCGTCGCGGCCTCCGCGGGCAACCACGCCCAGGGCGTGGCCTTCGCCGCCAGGGAACTCGGCATCGAGGCGACCATCTTCATGCCCGTCGGCGTCGCCCTGCCCAAGCTCCAGGCCACCCGCGACTACGGCGCCCAGGTGATCCTGCGCGGCCACACCGTCGCCGAGCCGCTCCTGGCCGCCGCGGAGTACGCCAAGGAGACCGGCGCGATCCTGATTCCCCCGTTCGACCACCCGGATGTCGTCGCCGGCGCGGGCACCCTGGGCCTCGAGATCCTCGACCAGGTGCCCGACCTCGAAACCGTGATCGTGCCGATCGGTGGCGGCGGGCTCACCTCCGGCATGGCCAGCGTGCTCAAGCAGTATTCGGCCCGCCACGGCCGCCGCATCCGGGTCATCGGCGTGCAATCGGAGAACGCGGCCGCCTACCCGCCGTCCCTCGCTGCCGGCGAGGCCCTGGCGATCGACATCACCCCCACCATGGCCGACGGCATCGCCGTGGCCAAGCCGGGACTGCTGAACTTCGCCATCATCCGTGACGCCGTCGACGAGATCGTCACCGTCGGCGAAGACGACATGGCCCGTGCCCTGCTGGTGCTGCTCGAACGCGCCAAGCTCGTCGTCGAACCGGCCGGAGCGGTCTCGGTCGCGGCCATCCTGGCCGGCAAGATCACCGGCACCGGCCCCACCGTGGCGATGCTCTCCGGCGGCAACATCGACCCGCTGCTGATGCAGCGCGTGATCAGCCACGGCCTGGCGGCCTCCGGCCGGTACCTCAAGCTGCGGATCATGCTGCCCGACCGTCCGGGTCAGCTCGCCCGCATCTCCGAACTGCTCGCCGAAGCGCACGCCAACGTCATCGAGGTGTTGCACACCCGCCACGGCGTCGGCCTGCAGATCAGCGAGGTCGAGCTCGACATCAGCGTCGAGACCCGCGGCCCCGAGCACCGCCAGCACGTCGTCGACACCCTGCGTGCCGCCGGGTACGACCCGCGCACCGACTAGGACCCGGCACACGAAAACGGCCGGCTGCGTGAGCAGCCGGCCGTTCGTGTCGTTGGGGCAGTTAGCCGGTGAACGTCTCCACCAGGTGGATCTGAACGGCGATCTGCTTGCCGTTGGGCGTCTCGTAGCTCGTCTTCGCGCCCACCTTCAGGCCGATGATGGCTTCGCCGAGCGGGCTCTTCTCGCTGTACACGTCGAGGTCGCTGTCGCCGGCGATCTCACGGCTGCCGATGAGGAACCGGCTCTCGTCGCCGGCGATCGTGGCGGTGATGATGGTGCCGGGTTCGACGATGCCCTTGCTTTCGGGGGCGTGGCCCACCTCTGCGGTGCGCAGCAGTAGCGTCAGGGTGCGGATGCGGGCCTCCATCTTGCCCTGCTCCTCCTTGGCCGCGTGGTAGCCGGCGTTCTCCTTGAGGTCGCCCTCTTCCCGCGCCGACTCGATCTTGTTGGCGATGTCCACCCGCGCAACAGTGCTGAGAGTGTCCAACTCCGCAGCGAGGCGGTCATAAGCCTCCTGGGTCAGCCAGGTGACCGAAGTTTCGGTAGTCATGGTTCTCTCCTTCTCGTGCGGATCGGTGATGCGCCGGCAGATAGTGCGCCGATGGTGCCGCGAATGACGGCCGTTCGTCGCTGGGTACGTCACGTCGTCTCGACATACAGCGGACGCCCCGACTTCTGTCAGGGCGAATACATCAGTCTAGGTCAACCAGCAGCGGTAAATCAATCCGGTGTTGCTGAGCTCGGTTGTCTTCACGATCTCGGTGAACGAGCGGGTGTAGTCGCTCGAGCGTTCCAGGTCGATGACCTTCCAGCCCACCACCGTGAATGTCTCGTTGAGCGCCTGCACGGCGCAGCTGGCCGGGGTGTCCGTGGGCAACGACACTTCGAAGGTCACGCTGATGCTGTTCTCGTCGATGATCTGGTGCCGGGTGTCCCTGGCCTCGATCGCCGGACCTGCCCCGTCCAGGCCCGCCCAGACGACCCATCCGGTCAGGATCAGGGCGAAGGCCGCCGCGACGATCCAGAGCACGCGGCGGTCGCGGCGGCGGCTGCCCGGAGTTCGCCCATAGCGTTGGTCGAGGTTGCTGCTCACGGGCACTCAGACTCCACACTCACGGATCAACGATTAGGCTTGCACCCTAGGTTAGCTGGCATTTCTGAGGAGTTTCATGACGCTGCGGCTCTTGGCTGTGCACGCCCATCCCGACGACGAGTCGAGCAAGGGCGCCGCTACCTACGCGTACTACCGAAGCCTCGGCGCCGAGGTGCTCATCGTGAGCTGCACGGGCGGTGAGCGCGGCAGTATCCTCAACGAGGACCTGGCGAATGTGGCCATGGCCGAGCGCGACCTGTCCGGGCTCCGGCGCCTCGAGATGGCGGCGGCCCAGAAGGCGATGGGCATCCAGCACCGCTGGTTGGGCTACCAGGATTCAGGCATGGCCGACGACGGTGGTGTGCCGAAGAACTCCTTCGCCGACGTGCCGCTGGAATACTCGGCCGAACCTCTCGTGCGCATCATCCGTGAGTTCCGTCCGCAGGTGCTGATCACCTACGACGAGAACGGCGGCTACCCGCACCCCGACCACATCCGCTGCCACGAGGTCTCCCTCGAGGCCTACCGGGCGGCGGCCGATCCGGCCAGGTACCCGGATGACGGCGCGCCGTGGCAGATCGACAAGCTGTACTACGACCGCATCTTCAACCTCGAGCGCATGGACGCCATGTACCTCGAGCTGAGCGTCGCCGAGCCGGACTCCGAGCTGCTCGAGCCGCTGGCCGACGCCAGGGAACGGATGAGCGGGTACCCCAACCTGGCCACCACGCACGTGCCGATCGGGGACTTCCTGGAGGTGCGCGACGAGGCCCTCAAGGCGCACGCCAGCCAGGTGTCGCCCACCAGCAGCTTCTTCTTCTGGCCGAACGACATGGTGCGCAAGGCCTGGCCCTACGAAGACTTCCAACTCGTCGAATCGAAAGTTGACTCCGAAATGCCCGAATCAGATCTGTTCGCCGGTGTGAGGGACGAGGCATGAGCGTCGTCCTGTCGCCCGTGGTCGGCTTCATCCTCTCCAACACCCCACCGCCCGAATTCAACCCTGACACCGTCACGCCGGGCCCGTGGGGCTTCTTCGCGATCTTCTTCGTTGCGGCGGTCACCCTGCTTCTGGGCATGGACCTGGCCCGGCGCATCCGCCGCACCAACTACCGGGCGGAGATGCAGGAACGGCTGCAGGCCGAGGTCGCCGAGCGCGACGCCGCCGCGGCCGAGCAGAAGAAGTCCGACACTCCCTAGGGGTACAGCGGATGCGTCGCGATGATCAGGATCGCGACCCAGTGGCAGAGGAACGCCACGACCGTGAGCGAGTGGAAGATCTCGTGGAATCCGAAGACCCCGGGAATCGGGTTGGGCTTCTTGAGGCCGTAGACGACCGCGCCGACCGAGTAGCACAGGCCGCCCACCATGATCAGCGTCATCATGACGGCGTCGGCCTGGAAGAAGTCGACGATGAACATCAGCGCACCCCAGCCCAGGGCGAGGTAGAGCGGCACATACAGCCAGCGCGGGGCGTTGATCCAGAACACCCGGAACGCGATGCCGAGGATCGCACCGCCCCAGACCAGCGACAGGAGCAGCACCGCCTTGTCCGGCGGCAGCGCCAGCACCGTGATGGGCGTGTACGACCCGGCGATCAGCAGGAAGATGTTGGCGTGGTCGATGCGCTTGAGCACCATGCGGGTGCGCGGTTGCCAGTTGAACCGGTGGTACAGCGCCGAATTGCCGAACAACAGCATCGAACTGGCCACGAAGACGGCCGAACTCCACGTGGCGGCCGGACCGTCGGCGGCGACGAGCAGGATGATGCCGGCGACGATGGTGACGGGGAAGGTCCCGGCGTGGATCCACCCCCGCCAGGTGGGCTTTTCGGCGACCGGATGCTCGATCTCGTCTTCGAGGAGGGGGAGATTCGGGATGTCGTCCGTGGAGGCCATGCTGTCAGGATACGGCAGCGCCGGAGCGAGCGCGGCGTTGGGGCGGGCCGGATTGGGCTAGCGTAACGTGTGTGCAGATGCGGCAATTCTCCCTCGGACGCGGTCTCCTCTACAGGGTCTACCAGCGTCGGCTGCGGCGCGGGCTGACCGCTGCGGTCCTCCCCAAACACGTGGCCATGATCATCGACGGCAACCGCCGGTGGGCCAAACAGCTCGGCTACGACTCCGCTGCGCACGGCCACCGGGCCGGGGCGGCGAAAATGCGCGAGTTCCTGGAATGGTGCGACGATCTCGGCATCTCCGTGGTCACGCTGTACCTGCTCTCCGCCGATAACCTCACCCAGCGCCCCACCGAGGAGCTCGACGCCCTGTTCGAGATCATCGCGGACCTGGCCGAGGACCTCTCGCACTACCGTGACTGGAAGGTGCAGCAGGTCGGGTCGAAGAAGTGCCTGCCGGGGCCGCTGGAAGCCGCCCTGACCGCCGCCGAGTCCCGCACCGAAGCCAACCAGGGCCTCCACGTGAATCTCGCCGTGGGGTACGGCGGGCGCACCGAGATCACCGACGCCATGCGCAGCATCGTCGCCACCCACCACGCCCACGGTGGCACCCTGGAAGACCTCGCCGAGACCCTCACCCCCGAACTCATCGGTCAGCACCTGTACACGGGCGGCCAGCCCGACCCCGACCTCGTCATCCGCACCTCGGGGGAGCAACGGCTCAGCGACTTCATGCTCTGGCAGAGCGCGCACAGCGAGTTCTACTTCGTCGAGGCCCTCGGCCCCGACCTCCGCCAGGTCGACTTCCTGCGGGCCCTGCGCGACTTCGCCAAGCGGCACCGCAGGTTCGGCGGGTGAGCGCGGACGACCTGCCCCTCGCCGGCTACCTGGACGGCTTCACCGAGGACCCCGGCTACCTGGACTACGGCCGCATCGGCCCGGTGTCCAGGGCAGTTGTGGCCGAAACCCGCGGCCAGACCGAGATCCTGGCCAGGGCCAGGTACGGCAGCCTGGACCACTTCGGCGACCAGGACCTGCGGATGCGCCACGCCGTGGCCGCGGTCACCGGCTTCAGGGCCGACCAGATCGCCTCCCAGCCCAACACCAGCACGGGCCTCATGCACGCCATGTTCGGCCTCACCGGTGACGTGCTGCTGTCGCCGGCCGATTTCCCGAGCCTGCCGTTCGCGGCCAGCCGCGCCGCCGAAGCCCTGCACGTGGCCACTCCGCTCTGGTTGAGCGCCGATGGCAGCGAGAACAGTGCGGGGCAGGTCACCCCCGGCCAGGTGCGCGACCAGCTGACGCCGAGCACTGCCGCGGTCGCCGTGAGCCTGGTCGACTCCCGTACCGGGTTCAGGGTGGATCTGGAGGGCATCCGGCAGGTGATCGGCGACAGGCTGCTGATCGTCGACGCGATTCAGGGTTTCGGGGTGGTCGACGCCGCATACGAGGTGGCGGATGTGGTGGCCTCGGGCGGCCAGAAATGGGCCAGAGCCGGGTGGGGTACCGGCTTCCTCGCCCTCAGCGACCGCGCCGTCGAACGGCTCACACCCGTCGTGTCCGGGTTCACCGGCATCGAAAACCCCGAGGGCGGCCTGCCCTGGGACGCCGTGCCGCTGCCGGCACGGGCAGCGTCGGCGTTCAGGGTGACGAACGGGGACGGCGTGGCCCAGGCGAGGTTCGCGACCGCGCTCGAGGAGATTCGGGCCGTGGGTGTGCCGGCGATCGAGGCCGCCGTCAACGCCAACGTCGAGCAGGTGATCGCGCTGGTCGATGAGTTTGCCATCCCGGTGGCCTCCTCCAGGGACCCCAGGGAGCGGGCCGGCCTGGTGCTGCTCGCGCCGCCGGCGGAGCGGGTGACGGCGCTCAGCGCCGCCCTGCACAACCACGGCGTCACGGTCACGACCCGTGCCGGCACCGTGCGGCTCAGCGTGCACGCCAACCTCGCCGGCGACACCGTGGACATGTTGCGGGACGCCCTCACCGCGTACACCGTCGCCGCCGCGTACTGAGGCGAACGTTAACGTCTCATGACGTTGGGCGTGTCGCTTTTCCCATTTTCGGCGAGTCGACGTACCTTCAATGCATCAGGTACGGCACCTGATCGAGACGGCCACATAAGTACGGCTCGAGAAAAAGGCTCGTGGTCGCTCGCCAAGAATCCGCACCGAAGGGTGCGGGGTGGGAGTGGTTGTGACCGCTAATCGAACCGACTACCTGAACTCTGACCAGAGGGCCTCAGGGGTCGACCAAACCGAGCGAACCTTCGTACTGGACACCTCGGTGCTGCTCTCCGATCCGAAGGCGATTTTCAGGTTCGCCGAGCACGCCGTCGTCCTGCCCGTGGTGGTGATCACCGAACTCGAGTCCAAGCGCAACGATCCCGAGATCGGTTACTTCGCCAGGCAGGCGCTGCGTTACCTCGACGAGCTCAGGGTGAAACACGAACGGCTCGACTTCGCCATTCCGGTGGGGGAGGGCGGCAGCCTGCGGGTGGAGCTGAACCACTCGAACATGTCCGTGCTGCCGTCAGGCCTGCAACTGGGTGACAACGACTCGCGCATACTGGCGGTGGCGATGAACCTGGCCAACGACGGGCTGGCCGTCACGGTCGTGTCGAAAGACCTGCCGCTGCGGGTGAAGGCCGCTTCGATCGGACTGGCCGCCGACGAGTACCGGCACGAGCTCGCCGTGGACTCCGGCTGGACCGGCATGGACGAGATCACGTTGAGCGCCGAGCAGGTCAACGACCTCTACGAGACGGAGTCCCTGCAGACCCGGCTGGTGCAGGACATGCCGGTCAACACCGGGCTGGTCATCCACTCCGATCGCGGCTCTGCTCTCGGCCGCGTCACCGGCAGGGGCGAGTTGCGCCTGGTGCGCGGTGACCGGGACCTGTTCGGCCTGCACGGCCGTTCGGCCGAGCAACGGCTGGCCATCGACCTGCTGCTCGACCCCGAAATCGGCATCCTGTCGTTGGGAGGCCGAGCGGGAACGGGGAAGTCCGCGCTCGCCCTCTGCGCGGGCCTGGAGGCCGTGCTGGAGCGTCAGCAGCACCGCAAGATCATGGTGTTCCGGCCGCTCTACGCGGTGGGCGGCCAGGAGCTCGGCTACCTGCCCGGTGACGCGCAGGAGAAGATGGGCCCCTGGGGCCAGGCCGTGTTCGACACCCTCGGCGCGCTGGTCTCTGAGAACGTGCTCGAGGAGGTCGTCGAGCGCGGCATCCTGGAGGTGCTGCCGCTCACGCACATCCGCGGCCGGAGCCTGCACGACGCGTTCGTGATCGTTGACGAGGCGCAGTCGCTGGAGCGGAACGTGCTGCTGACGGTGCTGAGCCGCATCGGGCAGAACTCCCGGGTGGTGCTCACCCACGACGTGGCCCAGCGCGACAACCTGCGGGTGGGCCGCTTCGACGGGGTCGCGAGTGTGATCGAGACGCTCAAGGGGCACCCGCTCTTCGCGCACATGACCCTCACCCGGTCGGAGCGGAGCGCGATCGCCGCCCTGGTCACCGAGATGCTGGAGGGCAACGAGCTGGCTTAAGGCCACGAAAGCGGCGAAACGGGTGCCTCAGCCAAGCTGAAGCAACCGTTTCGCCGCTTTCGCGGGTTGTGGGAGCGGCTAGCGCGCTTGCGGCGGCCGGGTCATGCTCAGCACATCCAGGGCCGTGTCCAGCTGCTCGAGGGTGACCTCGCCGCGCTCGACGAAGCCGAGGTCGATGACCGACTCCCGCACGGTGAGGCCCTGGGCCACGGAGTGCTTGGCCACCTTGGCTGCGGCCTCGTAGCCGATCACCCGGTTCAGCGGGGTGACGATGGACGGCGACGATTCGGCCAGCGCGCGGGCGCGGTCGAGGTTGGCCTCGAGGCCGTCGACGGTCTTGTCGGCGAGCACCCTGGCGCCGTTGGCGAGCAGCCGGATCGACTCGAGCAGCGCGGTGCCCATCACGGGGATGGCCACGTTGAGCTCGAACGCGCCGGAGGCGCCGGACCATGCGATGGTGGCGTCGTTGCCGATAACCCGGGAGCACACCATGAGCACGGCCTCCGGGATGACCGGGTTGACCTTGCCGGGCATGATCGAGGAGCCCGGCTGCAGGTCGGGGATGCTGAGCTCGCCGATGCCCGTGTTGGGGCCCGAGCCCATCCAGCGCAGGTCGTTGCAGATCTTGGTGAGGCCGACGGCGATGGTGCGGAGCGCGCCGGAGGCGTCAACCAGGCCGTCCCGGTTGGCCTGAGCCTCGAAGTGGTCGATCGCCTCGGTGATCGGCAGCTCGGTCTCTTCGGTGAGCAACTCGATGACGAGCTGCGGGAACCCGGCCGGGGTGTTGATGCCGGTGCCGACGGCCGTGCCGCCCAGCGGCACCTCGGCGACGCGGGGGAGCGCGGAGCGGACCCGCTCGATGCCCAAGCGCATCTGCCGTGCGTAGCCGCCGAACTCCTGGCCGAGCGTGACCGGGGTGGCATCCATCAGGTGGGTGCGGCCGGCCTTGACGGCTGTTGCCCACAGCTCGGCCTTGGCCTCGAACGCCACCGCGAGGTGGTCGAGCGACGGGATGAGGTCGTCGATGAGGGCACTGGTCACGGCGATGTGCACCGAGGTGGGGAAGACGTCGTTGGAGGACTGCGACGCGTTGACGTGGTCGTTGGGGTGCACAGGGCTGCCCAGCCGGCGGGTGGCGAGGGTGGCCAGCACCTCGTTCATGTTCATGTTCGACGAGGTGCCGCTGCCGGTCTGGTACACGTCGATCGGGAACTCGGCGTCGTGGCGACCGGTGATGACCTCGTCGGCTGCGGCCGCGATCGCGTCGGCGATGCTTGCGTCGAGCACGCCCAGACGGGCGTTGGCGAGGGCGGCCGACTTCTTGATCCGGGCCAGCGCCGCGATCTGGGCGGACTCGAGAACCGAACCCGAGATCGGGAAGTTCTCCACGGCCCGCTGGGTCTGCGCCCCGTACAGGGCCGCGGCCGGTACCCGCACCTCGCCCATCGTGTCGTGTTCGACCCTGTAGTCGCCCTGGGCTCTGCCGGTTTCAGCTGAAATGTCCACCACGGTGTGTCATACCTTTCGATTCAATGTGCACTCACAAGAACTCGTTGGCATCTAGACGATGCCGACGACGATGTCGGGTTCGGCGCGGCCCTCGAGGAGCCTGTAGTTCGCGCCGACGATAGCCAATGTACCTTCTGCGATGGCGGCGCTGATCATCTCGGAGCGCTGCACGAGTTCGGCGACGGTGTCGCGCAGGTGTTCCCGGCCCACCGCGGAGGCGTCGACCTCGTGCGGATCGAGCGGGCCCGTGGTCGGGCCGCCGACCCGGCGCACGGCCGGCACGATCTTCTCGATGATGTTGTTGATGTGCGGGGGCAGTGCTTGGGCGTCCTCAGCCTGCGAGTCGATGGCCGCCAGCACCGCGCCGCACCTGTCGTGGCCGAGCACCAGGATGAGCGACACGTTGAGCACGGCGACGGCGTACTCGAGCGAGCCGAGCACCGAGTCGGAGATGACCTGGCCGGCGTTGCGCACCACGAACAGGTCGCCGAGGCCTTTGTCGAAGATGATCTCGGCGGCGAGCCTGGAGTCGCTGCAACCGAACAGGGCGGCCATCGGAGTCTGTTCGAACGCGGTCTCGGCGCGGCGGTCGACGTCCTGACGCGGATGCTGCGGCGAACCGTTCACGAATCGCTCGTTGCCCTCGGCGAGGTCGTTCCAGACGTCGGCTGGTGTGGGTGTGTCGGTCATTCGCCGGCCCCGTTCTGTTCGGTGTTGATGCTTTCGGCCACGGCGCCGGCGAGCACGGTCAGCTCCTCGTCGTCGGCTGTGCCGATGAGGAGATAGGTGCTGTCGCCGGCCGAGGTGACCAGGGCGGACTCGAAATTGCCCCGCTCATCGGCCGGGGCCGGGTTGCGGTAGACGTCCCAGTCGATGCCGTCGATGGTGATGGTGTCGTCGGGGGCAACCTCGGCGAGTTGGTCGGCCAACCAGGTCGGGTTCGCGTCGACGGCCTGGGTGAGCCCGATGAACTCATTCTTCGGGGTGAGCAGGCCGATGTACCAGCTGGAGACGTCGTCGTTGCCGCCCGCGCGCCACTCGGCGGTGTTCGCACGCCAGCCGGCCGGAAGCTCCGGTGTCGCCAGGGGCTCGGTGACACTGGGCTGCACCTGTTCGGCCACCGTCGAGAAGTCGATCTCCCGATCGAGGGGGGTGTCGCTGCGCGGCACGATCAGCACGAGCACGATCACGGCGCCCACGGTGGCCAGGAGCGAATAGACCAGGTTGTTGATGGTCTTGCGCGCCCGGTAGTTGCGGGAGTTCGTGGCCAGCCGGTCGGCACGTTCGTCGGCCGTCTCCGGGCGGCCGAGCTCCGCCACGACCCGGGGCGGACGGGGGCTGCGGCTCATTCCGCCGTGGCCGCGCCGCGGGCGGCGTCCAGGCGCGCCTTCGCGCCGATCAGCCATTCCTCGCAGCGGGTCGCGAGGGCTTCGCCCCGCTCCCAGAGGGTAAGGGACTCTTCGAGGGTCGACGCCCCTTGCTCGAGCACCGAGACGACGCGAATCAGTTCGTCCCTGGCCTGCTCGTAACTGAGCGAGTCGACCGGAGCGGGAGTGGTGGCGGGCGTTGTCATGTCTTCCATTCTATTTCGCGACCGCGGGCACGGTGCCGACGCCCACTGTGATCAGCAGGTCGGTGCCGGCCGGCGCCTGGTCGCGCGAGCGCAGCACGTGGCCGTCGGGCAGCTGCACGATGGCGTAGCCGCGGTCCAAGGTGCCCTGGGGAGAGAGCGCGCGCAGCTGGGAGCGCAGTTCCACGACGCTGGAGCCCGCGCGTTCGAGGGTGCGGTGCATCAGCTCGGTGCCGCGCGCTACGTAACGGGTGAGGTCCTGCGAGCGGGTGTCGATGATCCAGTCTGAACCGCTGAGCACCGGCCGGCTGCGGAGCTGACCGAGCCTGTCGACCTCGCCGGCGAGGATGCCGGTGAGCCGGTTGCCCAGGCGCGCCCTGGCCTGCTGCACCCGGTTGAGCTCATCGGAGACGTCGGGGACCACCCGCTTGGCCGCGTCGGTGGGGGTGGAGGCGCGGAGGTCGGCGACGTCGTCGAGCAGCGGCCGGTCGGCCTCGTGGCCGATCGCGCTGACCACAGGGGTGGTGCAGGCGGCGACCGCCCGCACGAGCCCCTCGTCGCTGAAGCCGAGCAGGTTCTGGAAGTCGCCGCCGCCTCGGGCGACGATGATGACGTCGACGTCGGGGTCGGCATCCAGCTGACGGATGGCCGCGGTGACCTCGCCGACCATCCGGTCACCCTGCACGGCGGCGTGCACCACTCTGAAGTCAACGGCGGGCCAGCGCAGCTGGGCGTTCCGCAGCACGTCTTTCTCGGCGTCGGAATCCTTGCCGGTGACCAGGCCGATGCGGTGCGGCAGGAACGGCAGCGGTCGTTTGCGGGAGACGTCGAAGAGGCCCTCGGCCTTGAGCTGGCCGCGCAACCGCTCCAGACGTTCGAGCAGATCGCCCAGCCCCACGTGGCGCAGTTCGAAGACCTGCATGGTGAGGCTGCCGCCCTTGACCCAGTAGTTGGGCTTGACCAGGGCGATGACTCGATCGCCCTGTTTGAAGTCGCCGGTCAGGCGGGCTTTCACCGATGACCACACTGTGAAGCTCACGGTGGCGTCGACGGAGAGGTCTTTGAGCTTGCCGTAGACGTTGCCGCCGCTGGCACCCCACTGCACGATCTCACCCTCGACCCAGGCGGTGCCGAGCCGTTCGATGTAGCCGCGGATCTTGTTCGAGAGCACCGCCACCGGCCAGGGAGCGTCGATGGTGGGGGGTTCGTCGCCCGCGGCGGGCATCGTCACTGCGTTCATGGGTCTCCTGGTCTACTTCCGGCTCGCACGCTCTGTTCAGACGCGCCCGCTTAGACTGTTCGGGTGACTACCAGTACTAATGCGCCCGTGATCGGCCTTGGCATGCCCAGAATTCCCCGGCTCGCCAACAGGCTCAAGGATACCCCGGTGGATGGGCTGAAAAAGGTGCTGCTCGCAGCGCCGCGGGGCTACTGCGCCGGTGTCGACCGCGCCGTCATCGCCGTGGAGAAGGCCCTGGAGCTGTACGGCGCCCCCGTCTACGTGCGCAAGCAGATCGTGCACAACACCCACGTGGTGAGCGAACTCGAGAAGCAGGGCGCCATCTTCGTCGAAGAGGTGGATGAGGTTCCCACCGGTTCGCACATCGTGTTCAGCGCCCACGGCGTCTCGCCGGCCGTGGTGAACGCCGCCGCCGACCGTGGGCTTCAGGCCATCGACGCCACCTGCCCGCTGGTCACCAAGGTGCACCGCGAGGCGGTGCGTTTTGCCCGGGACGACTTCGAGATCTTGCTGATCGGCCACGAAGGCCACGAAGAGGTCGAGGGCACCGCGGGTGAAGCGCCCGAGCACACGACCCTGGTCGGCAGCCCCGACGAAGCCGACACCATCGTGGTCAGAGACCCGAACAAGGTGGTCTGGCTGTCGCAGACCACCCTGAGCGTTGACGAAACCATGGAGACGGTTCGGCGACTCCGCGCCAGGTTCCCCAACCTGCAGGATCCGCCCAGCGACGACATCTGCTACGCCACCCAGAACCGTCAGGTGGCCATCAAGAAGGTCGCCCGCGATTCCGACCTGGTGATCGTGGTGGGGTCGGCGAACTCGTCCAACTCGGTGCGCCTGGTCGAGGTGGCGCTGGAGTACGGCGCGAAGGCCGCCTATCGGGTGGACTACGCCAACGAAGTGAAGCAGGAGTGGCTCGACGGCGTGAACACCGTCGGTGTCACCAGCGGCGCATCCGTGCCCGAAGAGCTCGTTGAAGAGCTGTTGCGCGACCTGGCCGGCGCCGGATACGGCGACGTCGAGCAGATCAAGACCGCCGAGGAGGACCTGCTCTTCTCGCTGCCCAAGGAACTGCGCAAGGACCTGCAGGGCAAGACCGACGCGCGCGCTCTCGGCGGACGGGTCAGCCGGCCCGAGTAGCTCGGCCTGCTTGGCTTGCTCGACAGCCTCGGTCGGCTAGGGCCGGCTGAGGTACTCGAGCAACGCCGGGTCGCCCGACAGCACGACGGCGACGGCCGCGACCAGCAGCACGAAGGAGACGACGCCGCCGATGAGCGGCACGTAGAACGCGCGCCGGCCGCGCAGAACGAGCAGGATCGACACGACGGCCGTGGCCAGCCAGACGATGCCCTGGCCGATGCTGCCGCCGGTGATGATCGCGCGAACGGAGTCGGCCGTGCTGTAGCCGCCGAGTCCGGCCTGCGAGTAGAGCATCTGCAGTGCGTCGGGCAGGGAGCCGAGCACGGAGATCGTGAAGTAGGTGCCGAGCAGGCCCAGCACCAGAAGGCTGATGGTGAGCGGGCGGTCCCAACCCGGTGCTGTGCGCGCCGGTGCGGTGCCATTTTTTGCTGTGTTGCCGGATGCTGCCTGAACCGGCGGCGGGGAGAACGGCCTCTCGGCCGATCCCCACACCGCCGGCGCAGCAGCGGACACGACGGCAGAGGCCGCAGGAGCCTGTTCATCCTGCGGCGGGGTCCAGGTCCAACCTTCCGGAGCCAGCTCGCCGTAGCGGGGCTGGGGGCGGTAGTCCACCGGCGGGGTGACCGCCGCGTGGTTCTGGTCGGGCGTGTTCTCTGCCATCGTCAGTCGCTAGCTGTTCGAGTGTCCGGCGGAGCCCAGCTGACGGGTGGCCTGGGCGACGCGGGCGGCCATGGCCGTCTCGGCAACCTTGCCCCAGGCGCGCGGGTCGTAGAGCTTCTTGTTGCCCACTTCACCGTCGACCTTGAGCACGCCGTCGTAGTTCTTCAGCATGTAGTCGGCGATGGCGCGCGTGAACGCGTACTGGGTGTCGGTGTCGACGTTCATCTTCACGACACCGTTCTTCACGGCCTCAGCGATCTCGGCGTCGGTCGAGCCGGAGCCACCGTGGAAGACGAGGTCGAGGGGCAGGGCGCTGGTGCCGTACTTGGCGGCGACGCTGGCCTGGATCTCCGCGAGGAGCTCCGGACGCAGCTTGACGTTGCCGGGCTTGTAGACGCCGTGCACGTTGCCGAAGGTGAGGGCGGCCATGTAGCGGCCCTGGTCGCCGAGGCCGAGGGCCTCGATCATCTTGACGGTGTCGTCGAAGGTGGTGTACAGGTTGTCGTTGATGTCGCCCTCAACGCCGTCTTCTTCGCCGCCGACGGCGCCGATCTCGACCTCGAGGATGGCGTTGATCGCCTTGGTGCGGGCGATGATGCCCTTGGCGATCTCGAGGTTCTCGTCGAGCGCGATGGCGGAGCCGTCCCACATGTGCGACTGGAAGATCGGGTTGAAGCCGTCGGCCACAGCGGTCTCGGAGGCCGAGATGAGGGGCAGGACGAAGTCGTCCAGCGCGCCCTTGGGGCAGTGGTCGGTGTGCAGGGCCACGGTGACGGGGTAGTTGTCAGCAACGGCGTGCGCGAACTTGGCGAACGCGAGGGCGCCGGCGGCGCGGTTCTTGACGGTGTGACCGGCGAAGTAGTCGGCGCCTCCGGTGGTGACCTGGATGATGCCGTCTGAGCCGGCTTCGGTCAGGCCCTGGAGTACGGCGTTGATCGACTGCGAGGAGGAAACGTTGAATGCGGGGTACGCGAACCCCTTCGACTTGGCCTTGTTCAGCATTTCGGCGTATTGGTCTGGGGTTGCGATGGGCATTGCTTCTCCTCGAAATCGAGCGGGGTTGTCCGTCAAGTGTAGCGAGGGCTGCTGTGTGAGCGCTCGGGGCACTGTGGGGTATAAGGTCCCGCTTCGAGGGCGCTGGGTAAGCTGGGGCCGTACCGGCGACGTCTCCCGGCTACGTCCCTCAGCAACCCACATACGACCTCGAAGGACAACAACACATGGTGAATACCGAACACGCTTCCCTGTATCTGCACCCCGACCGCAACCTCGGCATGGAGTTGGTGCGGGCCACCGAAGCCGCCGCCATCCGCGCGGTGCCCTTCATCGGTCGGGGTGACAAGAACGCCGCGGACGGCGCCGCCGTCGACGCGATGCGCAAGTTCCTCGGCACGGTCGATTTCGACGGCGTTGTCGTCATCGGCGAGGGCGAGAAGGATGACGCACCGATGCTCTACAACGGGGAGCATGTCGGCAGCGGCCGCGGGCCGTCCTGCGACATCGCTGTGGACCCGATCGACGGCACCTCACTCACCGCCAACGGCCGCCAGAACGCGCTGAGCATGATCGCCGTCGCCGACCGCGGCAGCATGTACGACCCCAGCGCGGTCTTCTACATGGACAAGATCGTCACCGGATGGGAGGGCCACGGTGTTGTGGACCTGCGCCAGCCGATCGGCGAGAACATCCGGGCCCTGGCCAAGGCCAAGGGCAAGGACGTGGCGGACATGACCATCGCCATCCTCGACCGCCCCCGCCACACCGGCCTGATCGAGGAGGTGCGCGCCGCCGGCGCCGGCACCCGGCTGATGCTCGACGGCGACGTGGCCGGCGGCATCAACGCGGCCCTGACCGAGACCCGCATCGACATGTGCGTGGGCATCGGCGGCACCCCGGAGGGCATCATCACAGCCTGTGCGCTGAAGGCCCTGGGCGGATTCATCCAGGCCAAGCTGCACCCCAAGGACGACGAGGAGGCCCAGAAGGCCATCGACGCCGGCCACGACCTCGACCGTATTCTGGGCGTGAACGACCTGGTCACCAGCGACAACACCTACTTCGTGGCCACCGGCGTCACCGACGGCCAGCTGGTCGGCGGGGTGCGCAAGATGGGCCCGAAGATCCGCACCGAGTCGATCGTGCTGCGCGGCAAGAGCGGCACCATCCGCCGCGTCGTCGCCGAGCACCTCGCCGAGAAGTGGCTCTAGCCTGACCCGTGGGCCGCGCGCCCGGCTACTCCACCAGGATGCCGAGGTGCGCGGCCAGCAGCGGCGCGAGCATCGACAACTGAGCGTCGTCGATGGTCGCGCCCTTGAGGCCCTCGAGGCTGTGGATGGCCGAGAAGTCGGTGGAGCGCAGGTCGACGTCGGTGAGGCGGGCGCCCGCCACGTCGAGGGTGCCGATGCGGCAGTCGCGCAGTTCCAGCCGTTGCACGACGGCGCTGGAGAGGTCCAATTCGTCGATGATGCAATTGCTGAGCAGCACATCGGTGAGCGTGGCGTTTCGCAGATTCACGAAGTCGAGCTTGGAGCCGTCGATCTGCACGCTGCGCAGGTTGGCGTCGTACATCTCCACCGAGCCGAGCCTGGAGTGCTCGATACGCACGTCGCGCCAGCTCGAGCGGGGCGCGCTGAACACCGCCGCGTGCAGTTCGGTGGCGATGCACTCCGACCAGCTCGTGCCGCGGAGCGCCGTGGTGTTGAAGTCCACGGAGTGCAGCTCACACTCGATGAAGCTCGTGCTGGTGAGGTCGCGGCCGGAGAAGTCCACCCGGGTGAACCGCTCGGCCTCCCTGTCGTCACCGCGGCCGACCAGCACGCCGTCGTTGTCGAGCAGGTTGTCGAGCACGATTCGATCGAGCTGCGGGCCGCGCTTCTTGGAACGCGCCACTAGGAAAGGGGCTCGAGCAGGAACACGGGGATGACGCGGTCGGTCTTCTTCTGGTAGTCGGCGTACGGGGGATAGGCGGCCACGGCGCGTTCCCACCAGAGATCCTTCTCCTCCCCGGTGATCTCCCGGGCGGTCATGTCCTGCCGCGACGGGCCGTCCTGCACCTCGACGAGCGGATGTGCGGCGACATTGGCGTACCAGACCGGGTTCTTCGGGCTGCCGCCCAGAGACGCGACCGCGGCGTAGCGACCGTCGTGCTCGACCCGCATCAGCGGGGCCTTGCGGATCTTGCCGGACTTCGCGCCGAGGGTGCTCAGCACGATCACGGGCATGCCGCGCAGGGTGGTGCCCTTGGTTCCGCCGGAGGTCTCGTAGAGTTCGACCTGGTCGCGCACCCACTTCTCGGGGCTGGGATCGTATTCGCCGTGCAGGGGCATGTCGGTTACCTATCTATCGATGGGATGGGGTCGGTTGGGGCAAAACGGGGGTGCCGCGGCGCGTACCGCGGAATATAGCGCCAGAGCACGCCGGCGCCGACCAGGCCCACCACACCCATCACAGCACTGGCCACCGACAGCGACAACACGGCCGTCATGCCGGCGACGGCCAGGGGAGCGGCGGCACTGCCGAAGTCGGCGGTGAAGCGCCAGGCGCCGAGGAACGGTGCCGGACCGCTCGGCGGTGCCAGGTCGGCGCCGAGGGTCATCAACAGGCCGCTGCCGATGCCGTTGGCCAGCGACAGGAACATGGCCACGGCGATGAACCAGGCCGCGTTGGCGGGCAGGTCGTGGGTGAACGCGAGGACGAGCATGCCGATGCCCAGCCCGATCATCGACGGAATCGCGGTCCACATGCGGCCGAACCGGTCCATGATCTGGCCGCTGGCGTAGAACAGCGCGAAGTCGATGCCGCCGGCGATGCCGATGATCAGGGCGGTGTCGGGTTCGTTGATCCCGATGCTGACGGCCCAGAGCGGCAGCAGCACCGTGCGGGTGGCCCGCATGGCGCCGACGAGGCCGGCGCCGCTGCCGAGCCGCAGCAGCACGCCCCGGTAGCGCCAGATGGTCGCGAACAGGCCGGCGGTCTCGGCCGCGGCCTCCTCCTCACCGGCGGTGCGTACCGTGCTGCCGGCCTTGGCACCGACCTGGGCGGCGGCGAACGTGCTGGCGGGGTCCGGCAGTAACAGCAGCACCAGGGCGGCGGCCGCGCAGCAGACGATGAAGACCCAGAACACGGCCGTGGTGCTGCCGGTGAGGTGGATGACCCCTGCCGCGATGAACGGGCCCACGAACCAACCGGCGCGGAAGACCCCGCCGAGGGTGGAGAGCGCCCTGGCCCGGTAGGCCACGGGCACGTAGCTGGTCATGAACGCGTGGCGGGCCAGGGCGAAGACGGCGGTGGCCAGGCCGATCAGGAAGATGCCGACGGTGAGGATCATCGGGTTGGGGGCGATGATGCAGACCAGCACGGCGACGATCGCCAGGAGTGAGGCCCCGATCATCGAGTTGCGTTCGCCGATGCGCGAGACCACGGCGCCGCTGGGGATGTCGCCGACGAGTTCACCGACCATCACCATGGCGGCGATGAACCCGGCCATTGCCAGGGACGCGCCGAGACTGTCGGCCACCAGCGGGATGAGCGGAATCATCGCGCCTTCGCCGATCGAGAACAGCAGAGTGGGCAGGAACGCGGCCAGAGCGACTCCCCGGAGACTGAAGGGGCGCTCGGTACTCATCGGATCGATGCTACCGCCAGGCCCAACACCGGTGTTCACGCGGGTGGGCCCGGTAGGCTGGATTCCACAATGATTGAGCTGGATTTCTCTGAGCAGATCGCCGCGCTGCGGGCCACGTTTGACGACATCCGGTCGGTGATCGACATCGACAGGCTGAAGCTGGACATTGCCGAGCTGAACGACCAGGCGGGTGCCCCCGACCTGTGGAACGACTCCGAGCACGCCCAGAAGGTGACCAGCGAACTCAGCCACCGCCAGAGCGAGCTCAAGCGCATCGAGAGCATCGAGTCGCGTCTCGATGACCTCGAGGTGCTCGTTGAGCTGGCCAACGCGGAGGGCGACCAGGAGTCGGCCGACGAGGCGACCGCCGAGCTGAAGAGCGTGCAGAAGGTGCTCGGCGACCTCGAGGTGCACACCCTGCTGAACGGTGAGTTCGACCCGAACCCCGCCGTGATCACCATCCGCGCCGGCGCCGGTGGCGTCGATGCCGCGGACTTCGCCGAGATGCTGCTGCGCATGTACCTGCGCTGGGCCGAGCAGCACGATTACACCACCAACGTGCTCGACGTGAGCTACGCCGAAGAGGCCGGCATCAAGTCGGCCACCTTCGAGGTGAACGCTCCCTACGCCTTCGGCACGCTGAGCGTCGAGGCCGGCACGCACCGTCTGGTGCGGATGAGCCCGTTCAACTCGGCGGGTAAGCGTCAGACGTCGTTCGCCGCGGTCGAGGTGGTGCCGCTCATCGAGCAGGCCGAGGCCGTGGAGATCCCCGACAATGACATCCGCGTCGACGTGTTCCGTTCCAGCGGCCCGGGCGGCCAGTCGGTGAACACCACCGACTCCGCCGTGCGGATCACCCACCTGCCCACCGGACTGGTGGTGAGCTGCCAGAACGAGAAGAGCCAGATCCAGAACCGCGCCGCGGCCATGCGGGTGCTGGCGTCCCGGCTGCTGCTGCTGCAGCGCGAGCAGGAGGCGGCCACCAAGAAGGAATTCGCCGGCATCATCACCGCCAGCTGGGGCGACCAGATGCGCAGCTACGTGCTCGCGCCCTACCAAATGGTCAAGGACCTGCGCACCGAGTATGAGGTGAACAACCCGTCCAACGTGTTCGACGGTGACCTCGACGGCTTCATCGCCGCGGGCATCCGCTGGCGCAAGACGCCCACCGACTAGGGCGGCACAAACCTGTCGAGTTGCTGGTTGAGGCATGTCGCAAGTAGGTAAATCACGGATGGCTGCCTAGGCTCGAAACGCCATGATCCGATTTGATCACATCACCAAGAAATATCCCGGTACGAACCGACCGGCCCTGAACTCAATCGACGTCGAGATTCTTCGCGGCGAATTTGTCTTCCTGGTCGGGGCTTCGGGCTCGGGTAAGTCCAGCTGCCTTCGCCTGATGTTGAAGGAGGAGAAGCCGTCCAGCGGAAGCATTCACGTGCTCGGCCAGGACCTGCGCTCCATCTCCAACCGCAAGGTGCCGTACTTCCGCCGCAACCTCGGGGTGGTCTTCCAGGACTTCCGCCTACTGCCGAACAAGACCGTCTACGACAACGTCGCGTTCAGCCTGCAGGTCATCGGCAAGTCCCGTGGGTACATCCAGGAGGCCGTGCCGGACACCCTGCAGATGGTGGGCCTGGCCGAAAAGGCGCAGCGTCTGCCGCACGAACTCTCCGGTGGTGAGCAGCAGCGCGTGGCGATCGCCCGCGCGATCGTGAACAAACCGCAGATCGTTCTCGCCGACGAGCCGACCGGAAACCTCGACCCGACCACCAGCGCCGAGATCATGTCGCTGCTGGCCCGGATCAATGCCGGTGGCACCACGGTGATCATGGCCACACACGAGGCGGGCATCGTCGACAAGATGAAGCGCCGCGTGATCGAACTCTCCGCCGGCCAGATCGTGCGCGACGAGCGCCAGGGCGGTTACGCCACGGCGGCCATCCCCATGGTGCTGGCTCCGGGCGAACGGGCCGCGTCCAGGTCGTCCCGCATGCCGACCACGACCGCCGCCCCCGCCGAGCCGCTCACCTACCCCTCGACGGAGGTGCTGCCCCAGGAGGTGGCAACCGCCGAGGTCGAGGCCGCTGCAGTAGCGGTGAACACGGCTCCGCCCGCGGCGCCGACGGCCGACCCCGCGCCGATCGAGCGCGATGAGCCGGTACCGGCGCTCGCGTTCGCGCCGGCACCACCTGCCCCGCTGGCTGCACCGCTGGCCCCGCCGGCCCCGGTGGCTCCCGGCCAGCCCGCGCCGGTGGTGGCCCAGCAGTCCGAACCGGACCAGCCGGAACCTGTCGAGCCCAGCACGGAGCCGCCGGTCGACCAGCCGACGTCCACCATGACCAGGCCGGTGCTCCCGGTCACCCAGCACGACGAACCAGAACAGCTCACGCTGGCCGAGAAGCTCGGCCTGCGGGCTCCGGGCGAAAAGGCCGACCCCACCAGTGAGCAGAACGTAGGACCCACCCGATGAGACTCGGACTTGTGCTTTCCGAAGCATCCAATGGCCTCCGCCGCAACGCCT
Organism: Cryobacterium sp. W22_MBD10_FK3; assembly: GCF_052113745.1. NCBI lineage: Bacteria > Bacillati > Actinomycetota > Actinomycetes > Micrococcales > Microbacteriaceae > Cryobacterium > Cryobacterium sp. W22_MBD10_FK3. The sequence continues at coordinate 56,392 of NZ_JBGQOH010000008.1, forward strand.
CAATGGTCGTTTCCGTCGTTCTGGTCACGTTTATCTCGCTCACCTTCGTGGGCGCGGCGATCCTGATGCAGATGCAGATCGGCCAGATGAAGAACTTCTGGTACGACCGTGCGCAGGTGGGCATCTACATGTGCACCGCCATCTCGCCGGGGGAGACCTGCACGGCAGGAGAGGCGACCCAGGAGCAGATCGACTCGGTGGAAGCTCAGCTGGAGTCCCCGACCCTGGCGACCTTCGTGGACAAGTACTACTTCGAGACGCACGAGCAGGCGTTCGAGAACTTCAAGACGCAGTTCGCCGGCAACCCGGTCGCCGACTATGTGACTGCCGACCAGCTGAATCAGACCTTCTGGGTGAACCTCAACAACCCTGAGGACTCCGACGTTCTGGTGGAGAGCCTGTCCGGTGTCGCCGGTGTCGAGAACGTGGCCGATCAGCGCAAGTACCTCGACCAGATCTTCTCGGTGCTGAACGTGGCCAGTTACACGGCCATCGGCATCGCGTCGCTGATGCTCGTGGCGGCGGCTCTCTTGATTGCCACGACCATCCGGCTTTCCGCGTTCTCCAGACGCAAGGAGCTGGGCATCATGCGGCTGGTGGGGGCGTCGAACCGGTTCATTCAAACGCCGTTCATCCTCGAGGGTGTGTTCGCGGCCCTGCTCGGTTCGCTGTTGGCCGGTGGTGCGATCGTGGCGATCGTGCACTACTTCGTGCAGGGCTATCTGGGCGCCAGCCTGACCGGGTTCGCCCTGGTGGGCCTGGACGATGCGTTCACCGTGGTGCCCATTCTGCTGGTGCTCGGCGCTGCGCTGGCCGCCGCGTCGGCCAACTTCGCGATCACCCGCTATCTGAAGGTCTGATCCGATCCGGGCAGCGCCAGCTGTGGGATGACTACCACTAGACTGATGGGCTGCCCGGCGGATGCCTGGCCGAATCACCGAACCGATCGAGGAGAATGCCGTGCCCAGGGAAAAAGGCGAGAAGGTCGTCGCGACCAATCGCAAGGCGCGCCACGATTACCTCATCGAGGACACGTACGAGGCCGGAATGGTGCTCAGCGGCACCGAGGTGAAGTCATTGCGTGCCGGGCGGGCGTCCCTCGTCGACGGCTACGCATTCATCGAGTCCGGCGAGGCGTGGCTGGATGCCGTGCATATTCCGGAGTACACCGCCGGTACCTGGACGAACCACCCGCCGCGCCGTAAGCGCAAGCTGCTGCTGCACAAGCAGGAGATTATCAAGATCAGCCATAAGACCAAGGAGGGTGGCTACACCCTCATTCCGCTGAAGATCTATTTCAGTGACGGCAAGGCCAAGGTCGAGATCGCAGTAGCCAAGGGTAAGAAGGAATTCGACAAGCGTCAGACCCTGCGTGAACGCCAGGACAAGCGCGAGTCCGACCGGGCTATCTCCGCCCGCCGCAACCTGGGCGACTAGCGGAAGCCCACGCAACACTGGGACCACGCAACACTGGGACCACGCAACACGCACCAGCCTGACCCGAGCGTCATCCGTGCACCCCGCTGCTACTCGTCGGTTCTTCGGGTGCGGGGGTCGTGGGCCCGGTGCTGGTTCGGTGGCCGCCAAGCGCCGGTCGGGTCAACCCAGTGTGGTGCTTTCACCTGCGGCATGCCGGCGACCATGCGGATCTTCCACCCGCCGCCACTGGTGATGGTGTGGTGGTGATACCAACACAGCAGCACCCCGTTGTTCACATGGGTGTCGCCGCCTGAGTGCCAGGGTGTGACGTGGTGCACTTCGGTCCATTGCGGTGGGCAGTCGCAGCCCGGGATGATGCAACCGCCGTCCCGGGCCGTGATCGCTTTGCGTTGTTTGGGGGTGAAGCAGCGTTCCTTGGACCCCAAACCGAGGACGGCACCGTTGGTGCCGAAGAACAGCGGCTGCATGCCACCGTTGTCGATCAGCTGGGTGATCGTGGTCATCGAGATCGGTTCGTCGACCCCATCGATCCAGCCCACCCCGGCCTGGTTGAGCAGGTCGGTGGCGTTCACGTGCACCATCACCGTGGGTGGCATGCCGCCCATCGTCGGGGTGCGGGGGTCTTGGGCGACCTGCACCAGGATGCCGCGGAGAATGTCGGCGCGCTTCTCGCCGCCGGTGCGTTCGTCGATCAGCTCGCCGGGCACCAGCTCGCCGGCTTCGATGCGCTGCTGCTCGTCCACGGACGGGAACGAGGGCGCGGACCGGGCGGACTGGAACGTGTTGAACAGGTTCTGCATCACCCCTTTCAGCTCCGGCGTTACTCCGCCGCGCAGGGGGTGCAGGCCGTCTTTGCAGGGGCCGAACGAGAACGTGGATTTCGCTTCGACGGTGGGCGCGTTCGGGGCGAGTCCGTCCGGGTTCAGCACGGCCTGCCAACGCACCGCCAGTTTGCGGATCTCATCCGCCGGATAGGTGAACCCGCGAGATTCGCCCAGGCGGCCGATCGGCCCGGTGAACTCGGTGACGGCCTCGCGATCACCATCGGCGTCAGCATCGGCATCAGTGCCGGTGTCGGCGTCGGTGTCGCCGTCGGTGTCGCCGTCGCGATCGCCGGCAGTGTCTGCGTCTCCGTCGTCGTCCGACCCGGTGTCGGTCTCGCCGGGGCCGGGTGTGCGGCCGTAGACGGACCCGGTGGCCTGTTCCACGAGGTCGCGTTCGGCTTTCTGAACGTGGGCGGGGTCGGCGTCGAGGCGCCCGGTTGCCGTGTAGTCGGTCAGGCCGGCGACGATGGTCTCCGCCGCGTCGATGCCCAGCTCCCCGGAGCGCAACGCCGCGGCGACCACCGGGAACACCGGCTCGAACACGGCACCGCCCGCCACCCGGGGCGCCACCTTCTCACCCAACGCCATCCGACGTTTCATCTCCGGCACCGACGCCAGCGTCAACCGGGTCAGCAACACGTTCTGATGCGGAGCGCCCATCCGCCAGGCCATCGACTCCCGGCCCAGCATCCGCCTAGACCGATACCCGACCACCGTCGCGGTACTCACCCGGGCCGCATCCACCGGCCGGCCCGCCCGCTCCACCATCTGCGTCAACGCGACCACCTCGGCGTCGCTGAGCCCATTCACATCAATGGACGCCATCACCGCCTGCACCATGGCCGCCGCGTCATCGAGCACCTTCAGCTTCTCGCCGAACGGCCCGGTATGCGCCCGCTGCACCGCCGGCAACTCCGACGGCTCCCGCCACGGCGGCCGCGGCTTACCCACCGCGGGGCCACTGGGCGTCGAGCCCTGGGTGTCGGTGGTGCCGCCGAGACTGGCGGCATCCGACGGGGAAGCGGTCAGCTCATCGACGACCTGCGGCTCCGGCGCGGCCAGGGCGGTGTTCCAGTCATGGAGATTCGGACCGGCGGGACGAGTTCCCGTCGGTGCGGTGGAGCCTGGAGCCAGCTCGTCGTCCATACCCCCATTCTCTCACGAATAGAACAAATGTGTGAGAATAGGTCAAGTTTTCCACAGGCGAATTCGAATATTTATCAGCACCCGGGGTGGGTTCTATTCAATGTTGCCCGGCTTAGGCGACGAGCCCAAAGTGTTGTATCCTGAAAGGCCGTAGTGGTGAGCTGAGATGTTCGCCACTGCGGTCCTGGAAACGGGATTGGTAATTCAACAGCGTGTGACAACAACCGCGTCTTCGTCGATACGCATCGACACGACGTGAACATGGGGATGATCGGTTTCGACATTGCCTGCGTAACTGTGAGAAGCGGGTCGAGGATGCAGGGTTATCTCGTAAACGATCTCTGCAAAACAATAAGTGCCAATTCAAACCGCACTGTCTCGCGTTCCGCTTTCGCCCTCGCGGCCTAAGTAGAACCACATTGAGACCGTCAGACCGGGAATGCTCTCTACCCGGACCCTGACGTCATTTAGAGAGATTGCTCCTATCCTGAGCCTCGGGGTATAGGGGGACTTAAACGAGGGCTGGGCTCGTCGGATCAGCTGCCAGTGGCAAGTTCCGGAGCCGAGTAGAACGCCTTCACTGGATACACCCGTAGAAGAAACATGACCACAGCAATGGACCGGGGTTCAATTCCCCGCATCTCCACCATTGGTTGTTGCCACACGCTGTTGACCACCAACACGTTTGCGAACACAAAACGCCACCCTCGAGGTGGCGTTTCGTGTATGCGGATGCGCTCAGCCGGCCAGGAAGGGCTGATGCCGGTACCCGTTCATATCCAGGATGAGTGCGGACGACTCCGGCACTTCCACGAAGGCGCCGGGCAGGTCGTTGAGCGGTTCCGAGACCACGACCTTGGCATTGTCGCCGAAGGTGGCCAGCCGGTCCTGATCGGGGTACATCTGGCGCAGTGTGCGGATGTCCGCCGAGTGGAACAGCGACCGCGTGCGTCCCTGGGTCGAGTAGCGGAAAGCCCACAGGGTGGCGCCGTCCGAGACGGCGACGGTGCCCTGCCAGGGAAACTGCACGCCGTGGTCCTGGCCGATGGACTCGACGGTGCGGATGGCGCGCCCGATGGCGTGGATCGGGTCATCGCGGAGACCGTAGGTCAGCGCGAGGTGGAAAAGCACCTCGGAGTCCGTTGTGCCGAGCACGTTCGGGTACAGCGACGGGTCGATCGCCATGGTCAGGTCGCGCCTGAGCTCGCGCCACCGCGAGATGGCGCCGTTGTGCATGAACATCCAGTTCTCGTAGCGATACGGATGGCAGTTCGTCTGCTGGATCGGCGGAGCGGTTGCCGCGCGAACGTGGGTGAAGAACAGCGGGCTGGTGATCGCCCGGGTGAGTTCGCTCAGGTTCGCGTCGTTCCAAGCCGGTTCGATGCTGTGGAAGAGCGCCGGCTCGGTACCGTGCGGGGCGTCGGTGGGATACCAGCCGAAGCCGAATCCATCGCCGTTCACGGTCTCGGCCCCGAGCGGGGAGTTCAGTGATTGCGCGACGATCGAGTGCTTGGCGTCGAGCACGATCGTCGAGGGACGTAGCGATTCCCCGAGGTACGCCAGCCATCTGCACATCCGTCCATCTCCCATCCGGCACGGCCAGGGCGGCGCGCACGCGACCATTGTGCACCCGTCCGGCGCGGGTGGCCCGGACTTCTCAGCCCACCGACGCCGCCCCCTGCGGCGCACCCTTGACCGCCTTGCGGGGGCAGGCCACACTCGTCGCAGACGGTTCACACTGTCGTGATCCGACGGCGACAGAAGAGGTCAGCGTGGCTACGTTTGGCATCGAAGAGGAGTTCCAATTTCTTGATCCGGTCACCCTGTTGCCCGTGGATGCCGGAGCCCGCGCGTTCGAGCGCCTGGCCGCGATGCCCGAATGGCGCGAGGTCACGCACCGTGAATTCCTGGCCTCGCAGATCGAGCACGCCTCGGCGGTGTTCGAGGAGATGGCCGACGCCCAGAGGGCGGTGACCGGATTCCGGCGCGCGGTGGCGGAGCAGGCTGCCGCACTCGGCGTGATCGTGGCGAGCATCGGCACCCCGCCCGACACGACGGCGTTCCCCTCGATCACCGACACCGAGCGCTACCAACGCATCGTTCGCACGATGGACGCCGTGATCGCGGACCACCAGGTGAGCGGCTTGCACGTGCACGTGGGCATCCCGAGCCGGGAGGCCGGGGTGATCGTGCTGAACGCGGTGCGACCCTGGTTGCCGCTCTTCACGGCCATCGCCTCGAACTCGCCGCTGTGGCGGGGGCAGGACACCGGGCATGACAGCTGGCGCACTGTGCTGTTGCGCCGGTGGACGACCTCGGGCTGCCCGCCGGCGTTCATCGACGCCGCGGACTACGACCGGCGGATCAGAAGGCTGCTGGGCATCGGCGGCACGGTCGACCTTGGCGTGATCATGTGGGACGTGCGCCTGTCTGAGCACCTGCCCACCATTGAGTTCCGGGTGGCCGACGCGCAGCTCGACGCGCAGACCACCTTGTTCATCACGGCCCTGTGCCGGGCGTTCGTGGCGCACGCCCTCGGGGTGCCCAGGCCGCGGAGCGCCGCGGCGAACGCGTCCGCCGAGATGCCGTCCGAACTGCTCTCGGCCGCCCTTCTGCATTCCGCCCATCACGGGATGAGTCAGCAGGTCTTCGATCCGCTGTTCGGTGGCCTGGCGCCGGCGCAGGACTGCCTCGGCCGATTCATGCGGATGCTCGAGCCCGAGCTGGTGGGTTCAGGCGACGTCGAGTTGGCGACGGAGGCGGCGGCGCGGCTGGCGGTCGACGGCACCGGTGCGGCACGGCAGCGTGCGGCCTTCCGCCGGGGCGGGCTGCCCGAGCTGCGCCGGTTGCTCTCCGCCGCGCTGAGTCCGCGGCGTGACGAGGAGAGGGAGACGGTGGCAGCGGGCTCGATCATCGGCTGAGCCGCTCGTTCGGCCCCGGGCGCTCAGCCGCCGCTGGCGACAGGATGCGGCCGCCGGGTGTCGGTGGGCACCACAAGAGGGGTGCCCGTGAGCGGGTCGCTGATGACGACGTTGGCCAGCCCGAACACCTCAGCGACCAGATCGGTGGTGATGGTCGTGCGGGGTGGCCCGGTGGCGACGATCCGCCCGTCATGCATGGCGATGATGTTCGACGCGTACCGGGCGGCCTGGTTGAGATCGTGGAGCACGGCGACGATGGTTCGCCCGTGGCCGTTGAGGTCGTGCAGCAGATTGAGCACCTCGATCTGGTGTGCGATGTCGAGATAGGTGGTGGGCTCGTCGAGCAGGATCAGCGGCGTCTGCTGGGCCAGGACCATGGCGATCCACACCCGCTGCCGCTGCCCGCCGGAGAGCTCGTCCACCGGCCGGGTCGCCAGGTCGGCGACGTTGGTGACCCGAAGCGCATCCGTGACGGCCGCCTCGTCGGCCGCGGACCACTGGCGGAGCAGGCGTTGGTGGGCGTAGCGGCCGCGCGCGACCAGCTCGGCCACGGTGATCCCCTCTGGCGAGACGGCGCCCTGCGGCAACAGGCCAAGGCGGCGTGCCGTGTCCCTGGCCGAGTACGACGTGATGTCCCGGCCGTCGAGCAGCACGGCGCCCGACGCCGCGGGCAGCAGGCCGGCCAGCGCGCGCAGCAGGGTGGATTTGCCGCAGGCATTGGGGCCGATGATCACGGTGAACGACCCGGCCGGCACCACAACGTCCAGATCGTCGATGACGCTGCGGCGGTCGTACCGCACGCCGAGGCCGCCGGCCTGTAGAGGTGAACCGAGCGTCGAGTCGAGGGCCGGGCCGGTTGGTGAGCTCATGCTCTCCTCCTGGATTCGTGGATGAGGAGCCAGACGAGGTAGCTGCCGCCGAGGACCACGGTCACCACCCCCACAGGCACGGTCAGTGGGATGACATGCTGGGCGATCAGGTCGGAGCCGAGCAGCAGCGCCCCGCCGACGACCCCGGTCGTGACCAGGGGGATGCCGGGCGATCTGGTGAGACGGCGGGTGATCTGGGGTGCCGCGAGCGCCACGAAGGCGATCGGACCGGCGACAGCGGTCACCACGCTCACCAGGCACACGGCGAGGGTGATGGCGGCGAGCCTGGCGCGCCCCACGGCGACCCCGGTGGCGGATGCGACGTCGTCGCCCAGGTCGAGCTGCCGGATGCCAGGGGTGACCAGGGGGAGCAGCGCGAGCAGCAGCACGACACAGAGGCCGGCCGGAACCGCCGTCGCGGCGGTGACGCTGTTCAGGGTGCCGGCGCCCCAGGCCGACGCGAACAGCGCGGTTTCCAGTTCCGCCCGCAACAGCATCCAGGTGTTGACCGAGGCGAGCATGGCCGAAATGCCGATGCCCACCACGATGAAGCGGAATCCGTGCAGCCCGCCCCGGTAGGCGAGCAGATAGATCAGCACGGCCGCGAGCAGTCCGCCGATCAGCGAACCGGCGGTGAGCAGTGGCCAGCTGCCGCCGAGAGCGAGGAGGGCGACGAGCATGCCGGTGAAGGAGCCGTTCGCCAGGCCGATGATGTCCGGGCTCGCCAACGGGTTGCGGGCGACGGTCTGGAAGATGCCGCCGGCCACGGCCAGGGCGGCGCCGAACAGCACCGCCGCCAGTGCGCGCGGCAACCGCCACTCCAGCACCACTGTGCCCGACAGGCCGTGGACCTGGCCGGTGACGACGCCCACGACCTCGGCCGGCGTCAACGGGAAGTCGCCCAGGGTGAGGGCGAGAAGCACGAAGCCGAGCGTGGCCACGAAGAAGGCGGCCCCGACCAGGGCCGAACGCAGCCCGATGACCACGGTGAGGCCCCGGATGCCCACCACGACGCGCCGCCGGCCGACGTCGAGCGGTCGCCCGGTTCCGGCGGCCACAGCACGATCGGTCGCGGCACGATCGGTCGCGGCGCGATCGGTCACGGCGCGATCGGTCACAGCGCCGTCGCCGATCGACGGCGCACCAGGAGGATCAGCACCGGGGCTCCCACGAAGGCGGTGACGACGCCGACCGGCATCTCGCTCGGCAGCACGGCGACTCGGCCGAGCACGTCGGAGAGCAGCACGAGCACGGGCCCCAACACCATCGAGCCGAGCACGATTCGGCGTTGGTCGGTGCCGAGCGTCCACCGCACCACGTGGGGCACGACGAGGCCGACGAAGACGAGCGGCCCGGCCACCGCGGTGGCGCTGCCGGCCAGGAGAGTCACGGCCGCGAGAACGACAATCTGGATGCGCCGCACATTGACGCCCTGGGACCGGGCCACGTCGGGTCCGAGCGCTATCGAGTTGAGGCCGGGCGCCGCCCAGAGCGCCAGGGCCAGGCCCACCAGCACCAGCGGCAGCACCGGCAGCACCACGTCGAAGCCGCGTTCCAGCAGGCTGCCGGCGCTCCAGCCACGCATCCGGTCGAAGGCGTCGGGGTGGGTGAGGGCTAGCCCGGTGGTGAGCCCGCCGAAGACGGCGCCGATCGCCACCCCGGTCACGGTCAGGCGCACCGGACCCGCCGCCTGGCCGCCGGCCGAACCGATGGCGTAGACCGCGCCGGTGAGCAGGAGCGCCCCGGCGCAGGCGAGCCAGACGTAGCCGAGCGGGCTGGTCACCCCGAAAAAGGTGATCCCGACGGCCACGAAGAACGCGGCTCCCGCATTGACACCCAGAATGCCGGGGTCGGCGAGCGGGTTGCGGGTGAAGGCTTGCATGAGAGCGCCGGCGACGCCGAGAGCAGCGCCCACCGCCACGCCCGCCGCCGTGCGCGGCATCCGTTGATCCCAGACGACGAACCGTGACTCGGCGCTGCCGCCACCGAACAGGGTGTCCAGCACCGTGCCGGGGGCCATCGGGTTGGCGCCGACGACCACCGAGAGGGTGACGGCCAGGAGGAGCGCGACGACCGCAGCACCGAACCAGGCCGCCCGGCCGGAACCCCGGCCGGCCCGCACCCTGGGCACCACGATGGCCCCCATGACTACTTCGAACCGGCCAGGATCTTCTCGATGTCGTCGAGCACCGTCATCCCGCCCAGCGGTCCGACACCGGTGATCCAGAATGACTGGTCCACGACGGTGAGCCCGGGGAAGGACGCCGCATTGGTGCGGATCGAGTCGGGTACCAGGGTGTCGTCGGTCACATCGGTCGCCGAGACGAGGACCAGGTCGGCCTGGGCCTCGAGCACCCGCTCGGGGGAGATGTCCACCGAGATCGACTCTTCCCAGTCCCGCTCGGGGATGGTGAGGCCGGCGCACTCGAGGGTGCTGCCCGCGAACGAGGTGGGTCCGTACAGGGTGAGGATGCCATCCCGAGGCCGCACGAACTGGGCCGTCATGCCCGCCGTGTCATAGCTGTCGGCGATCTCGGCGCAGCGGTCGTCGTAGGCCGCGAGCAGTTGGTCCGCGCCGGCCTCGTCGCCGAGCGCGCGGGCCACCAGGGCCACATTGTCGGTCCAGGGGTCGGTCTGGGTGGCCATGAACACCGTCGGCGCGATGGACGAGAGCTGGTCGTAGAGGGCGGAGTGGCGCGACTCCGTGCCGAGGATGAGGTCGGGCTTCAGAGCCGCGATCTTCTCGATCGACGGTTCGGGCACCGTGCCCACCGTTGCGATCCCGGCCGCGGCGTCACCGAGGTAGGCCGGCACCCCCGCCGCCTCGTTCAGCACTGCCGCGCCCACCGGGATGACACCGAGGGCCACGGTGGTGTCCAGCTGCACCGGCTCCAGCACCACGACCCGCTGCACGTCGTTCGGAACCTCGGTCTCGCCGCGAGCGTGCTCCACGAGGTGAGTACCGGCATCCGCCGTCGACACAGCACTGGAGGTGCCCGCGGAGGACGACGGCGCCGCGGTGCAGCCGGTGACGGCGAACACCGCCACGAGGGGCAGGGCCAGCCCGGCGAGGAAACCGCGTGACCGATGACGTGAGGGGAACAGGCGCACGAAGACGACCTTTCGACGGGGGAGAGGGCGAAGAGTTTCGCGATGGTTAGCTTAGCCTGTCCTAAGTTCGCGGTCGGTCGTTCCAGTATCCCTGCGCATGCACCTGGGCAGGTGCGATCCCGGCACCGAGCAGCAGGCCGCGCAGCGCACTCACCTGGCGGCTTTCCGTGGCCAGCCAGGCGTAGAAGTCTTCGCCCAGCACGGCCGCGCCGCTCCCCGCACCGCGGGTCCAGGCCGCCACGGCCCGCCGGAGCGCCGAGCCGCCGCCGTCGGCCGCGCCGCGCCGGTGCACTGTCACAGTGTGGCCCCGCACCTCCCGGGCGAGCCAGGCCGCATCCAGCGGGTCACCGGTTTCCAGGATGATCGTGGCCCGGATCATCGGGCGCATCGCCGAGACGATTCCGCGGATGGCGGGGAACGCGGTTTCGTCGCCGGCCAGCAGCACCCGGGTGGCGGTGCCCGGCGACCACTGGATGCCGTGCCGGTTCTCGCTCAGCCTGCTGCTCGGCCCGGAGATGAGCAGGCGCTGCCCCACCGAGGCGGCCTCCGCCCAGGAACTGGCCGGGCCTGGCCGGGCATGAACGTAGAAGTCGACGTCGACCTCACGCTGATCGGGGCGCACCGCGCTGGTCGTGTAGCTGCGGAGCGCCGGCCGGTCGGAGGCCGAAAGGTCCCGCCAGTGCCGTCGCCATTCCGACTCGTGCAGCAGCTCGTCGCCGAACACGGCCGGGTACGGGCCGGATGGCACCAGAATCTTGATGCGCTGGTCCAGGCCGTGGGCGGCGAACCTGTTCAGCTGGGCCCCGGCCAGCGTGATGCGCACAAAGCCGGGGGAGAGCCGGCTCACCTGGCGCACCTCGGTGTGGAAGAGGGCGTTGGCGGACGCGTGGAAGGGCGCCGGCATCAGCCGGGGGTGACGCGGCGCGGCTGCACGCGCAGCCCGGCCGAGGTGCCGATGGGCTCCCGCTGGCCACCGGAGTGTACGATCTCCCTGCCGTGCACCGTGAGCTGGCTCGCGTGCGCTCGCAGCGCATCCGTCACCAGGTCGAAGTGCTCGGGTAGGTCGAACCATTCGCCGCCCTCTGCGGGCGTCTCGAGCACCTCGGCGAAGGCGGTGCCGGTGGCCGAGCTGGCGGCGCGGGCCGCATCGTGGGCCCGCACGTGGTCGGGATGGCCGTAGCCGCCGCCGTCGTCGTAGCTGACCACGAGCGATGGCCGCAGCCGCAGGATCAGGGCCGCGATGTCTGCGGTGACCTCGGCCAGCGGCGCCACCGAGAGGGCGTCCTCGGCGGCGTCGTCCGCCGGGCCGGCCAGGCCGGGGCGAATCCACACCATGCCGGAGTCGCGGTACCGGCGGATCTCCAGACCGGCGGCGCGTGCGGGCGGCTCGCCCAGCCAGAATTTCTCGGTGATGCCCAGGATGCCGGTGGCGCGGTCCAGTTCGCGCTCCCGCTCCCGCGCGAGCTCCACGGTGCCGGCCAGGGCCGTGAGCGGCCCGGCCACGACCTCACCGCGCTCGCCGCGGGAGCAGGTGAGCAGGAAGACCCTGCTGCCGCGCGCCACGAACTCGGCGATCAGCGCGCCGGTGGAGATGGTCTCGTCGTCGGGGTGCGCGTGCACGAACAACACCGACCGCTGGCCGTCGAGAAGGCTCACGCGCAGACCGGTACCGGCAGCAGGGCACAGTAGACGTCGAGCAGGGCGGCGGCGGAGCGGGGCCAGTCCAGGTATTCCGCCCGTGCCCGGGCGGCGGCCGCGAGGCGGCTGGCCAGGTCGGGGTGAGAGAGCACCTCGGTGAGTGCGGCCGCCCAGACGAGGGGGTCCCTCGATTCGATCACCAGGCCGGTGTCGTCGGCGAGCACGGCCTCGCGCAGCCCGCCGGTGCCCTGGGCAACCACGGGCACGCCGCTGGCCGCGGCCTCCAGGGCCACCAGCCCGAAGGTCTCGGAGTGCGAGGGCACCAACACGACGCGCGCGCCGCGAAACAGTTCGGCGAGGTCGACCCGCGAGCGCGGGCCGACAAAGCGCACCCGGTCGCCGATGCCGTGTCGGTCGGCGAGCCGGCCGAGTTCGTCGATGTAGCCGGTGAAGTCGGCGGAGGCGTCGCCCGCGATCACCAGATCCGGCCGGAGGTGCGACGGTACCGCCGCCAGTGCTTCGATGGCGAGATCCAGCCCCTTGAGCGGTTGCAGCCGGCCGGCGACCACCGCGTAGCCATGCTCGGTGCTACTCCTTGTGGCTGCGGGGGCGCGGAGCGGGTGGAAGAGAGTGCCGTCCACACCGGGCAGCACCACGGTGACCCGGTCCGCGGACCCGCCGAGGCGATCGATCACCGTCTCGGCTTCGGCGGCGCTGACCGCGACGATGGCGTCGGATTCCCGGGCCAGCCAGGCTTCGCCGGCCATCCGTCCGACCGACTCCGGCCGTTCGCCGGCCGACAGCGGGGTGGCCTCGTCGGCCGCGATGGAGTGGAAGCTCTGCACGTGTGGCACGCCGAGTTCGCGAGCCAGGGGCAGCATCGCCATGCCGGAGAACCAGTGGTGCGAGTGGATGACGTCCCACGGGCCGAGGGTGCCGGCCTGCGCGCGGAACTCGTCGATGAACCCCTCGTGGTCGCCCTTGGGCACCGATCGGAGCGGGCCGGCGTCGAGGTAGCGCAGCGTGACCCCGGCGGCCAGGCGTCGGGCGGCAGGCATCTCCGGCGAGGACCGCCGGGTGAGGATCTCCACCTGGTGCCCCAGTGCGGCCATGGCTTCGGCCTGGTGCCGCACCACCACGTTCATGCCACCGGCGTCCCCGGAACCGGGCTCGGCACCGGGGGAGGTGTGCAGGGAAACGAGGGCAATACGCAGGGGATCTGTAACAGGGGACACTACAGAATCTTATGACACCGGCGGATGCGTATGATGAGAGCCAGTTGTATGCAATGTACGCATGTGACGGTCTGGTTCCTACAGCACCACGTTGGAGGGTCACGTGCGCGAAATCCTGCGCTGGACGATGGTCCCCGTGATGCGCGTGTGGCTGGCCGGACTCGACCGCACCTTCGTGGGAATCCCGTCGCCAACGGATGCCCCCCAAGCCCACTCGCCGGGCATCGACAGTGACCGCATCCTCATCGTGGGCGGCGGCCCGGCCGTCGGCTGGGGTGTGCTCAGCCACACTCTCGCCCTGCCCGGTGCGCTGGCGCGGGCGCTGACGGCCCGCACGGGCCGGGGCGCGGACGTCGACGTGGTCGCGCGCTCGAGCATGACGGCGCGTTCAGCCCCCGATCACATCGACTTTGCCAACCTCTGGCGCTACGACGCCGTGGTGCTCACCCTCGGCATCGGTGACGCGGGTCGGCTCACGTCGACCGCCGCCTGGCGCGCGGACTTGATCCGGCTGGTCGAACAGGTTCAGCGGTCCAGTTCCATCGGCACCGAGGTCTTCCTCGCCGGCATCGTGCCGTTGGCGTCCCTGCCGGTCTTCAGCAACCCGTGCGGCCTGATGGCCGGGTCCCAGGCCCTGGAGCTCAATGCCGCGAGTGCGGACGTGTGCGCGGGCGTGGACCGGCTCACCTATGTGCGCCTGCCCACCACGCCGGTCTCCACCTCCGGCCGGTTTCGGTCGGCGAGCGACTACGAGGTCTGGGCGGATGCGCTGGCCGACCGGATGGCGACCTCGCTGGAACCCCAGCCTCGCAGCGACGGTGTGCCGGAACCCGAGGTGCAGAGTCGCACCCCCGACGAGATCGAGGACGCGCGGCACCGGGCACTGATGGCGCTGAACCTGCTCGACACCGAGCCCGAAGCGCGCTTCGACCGGATCGTGGCGCTGGCCAGTTCGTCGCTGGGTACCAGCGCCGCGGCCTTCACTGTGCTCGACGGTGACCGGCAGTGGCACAAGTCCACGGTGGGCCTCGGGGTCGCCGAGATTCCCCGCAGCAGCTCGTTCTGCACGATCACGGTGCTGGAACCTGCCGCGCTGGTGATCCCTGACGCGCTGCTCGACGAGCGCTTCAAGGACAACCCGCTGGTGGTCTCCGCTCCGCGGTTGCGCTTCTACGCCGGGTTCCCCATCGAGTCGCCCTCCGGAGAACGCATCGGGGCGCTGTGCGTGTACGACCAGAACCCCCGAACCGAGGAGGGCGTCGACGTCGTGCTGCTGCGCGAGCTGGCATTGCTGCTGCAGAACGAACTCTGGCAGTCGGCCGGGGCCGGCACCGACGATCGGGCCGTGTCCCGCACCGAGTCAGGCCCAGGCAGCCCGACTCCGTAGCGGGTCGGCTCAGCGAGAGACCGGGGCGATCGCGTCCAGCACCGGCTGGTGCAGGTGCCCGTTGGTGGCCAGCGCGCTGCCGTGCCACGGGCCCGCCGCACCGTCGGCCGAGGTGAAGACGCCGCCGGCCTCCTGCACGATGGGCACCAGGGCGGCCATGTCGTAGGGCTGCAGGTCGAACTCCCCGGCGATGTCGAGGTGCCCCTCGGCGAGGAGCATGTACGACCACATGTCGCCGTAGGCCCGGGTGCGCCAGACCTGGCGGGTGAGCGAGACGAGCGCGTCGAGCCGGCCCGCCGCATCCCACTGCTGGATGCTGCCGTAGCTGAGCGACGCGTCGGCGAGAGTGCTGACTCCGGAGACGTGCAGGCGCGTGGGCGGGGCAGCGGGGAAACGGGCATCGCTCGACCAGGCGCCGCCGCCGGTCGCGGCCCACCAGCGCTTGCCCAGGGCGGGGGAGCTGACCACGCCCAGGACCGGGACGCCGTCGATGGCGAGGGCGATCAGGGTGCCCCAGATGCTGATGCCGCGCAGGAATCCGGCGGTGCCGTCGATGGGGTCGATGATCCATTGCCGCGTCGTCGATCCCGCGGTGCCGAACTCCTCGCCGAGGATTCCGTCGACGGGGCGCCGCTCGGCCAGCAGGGTGCGGATGGCGCGCTCGACGGCCTGGTCGGCATCCGTCACCGGGGTGCGGTCGGGCTTGGTGGTGACCACGAGGTCGAGGGCCTCGAACCGGGCCATCGAGATCGTGTCGGCGGCGTCGGCCAGTTCGAGGGCGAGGGCAAGGTCATCGGCGAGGGTGGGTTGTATGGTCTCGGTCACGCTCCTCAGGTTAGTGACTGCATCGCGACGCGCCGGAACGTCAGCCTCGATTGGCGCCCGGCGCGAATCTAGTGGTAATGTCTCATGTCGGCAGGGAAGCCTCCGCCGTGAAAAATATGCACAAAATACGCACCTCTAGCTCAATTGGCAGAGCAGCTGACTCTTAATCAGCGGGTTCCCGGTTCAAGTCCGGGGGGGTGCACCAACAACCCCCTCTCATCAGGCAGTCACTGAATGAGAGGGGGTTTTTTCATGCCCGGGTGAACTACCCACGGCGGCAGGCCGCTAGAGTTCGAACATGAATCGACTCGGGGGATGTCTTGTCATCGGTGTGCTGCTTCTGAGCGGATGTGCGAGCTCGCCGGGGGGCGCGGCGCCTCTTGCACCTGCGGCTGCAGCTGCGTCGGCGGCTGATTACACAGAGATCGCCACGCTCATTGACGCACTCGCGTATGCGCGCACTCTCGATGCGGACACCCCGCGGCTCGCGGTTGAATTGAACGGCACTACTGAGGCGCTCCTCGACCATTTGTACTACGCCGGGCTGCCCGAGGGTGTGGAAACCGAGATGTATGAACGACTGAACACCGTCTCGTGGGAGATGTTCCAGGATCCCACCGACCCGGAGAGTCATCTCAGCGAGCTCATGCTCATTGCCGACGAGATCGAAGAGTCCATGACGATCAGTGCAGATGATTTCGAGATGGACGCCGGCAACTGATCGACACGGAGTCCGCCCGATAAACTGTGAGCCCGCTGTGTGTGGTGGGGGTGGCGGAACAGTGTGCCCCACCCCGGCGTTGTCACCAGCGAACTGTCAAGGGGCCACGGAGTCCACGGCAGCCGGTCTACAAACGAGGAGAGCACACGATGAGCACAACGATCGAGAAGGCGACACTGGCAGGCGGCTGTTTCTGGGGCGTCGAGGAACTCGTGCGGAAGCGCGATGGCGTCATCTCCACCCGGGTGGGCTACACCGGTGGCGACACCCCGAATGCCACCTACCGCAACCACGGCGACCACGCCGAGGCGATCGAGATCACCTTCGACCCCGAGCGCACCAGCTTCCGTGAGCTGCTGGAGTTCTTCTTCCAGATCCATGACCCGTCCACCAAGGACCGCCAGGGCAACGACCGCGGCCGCAGCTACCGTTCGGCGATCTTCTACGCGGATGCCGAGCAGGAACGGGTCGCCCGCGACACCATCGCGGATGTCGACGCATCCGGTATCTGGCCCGGCCCCGTCGTGACCGAGGTGGAGCCGGTCGGCGACTTCTGGTTGGCCGAGCCCGAACACCAGGACTACCTGCAGAACTACCCCAACGGCTACACCTGCCACTTCGTGCGGCCGGGCTGGGTGCTGCCGCGGCGCGAACAGGCCGCGAGCTAACCAGCCACCACGCCCGCTCCGGCCCGGTCGTTCTCAGGACGACCGGGCCGGTTTAGTGTGGGGCGATGAGCCACGCGCAGCCGTCGCGGGAATCCCCGCAGGGCCCCGCCCTGCTCGCCCTGCCGTTCACGGGCCGCTGGATCGCCAGGAACAGTCCGGCCCGGCGCATCCCGAGTCACGGGACCGACCTGCTGGGCGAACGCTATGCCATCGACTTCGTCGGCGTCGACGAGCGCGGCCGCACCGCCGGCACCCGCAGCTGGGGCACGTTCTTCGGCACCGAGCCGCCGGAGCGATTCTTCGCCTTCGGCCGGCCGATCCTGGCGCCGGCCGGTGGCACCGTCGTGCAAGTACACGACGGTGAGCCCGACCACGTGGCCCGGCGCTCCCAACTGAGCCTGGTCGCGTACACCCTGGGCCAGGCGCAGCGGCTGGCGCTGGGCGTGGGCGCCATCGCGGGCAATCACGTCGTCATCCGGTTGGCCGACGGTGCCGGATTTGTCGCTCTTGTGCACCTACGGAACGGGTCCCTGCGAGTTCGGGTGGGGGAGTTCGTGCAGGCGGGTCACCCGCTGGCAGAATGCGGCAACTCCGGAAACTCGACCCAACCGCACGTGCACCTGCAGGTGATGGACAATCTGGACCTCGCCCTGGCTGCGGGTCTGCCGGTGCGCTTTCGGAACTATCGGGTGTGGCCGCCTGGCCGGCGGGGCGCCGAACTCTACGAGAGCGGAATTCCGGGCGAGGGCGTCGTCGTCGAGCCGGTTGACCCTCAGGTGGGTGCCACGTCACGGTAACGGCCGGGTGGCGGCAGGCAAAACGCCCGAGCCATTGACAGCCTCACCGCCCGGGTCAATCGTGGGTGCATTCAGCGTCGTCCAACGAAGGGCTGCCTCATGACCGAGCATTCGAGCGTGGCCGAGCGTGCCGCCCGCGGCAAGGCCGCGAGGGCCCAGACCCCGCTGAACAGCCACCGCGGCTGGACGCCGGCCGAGGACCGGCCCGACCCCGTCGCCCTGCTCGAGGAGCAGAACCGCACCAGGGTGCCCGACCTGGTGCCGGTGCGGCACGGGCGCATGATGGCCTCGCCGTTCACCTTTTACCGGGGCGCGGCCAAGATCATGGCGACCGACCTGAAGGACACCCCGCGTGCCGGTCTCACCGTGCAGCTCTGCGGTGACGCCCACTTGTCCAACTTCGGGGTCTTCGCGTCCCCCGAACGCCTCCTTCTCTTCGATCTCAACGACTTCGACGAGACGCTGCCGGGCCCGTTCGAGTACGACGTGCTGCGGATGACGGCGAGCTTCACCATCGCGGCCCGCAACAACGGCTTCTCCTCCGCGGATATCCGACAGGTGACCCTGGAGGCTGTGCGCTCCTACCGGGAGGCAATGATCCAGTTCTCCGGTATGGGCACGATGGAGATCTGGTATGCCCGGATGTCGGAGGAGGAGCTGGTGGCGGCCATCGACGTGGCCAGGGCCACCCAGAAGGGCAAGGTGGCCAAGAAGACGTCGAAGGCGCTTGCGAAAAACGCTCTGAGGACCGCCGCGAAAGCGCGCACCAAGGACAGCCTGCAGGCGCTGGCCAAGCTCGCCGAATTCGTCGACGGTCACTACCGCATCATCAGCCAACCGCCGATCGTCATTCCGGTACGGGAGCTCGGCGAGACCTTCGGCCTGTCCGCCGACGAAACCGAGGCTGCGGTGCGGGAACAGCTGCAGTCCTACCGTCGAAACCTGCAGGACGACCGACGTCAGCTGCTCGAACGTTTCGAGGTGGTGGATGTGGCCCACAAGGTGGTCGGCGTCGGCAGCGTCGGCAACCGGGCGTTCATTGCCCTGCTGCAGGGGCGGGACGAGCAGGACCCTTTGTTCCTGCAGGTGAAGGAGGCCACCGCATCCGTGCTCGAAGACCACCTGCCCCCCAGCGTCTACGAGCAGCCCGGCGAGCGGGTGGTGCAGGGGCAGCGGATGATGCAGGCCGCCAGCGACATCTTCCTGGGCTGGACCAAGGGGGTGCAGGCCGACCGGTACCTGTACTGGCGGCAGCTGCGCGACATGAAGGGGTCCGCGGTCGTGGAGGCGATGGTGCCGATGGGGATGACCTTCTACGCGCACGCCTGCGGCTGGACCCTGGCCCGCGCGCACGCCCGCTCGGGCGACCCGATCGCGATCGCGGCGTACCTCGGCGCCAGCGACAAGTTCGACCGCGCCATCACCGACTTCGCCAACCGGTACGCCGACCAGAACGACACCGACTATCAGGCCTTCCTCGAGGCCGTGCGCACCGGCCGCCTGGTCGCCCGCGGCGGCGTCTGAGCCGCGCCGATCCCGCCGCAACTGTTCCCGCTCCGGACAAATGGTCCCGGTGTGCCGGGTGCAATTGTCCGGAACGGGAACAGTAGCCGCCGTACGATGGCAGAACACCCCGCGCGGCACGCGGCAGGACCGAGCGGCACCGAGGGCAAGGAGACGACGTGGCCAAGGCACCCACGGTCTACGACGTCGCCGAACGCTCGGGAGTCTCGATCGCCACCGTTTCGAGGGTGCTGCGCTCGCCGGATGCGGTGCGGGAACACACCAGGGAGCGGGTGCTGGCCGCTGTGACCGAACTCGGCTACGTGCCCAGTGCCGCGGCCAGGGGCCTGGCCGCCCGGCGCACCAATGTGATCGGCCTGTTCTTCCCCGGCCACGACGAAACCGTGCCGGACCAGCCCGTCGACTCGGCGCGCGGCGAGACGGTGCCGATCGTCGACGACGACTCCGACACCTCCTCCGACACCGAGAACCTGTATTTCGACGAGGTGCTCCGCGGCGCCGAGATCGAGGCCTGGCGACGCGGTTTCGCCCTGATGGTGGCCGCCGGGCGCGGCTCCAGCCGTGAAGCCCTGGTCACCGACATCGCAGGTCGGGTCGACGGCCTCGCCGTGCTCGCCCGCACAGTGCCCGACGAACTGCTCGCCTACGTCGCCAGGCGGATTCCCGTGGTGGTCCTGGCCGGCGCCCAACGCGCCGACGACTTCGACCACGTGAGCGCGAGCAACGGACCCGGCATGCGCACCCTGGCCAACTACGTGCTGCAGGACCACGGCGTGCACGACGTGGTGTACATCGCCGGCCCCACCGACTCCCCGGACGACGCGGAGCGGCTCGCCGGTTTTCGCGATGCTCTCGCCGACTCCGGGGTCGCCGAGAGCAGAGTGCGCATCCTCCGCAGCGACTTCACCCGCGACGGCGGGCGCGCCACCGCCGCGCGCATCCTGGTCCAGCGGCGACCCCGGGCCATCCTCTGCTCCAACGACGAGACCGCGCTCGGCGTGCTCGACGTGCTGGAGCAGCGCGGCATCCGCGTGCCGGAGGATGTGCTGGTCACGGGCTTTGACGGCATCACTGCAGGCCGGCACTCCCGGCCACGGCTCACCACAGTGCACCAGCCGATGGTGGAGCTGGGGCGCGCCGCGGTGCACGCCATCACGGCCAGGCTCGACGACCCGACGCTCGAGCCGCAGGCGTTCACCCTGCCCGTCGAGGTCGTGCTGCGGGAGAGTTGCCCCCGCGTCTGAGCGGGCACCGGGCGCCGCCCGCCGGGAAACCCCCGCTTGCAATCCCGCAATGTATGCGCATACACTCAAGGTCAGATCACGCGCCACGCAGTCCATCCCCGGCGCGATCAGCTCAACGATGACTGAGGAAACCCGGTAGTAATGATGCAACCCACTCGATCTCGGCCCCGATCCGGGCCGCTCCGCCGTTCAGGTGCCCGCCGTTCAGGTGCCCGCCGCACCCTGGCCGCCGTGGCCATGGCCGTCGCCGCTTCTACGCTCGCTGCCTGCAGCATCCAGATCCAGAGCGCGCCCGATCCGTCCATCCCCGACGACACCATGCTCGTCGCGGCCGACACCGGCTCACCGCTGTTCGAGAAGAACTTCAACCCCTTCATGATCAACAAGCGGGTCGCGGCGTTCTACATGTACGAGCCGCTCATCGTGCTCGACAACCTCAACGCCGAAGAGCACCCCTGGCTCTCCACCGGCTACACCCAGCCGGATCCGTCCACCATCGTGTTCGACATCCGCGACGGTGTCACGTGGTCAGACGGCGAAGACTTCACCGCGGCAGACGTGGGCTTCACCTTCCAGCTGCTCAAGGACAACCCCACGCTCGACCTGCAGGGCATCTGGAGCTACATCGACACCTTCGAGGTCGGTGCGGACACCGTGACCGTGCACCTCACCGCGCCAGACGTGCCGGCCGCGCAGCTGATCGCCTCGACCACCCTGATCGTGCCGGAGCACATCTGGGCCGACGTGGAGGACCCCACCACCTGGCGGAACCCCGACCCTGTCGGCACCGGCCCGTACACGCTGGGCAACTTCGCGCCGCAGCAGTACACCGTCGACAAGAACCAGGACTACTGGCAGGCCGACACCGTCGCCGCCGAGCACCTGATCCTGCCGGCCACGAACACCCAGCTCGACGTGGCCACCAAGGGCTACGACTGGGCATACTCGTTCATCAGCGACGTCGAGGGCGCCTGGGTGGATGCCGGCAACCAGAACACCTACTGGTTCCCGCCGGGCGGCACCATCGCCCTGTTCCCCAACCTCACCAAGGCGCCGTTCAACGACGTCAACGTTCGCCAGGGCCTGTCCACCGCGCTGGACCGCACCCTGGTGGGCGACGCGGCCGCAGAGGGCTACATGGACGTGGCCGGGCAGACCAACATCCTGCTGCCCAACCAGGCCGACGTGCTCAACCCCGACATCCCGGACTCCGGCCTGATCACCCAGGACACCGCCAAGGCGCTCGAGTACTTCGCCGCCGCGGGTTACACCCAGCAGGGTGGCAAGCTCGTCGACGCATCCGGTGCCCAGCTCAGCCTCACCATCACCACCGCGGCCGGCTACAACGACTGGCTCAAGGGTGTGCAGGAGGTGCAGAAGCAGTGGGGCGCCATCGGCGTCGACGTCAAGGTCGAGTCCCCGCAGCCCGCCGCCTACACGCTGGCGCTCCGGAACGGCGAGTACGACCTCGCCATGGGCGCCACCGGCGGCACCGGCAACACCTTCCGGGACTTCAACAACCTGCTCTCCAGCGAGTGGGTCAAGCCGGTTGGCGAGGAAGCCAGCAACAACTTCGAACGCTTCAGCGACCCCGCGGTCGACGAGATCCTCGCCGAGTACAAGGTGGCCCTCGACCCCGCCGTGCAGGCAAACCTCGCCAACCAGCTGCAGGAGGTCGTCTACGAGCAGATTCCGTCGATCAGCCTCTACTACGGCGGCGCCTGGGGCCTGTTCAGTGACGCGAAGTTCACCGGGTGGCCCAGCGCCGCGGACCCGTACTCCTCGCCGAAGACCTACGAATCCACCCCACTGCTCATTCTCACGAACCTGAAGAAGGTCAACGATGACTAGCACCACCGCCGCGCCACGCGGCGCCGACAGCCTCACCCCGGCTCTGAGCCCCACGGATGCGGCGCACGCGCCGAACCCGTTCGTCACCTCCCTGGTCTTCGTCGCCCGCAAGCTCGGCCTGTTCGCGCTCACCCTGTGGGCGGCCGTCACGGTCAACTTCCTGCTGCCGAGGCTGATGCCCGGCACGCCGGCGGATGCCGCGCTGGCCAAGCTCGCCCAGAACGGCCCCGTCACCGAGGCCACCAAGGCCGCCATCGAGGCCCAGCTCGGCGTGCCCACCGGCAACATCGTCGAGCAGTACGTCGCCTACCTGCACCAGGTGGTGACGCTGGACTTCGGCGTCTCGTACACCTTCTATCCGCAGAGCGTGGGGGAGCTGGTCTCGGCCGCGCTGCCGTACACCCTCGTGCTGGTGGGCCTGGTCACCGTCGTCGCGTTCATCCTCGGCACCCTGCTCGGGGTGCTCGCGGCCTGGAAGCGCGGCACCTGGCTCGACAGCGTGCCCACCCTGGTGGGCTCGTTCATGAGCGCCTTCCCGTACTTCTGGACCGCGCTGCTGCTGCTCTTCTTCGCCGGCTACGTGCTGCGGCTGTTCCCGACCTCGGGTGCCTACGGGCCCACGGCGGAGCCGAACCTCTCGTTCGAGTTCTTCGGCGACGCGCTCTACCACGGGGTGCTGCCGGCGCTCACGATCCTGATCACCTCGCTCGGCGGCTGGATCCTGGGCATGCGCAACACCATGATCTCCACCCTCGGCGACGACTACGTGACCTTCGCCGAGGCGAACGGGCTCAAGCCCCGCACCATCGCCCTCCGCTACGCCGCGCGCAACGCCATCCTGCCCAACCTCACCTCGTTCGGCCTGGCCCTCGGCGGTGTGGTGGGCGGCTCAATCCTGGTGGAGCAGGTGTTCGGCTACCCCGGCATCGGCTACCTGCTCTTCAACGCCGTCACCAACCAGGACTACCCGTTGATGCAGGCACTCTTCCTGATGATCACCGTGAGCGTGCTCATCGCCAACTTCCTCGTCGACATTTTGTACGGCGTGCTGGACCCGAGGACCCGACGATGACTACCTCACTGCCTCCCACAACCGCGATCATTCGCGCCCCCCGCTCCGAGGTCGGTGCGGCACCCTCACCCTGGAAGGTCGTCGTCCGCGTCGCCTCCACGGTGTGGAGCAACGGCAAGGCCCGCATCGGCCTGGTCATGCTCGCCGTCTTCGTGCTGCTGGCGATCTTCGCACCCCTGATCGCCCCGTACGGCGCCAGGGAGACCGGCTTCGAGCGGAGCGCCGACGGCAGCGCCGCGCACTGGCTGGGCACCACCGCCGCCGGCGAAGACGTGCTCAGCCAGCTGCTCTACGGCGCTCAGGTCAGCATCTTCGTCGGCCTGGTCGCAGGTCTCCTCTCCACCATCATCGCTGTGCTGATCGGGCTCAGCTGGGGATATGTGCGCGGGTTCGGCGCCGACGTGATCAACTTTGTCGTCAACCTGTTCCTGGTCATCCCCGGCCTGCCGCTGATGATCGTGATCGCCGCGTACCTCTCCGGCGGCGGCATCGGCATGATCATCGTCGTCGTCGTGATCACCGGCTGGGCGTGGGGCGCCCGGGTGCTGCGCAGCCAGACCCAGTCGCTGCGCTCCCGCGACTTCGTCACGGCCGCCGTGTTCAGCGGCGAACGCCCGTTCCGCATCGTGTTCCGCGAGATCCTGCCCAACATGACCTCGCTCATCGTGGGCAACTTCTTCGGCGCCGCCACCGCGGCGATCCTCGCCGAAGCCGGCCTGGAGTTCCTCGGCCTCGGCGACTCCACCGTGGTGAGCTGGGGAACGATGCTCTTCTGGGCACAGAACTCCAACGCCCTGCTCACCGGGCAGTGGGCACTCCTGTTCGCCCCCGGCCTCTGCATCGCGCTGCTGGCCACCTCGCTCACCCTCATCAACTTCGGCGTCGACGGCATCAGCAATCCGCGCCTCCGGGAAGGAACCAAGCGATGACCCCCGCACCGTTCAGCCAGACCCCGCCCGCCGCCAACCCGACCCTGCTCGAGGTGCACGACCTCTCGGTGCACTACGGCTACGGCGCCGGTGCCACCAAGGCCGTGCAGAACGTCTCCTTCCGGCTGGCCCACGGCGAGTTCGTCGGCCTGGTGGGGGAGTCCGGCTCGGGCAAGTCCACCCTCGGCTTCGCGCTCACCGGCTTGTCGAAGCCGCCGGCGCACATCGAGAAGGGCCGCATCCTCTTCGGCGGCAAGGACATCGCCAGCCTCGACGCCGAACAGCTGCGCGAGCAGCGTCACGGTGGCATCGCCATGGTGCTGCAGTCCGGCATGAACGCGCTCAACCCGGTGCGCAGCATCCGCAACCACTTCGTCGACATCTTCCGTGCCCACGGTCACGTCGAGAGAAGCCGCTGGACCGCCCGCGCCACCGAACTGATCGGCAAGGTCGAACTGACCCCGCAGGTGCTCGACAGGTTCCCCGGCGAACTCTCCGGCGGCATGCGCCAGCGGGTGTCGATCGCTCTGGCCCTCTCGCTCGAACCCGAGCTGATGGTCTTCGACGAGCCGACCACCGCACTCGACGTCCTGGTGCAGCACGCCGTGATGAACACCATCATCGAGCTGCAGAAGAGCGAGAACTTCACCGCCATCCTGATCAGCCACGACCTGGGCATCGTGCTCGAATCCGCCCAGCGGGTGATGGTGATGCACGAGGGCCGCATCGTCGAGGATGCCCCGGCGCAGCAGATCCTGCACAACCCGCAGGCCGACTACACCCGGATGCTGCTCTCGCACTACGCCGACCCGCGCGCCGAGGTGGTGGAACTGCCCGGTTTCGCCGACCGGCAGCAGCGCCGGGCGGAGGGAGCCGCCCGTGCCGACGGCGCCACCCACACGCCCACGGTGTCGCCGCGCACCCGGCGCACCGACCAGCACACCATGATCGTCGACAACGTGTCCAAGGTCTACCCGGCCCCGCGCCGCGGTGAGGCGCCGGTGCGCGCCGTGGACAACGTGTCGTTCACCCTCGAACCCGGCGCAGCGCTGGCCCTGGTCGGGGCGTCCGGTTCGGGCAAGTCCACCATCGCCAAGCTCATCACGGCGGTGGAGAAGCCCACCAGCGGCAGCATCCGCTTCGGCGACCTCGACGTCGGAAAGCTGAACCGCCGGCACTTCCGCCGATTGCACCGGGACGTGCAGATGGTCTTCCAGGACCCGTACTCCGCGCTCAACCCGCTGCACACGGTGGAATACGCGCTCACCCGGCCGGTGATCAACTTCACCGGGCTGCACGGCACCGACGCCCGCCGCCGGGTGCTGGAACTGCTGGACATCGTGGGTCTGAACCCGGTGGAGGAGTTCGCGGCCAAGCTGCCGCACCAGCTTTCCGGCGGGCAGCGCCAGCGCGTGGTCATCGCCAGAGCCCTGGCCAGCGACCCGCAGGTGATCATCGCCGACGAGCCGGTGTCGATGCTCGACGTGTCGCTGCGCGCCGGGGTGCTCGCCCTGCTCGAAGACCTGCGCGAACAGTGGGGGGTGAGCCTGCTCTACATCACCCACGACCTGCTCTCGGCCCGCGTGGTCACCGACAACATCATGGTGCTCAACGGGGGAGCGGTGGTGGAGCGTGGCAACACCGCCGACGTGCTGCGCCACCCGCAGGACGACTACACGATCCGCCTGCTCGACGCGATTCCCAACCCGCGCAAGGTCGTCGCGTGACCGCGCCGTTCGGCGCCCTGCCCCTGGCCCCGGAGCTCGAGCATTTCAGCGTCGACACCGCGGCCGGGCCGCTCACGGCGTTCCGGGTGCGGCCCGCCGGCGAGCGCCGCGGCATCGCCCTGCTGGTGCCCGGTTTCACCGGGTCCAAGGAGGACTTCCGGCTGCTGCTGCCGCTGATCGCGGCGCACGGCTGGGAGGCCGTGAGCTACAGCCAGCGCGGCCAGGCCGACTCCGCCGCCCCGGCGGGCGTGGAGAACTACCGGCTCGACGACTTCGCCGCGGATGCCGTCGCCGTCGCGCACGAGATCGGCGCGGGCGGGCCTGTGCACCTGGTCGGCCACAGCCTGGGCGGCCTCGTCGCCAGGGCCGCGCTACTCCGCAGCCTGTCCCAGCCCGGTGGGTCCGCCCTGTTCACCGACCTCACCATGCTCTGCTCCGGCCCCGCCGGCCGGGCCGGCTCACACGAGGCCGACGCCGCTCTGGTGGCCGAGCACGGAACCCTGGCAATCTGGGCGCTCGATCACCCGGAGGGCAGCAGCCTCAGCGGCGATGACGAATTCGTGCGCGACCGCCTGATCGCCTCCTCGGTCGACAACTACCTCGGCTGCGTGCGCATCCTGCAGTCCACCCCGGACTCCACCGACGCCGTGCGCGCCACCGGGGTGCCCGCCCTTGTCGCGCACGGCGACACCGACGACGCCTGGCCGATCCCCTCGCAGCGGCTGATGGCCGAGCAACTCGGCGCCAGGTACCGCGTCATCCCGCAGGCCGGCCACCTGCCCAACCTCGACAACCCCGGCTTCACGGCCGCGATGCTCGACGACTTCTGGGCATCCACCAGCTGACCCTTCGTCCTTACTCCGTACTGCCGAACACCGCACCACCGCTACCCGAGGAGATCCTTCCATGCTCACTTTCCCCCAAGGCTTCCTGTGGGGTGCCGCCACCGCCGCCCACCAGATCGAGGGCAACAACGTCAACAGCAACTGGTGGCCCAAAGAACACGCCACAAACACCACCATGGTCGAACCGTCCGGTGACGCGGCCGACAGCTTCCACCGCTACCGCGAAGACATCAAGCTGCTCGCCGACCTGGGCCTGGACAGCTACCGGTTCAGCATCGAGTGGGCGCGCATCGAGCCCGAGCGCGGCTTCACCTCGCGTTCGGCCGTTGACCACTACCGCCGCATGGTCGACACCTGCCACGAGTTCGGCATCGAGCCGATCGTGACGCTGATGCACTTCACGGTGCCGCGCTGGTTCGAGAACGACGGCTTCTGGCGGGCACCGGATGCCGCCGACCTGTTCGCCCGCTACACCGAGCTGGCCCTGCCCGTCGTGGCCGAGGGTGTCAACTACGTGTGCACCGTCAACGAACCCAACATCGCCGCGATGCTGGCCGGCGGTGAAGACGCCGCCAACCTGGTGGCGCACGGCCTGGCCAATCCCGACTTGCAGGTGGCGGATGCCCTGCTGCTGTCGCACCAGCGCTCCCGCGAGGTTCTCTCGCAGGTGAGCGGTCTCAAGTCAGGCTGGACCATCGCCACCCAGGCCTTCGTGGCCGTGGACGAGGAGGGCGCCGCCGAGAAGCTCGTCGAGTACGGCCACCCCCGCGAGGACTGGTACCTCGAGAACGTGAAGGGTGACGACTTCGTGGGCGTGCAGGCGTACACCCGCACCTTCATCGGACCGGAGGGCCCCCGCCCCGTCGCCGAGAACGTGGAAACCACCCTCACCGGCTGGGAGTTCTTCCCGCCGGCCGCCGGCATCGGCGTGCGCGCCGCGTGGGAGCTCACCGACCACGTGCCCGTGATGGTCACCGAGAACGGCATCGCCACCGCAGACGACAGCCGCCGGATCGCCTACACCCAGGGCGCCCTCGAGGGCCTGCACTCCTGCATCGAAGACGGCATCGACCTGCTCGGCTACCTGCACTGGTCGGCGCTCGACAACTACGAGTGGGCCTCCGGCTTCACGCCCACCTTCGGCCTCATCGCCTGGGACAAGCAGACCTTCGCCCGCACCCCCAAGCCCAGCGCGAGCTGGCTCGGCGAGGTGGCCCGCCGCAACGGCCTGGAACCGTCGGTCGCCCCCGCCGCCTGACCTTCGCAACTGTTGCCGCTGCGGACACTTGCACCTGGTGCGCCGGGTGCAATTGTCCGAACGGGCAACAGTTAGCGGCGAAACCCCGGCGCGGGCTAGACGAAGCGCTCGAGCACCGTGCCGTCCCGCATCCGCTCGACGCGCTTCACGTGCTCGGTGATGTCGCGCACCCCGCGGTACACCGCCAGCTCGGCCACATCGACCACCTTGGTCGAGGCGTGCGCCCGGGTCGGATGCGCGAACTCCTCGATGGACGAGAAGCTCTCTCGCCCGCGCGGCTCAGCGCTGAACCGCTGCGCGAAGCCGGTGTTCACCCGGGTGAGCTCGATGTCGTCCTCGTGCGCCGTCACCAGACTGCGGGTGTCCACCGTGATCACGGTGTGGGCGTCGTCCCGGTACGAGCGCGCCGCGAGCAACTCGTTCAGCCGGGACTTCTGCAGAAAGAAGAACACCCGGTCGTTCAGCAACGCGTACCACTCGCTGGGCGACATGTCGGTGAGTGCGGCGGCCAGCGACGACTCGTGCATCGCCTTCTGGTGCCGGATGACGGCGGTACCGTACTGCGGATGCTCCAGCTCCAGCGATTCGCCGCGGCGACGGGTGAGGATCGCGGCCTGCGGGGCCCCCTGCCGCACCCCCCAGCGGGTGACGAGAGCTGACGTGCTGAGCAGCCCGTGCCGTTCGATCGACGGCCACGCCCCATCCGCTGCCACGTGGTACAGCTCGGGATAGAGGCGGATCAGGTCCTTGGAGAGCACGGGCCAAGCGTACTCCGGCTGCGCCGGCCGATCGCGTGCCTCCCGCCAGCCCGGCGACCGGCAGAGTCGCCCTTGAGTCGCGCTGAAGGGGTTCTTTGCGGCATCTGGCGGAGAGCTCGTTCTGGCCCGCCGTCGCCGGGACCCGTGCCCAAGGACTACAGCCCGAAGGCCAACCGCGCCCCGAGCACGAACATGACCACGGCGATGATGCCATCCAGGATTCGCCAGGCCTGTGGTCGGGCGAAGACCGGGCGCAGCAGGCGAGCCCCGAATCCGAGTCCGGCGAACCACAACAGGCTCCCCGCCATCGCGCCGCCGACCCACCACCAGCGCCCGGCGGCATCCTGCTGCGCGGCAACGGTGCCCAGCAGCAGCACGGTGTCCAGGTACACGTGCGGGTTCAGCCAGGTGAGGGCCAGTGCCGTGCCCACCGCAACGCCCAGCCCCGTGGCGGCCGGGGTGCCCGTCACCAGGAGGGCACCCGGGCGAATGGCGCGCCGCGCCGCCCACAGCCCGTACCCGATCAGGAAGGCCGCTCCCACCATCCGTACGACGATCATGGCCACCGGCGCCGCGTTCACCAGGGCGCCCATGCCCAGCACCCCGGCCAGGATCAGCGCCGCATCGGACAGGGCGCAGATGGCAACCACCGGCAGGATCACCCGGGTGCGGCCCTCGATGCCCAGCCGCAGCACGAACGCGTTCTGGGCGCCGATCGCGATGATCAGGGAGAGCCCCGTCACCAGGCCGAGCAGGGCGGGCAGGAGTGTTGTCGCGGGGGTCATGAGTCCACGGTAGAGACCCGAGCGCATGCAGTCTAGCTACGCTTTCTCATGATGCGTAAGCTGTGCTAATGCAGCGCTTCACCCTCGACCAACTGGAAACCCTCCGAGCCCTGATCGAAGACGGCACCTTCGAGAAGGCGGCCCGCCGGTTGCACATCACGGCGTCCGCCGTCTCGCAACGGGTCAAGGCCATGGAGCAGACCTCCGGACGGGTGCTCGTGCAGCGCACCACGCCGGTGCGGCTCACCGACGCCGGAGCGGTCGTGCTGCGTTACGCCCGTCAGGTCGACCTCCTGGCGGCCGACACCGAGCGAGCGCTCCTGGCGGGCGGGGCCGCCGACCGGCCCACGCTGATCTCTCTCGCCGTGAACGCCGACAGCCTCGCGACCTGGTTTCTGGGCGCCCTCGCGCCGGTGGCCGCGGACCTCCGGGTCACCTTCGATCTGCACCGCGAAGACCAGGAACACACCATCTCACTGCTGCGCTCCGGCGCGGTCATGGCCGCGGTCACCTCCACCCGCGAGTCCATTCAGGGCTGCGTGACCGAGCCGCTGGGCGTGATGCGGTACCGGGCCGTCGCCACACCGGACTTCGTGGCTCGATGGCTGCCGCACGGTGCGGCGACACCGTCGAAGACACTGGCCGCGGCGCTGTCGGAGGCGCCCGTCGTCACCTTCGACCGCAACGACGACCTGCAGGATGCCTTTCTGCGCGCCAACGCGGGCCGGCCGGGTGCCGCACCGCGACACCTGATCCCCACCTCGCACGACTTCGCCCGGGCGGTCTTGCTGGGGCTGGGCTGGGGAGTACTGCCCGAGCAACAGTGCCTGGCCGAGATCGACGCCGGCACTCTGGTGGAACTGGCGGCGGCGCATCCGGTGGACGTGCCGCTGTACTGGCAGCGTTGGAATCTCTCGTCTCCGCTGCTGGACGCCGTGTCGGCAGCGGTGCGCGACCAGGCCCTGCGCACGTTGCGTCCGCTCACCGCCTAACCGTCGGCAGCGACAAGGGAAGGCCCTCAGAGGTCGGTGTGGGCCAGCGGCGTGCCGCTCCGGCTCGCCCGGATCTCGACGCTCCGAATCTGGTCACGGGTCACATCGGTCGACGCGGCCAGGTTCTCGGTGCTCGGGCTCGTGGCCGTCCAGGTCGCGAGCACCGTGGAGGTGCCGGCCAGGTCGGTCATCACCATGTCGTAGTCCTGGGGACCGTTGTCTTTCCAGAGCTGGTTCAGGTACACACACGACCAGTCGAACCGGGTTCCCCAGTCGGTGTCGGTGATGGTGAGCGCCGCGGTGAGGGCGTCCTCCTGCACGGGCTCCATGGCCACCACCAGCGTTGACGTGGTTCCGTTGGATGCGGGCGGGGCGGATGCCGGTGGGGCGGCCGGTCCCGCTTCGACCGCGGGCCCGGTGGTCAGGGCCGCGCCGAGGAAGCCCCCACCCAGGGCGATGACCGCGGCGGCGGCGGCGCCGGCCAGTGCCAGGCGAACCCGGTTGCGCCGGGTGCGGGTGACGGCGGCGCCGGCCAGCCGCTGCACGAGACCGGGCTGATGCAGGGCGGCGCGCAGGTGGTCGTCGGCGGCGCCGGCATCACCGGCCTCGGTAATGGCCACGGCCTCGGCCGCAGGCAGGCCGGCCAGGATTCCGGGCAGCCCGGCGAGCTCGGCGACGGCGCCGGCGCAGGCGGAACAGGTGGCCAGGTGCCGTT
This sequence comes from Cryobacterium sp. W22_MBD10_FK3, assembly GCF_052113745.1. Lineage (NCBI taxonomy): Bacteria > Bacillati > Actinomycetota > Actinomycetes > Micrococcales > Microbacteriaceae > Cryobacterium > Cryobacterium sp. W22_MBD10_FK3. The sequence goes on from NZ_JBGQOH010000008.1 coordinate 87,674, forward strand.
CGAAGGCGTGCCGGTCCTCGGCGCTGAGCGCGCCGAGCACGTAGGCCGCATCCCACTCGCGGTACCGATCAGTGGCGGGAGTCATTCGGTGACCCCCCTTTCCTGTAGGGCGAGCCGCATTGCTCGCAGGGCATAGTGCAGACGGGACTTGACGGTGCCCTCCGGCACCTGTTCCCGCTGGGCGATCTGGGCGATGGACTGGCCGAGGTAGTAGGCGCTCACCAGCACGGTGCGGTGTTCGGGCGAGAGCGCGGTGAGGGCATCCGTCAGCAACCAGCGATCGAGAACGGCCTCGGTGGCATCCGTCGCCGTCGTCTCGGGCAGGGCGTCGGTGGAGATCTCGCGGGCGTAGCGGGCGCTGCGCCTGTCGTCGATGACGAGGTTGCGGGCCACGGTGAACAGCCAGGCGCGGGCGGCGTCGTCATCACGCTCCAGCAGGGCCGGTCGCTTCCAGGCGCGCAGCAGGGTTTCCTGCACCACGTCCTGCGCGAATCCGTAGTCCCCGGTCAGACGCACCACGTACCTGAACAGGGCAGGCCCGTGGGCATCGTGCAGCGCCCGCAGGAGCTCCGCGTGCGGTTCTGCCACGGTCACCTCCAGGTCCACTCGATGCCCACGGTGCGTCTCATGCTGTCGGTCTAACCCTGCGCCAGGTTGAGCGAAAACTCCACGGAACCGGCATCTTCGACCGACACGAAGCCGAGGTCGGGTGCGTCGACGCCGTAGTCGCTGAACGTGACCGGGATGCTGCCGACGACCTGCCCGCCGGTCTCGGTGAGCGCCGCCTGCAACGACACCGTGACCGGCTGGGTGACGCCGTGCATCGTGAGGTCGCCGGTGGCGCTCAGGGTCTGGGCGACCCCGGCCACCGGGGCCTCCAGGGTCACCGGACCGGTGAGGGTGAAGGTCGCGGTCGGGAAGTCGCCGACCTCCATGGCGGTGTCGCGGAAGTAGGCGTCCCTGGCGGACTCGTCGGTGGCGATGCTCGCCACGTCCACCGTGATCGTGGCCGCGGTCAGCGAGAGCGCGTCGACCGTCAGCTCACCGGTGACATCGCTCGTGCGTCCGGTCACGGTCACGTCGTTGCCCTGCAGGACCTCGTCGACGCGGTAGCCCGCGAAGGAGTCCGCCCCGATGTTCCAGGTGCCGGTGAGGTCGTCGGCGTTCACCTCGGTCGCCGGCGCCGCATCGGTGCTGCTGGGGGCGCTTGCCGCGATGGTGGGGGCCGCGTCGGCGTTGCTGTTGGCGTAGTCGGCGTACACCGCCGGGCCGAACGCCAGGGCCGCGCCGCCGATGACGATCACTCCGCCCGCAATCCATAGCCCGATCTTCGTCTTCTTCTGCATGTCACCCTCGTTCGCTGTCGGTGTGGATGGTCATCCACCCTGAACAACGAGACGGTGGATCAAAAGGTTCAGACTCGTCGAAAGAAAAACTTAGCCGGTTCGTCCGCTGATCCGGCGGCCCAGCTCGGCGGCGGCCTGCTCGACGGCCGCGGCGAGCTCTGGCCAGCGCCCCGGCGGCATGGTCGACCTGGCGAAGGTCAGGGCGATTCCGGCCGCCGGCCAGCCGCTGTGATCGCGCACGGCCACGGCCACTGAGGCCATACCCGAGGTGACATCGCCGTCTTCCGCCGCGTACCCCTGCTCGCGCACCTCGGCCAGGAGCCCGCTCAACTCGCGATAGCTGCTCACGCTGCCCGTCACCGCCCCGTCGCTTTCGGCGGCAGCGCGCTGCACGAACGCGGACCGGTCGGGGAACAGCGCCCGGAGCTGGGCCGGCGGCAGGGTCGCCAGCAGTGCCCGGCCGCTGGCCGTGAGGTGACTGGGCAGGCGCACCCCGACATCCGTCACCAGGGTGGGTCGCCGGGGTGCACGCTCCTCCACAAGGTAGATCACGTCGCGGCCGTGCAGCACGGCCAGGTGCGCGCTCTCGCCGACCTTGTCGACGAGGGCGGCCAGGATCGGCCGGCCCAGCCGGGCCAGGGGCTCCTGCCGAGCGAAGCCGCTGCTCAGCTCGAAGGCGGCCAGGCCGATGCCGTAGCGGCGAGCCTCGGGAAAATGCAGCACAAAACCGAGATCCTGCAACACCCCGAGCAGCCTGTAGACCGTGGACCTGGGCAGCCCCAGGGCCTGCGCGACGCTCGACGCCGGCACGGGCCCGCGCTGGGCGGCCAGGTGGGTGAGGATCTGCAGGGTGTGGCGCGCGGCAGGCACATCGGCCCGGGCGGGAGCCGAGTCGACCGGCCAGCGGATGCCGCCGGTCGTGCCGTTGTCGGTGCCGCTCGCTCCAGACGTCATGCGACGAGGTTATCGGTTCGGCCTGCCTATGCACCCGGGGATCGTTCCGAGCGCCCGTGCCGGTTCGGCAAGCGGGTTTGTTCGCAGGGCGCCGGAGCCGGATGATGCACTCATGCCCCTGAACAGCGACAACACCTCGGACAGCACCGAGCCAGACGCCCCCGAGCCGGCGGCTCACGAGCCGGGTGCCGACGCGCACGACCCGATCGGCGAGTTCTGGGATCAGCGGTACGCCGGCCTGGAGACCCTGTGGAGCGGGCAGCCCAACGCCGCACTGGTCAGCGAGGCCCGCGCGCTCGTGCCGGGGCGAGCCCTCGACGTGGGCTGCGGGGAGGGCGCCGACGCCCTGTGGCTCGCCGCCCAAGGCTGGGATGTCACCGCCCTGGATGTGTCCAGGGTCGCCCTCGACCGCGCCGCACGAGCCGAGCTGGCCCTGGCCAGTGAGCCAGAGACCGCTGGGGGAGCGGCCGGTCACGGTGTGAAGCCGGTGCGCTGGCTGCACGCCGCACTGGTAGAGGCCGCGCTGCCGCCGGCGACATTCGACCTCGTCTCGGCGCAATACCCCGCCCTGCTCCGCACGCCCGACAACGTCGCCGAGCACGCGCTGCTCGACGCCGTCGCACCCGGGGGAGTGCTGCTCATCGTGCACCACCCCGCGCCGACGGCCGAGGAGGCCACCCGGCACGGCTTCGACGCCGACCTGTACGTGAGCCCGGCGAATGTGCGGGCCCTGCTGGGCGACGCCTGGCTGATCGAGGTCGACGAAACCCGGCCCCGGCACGTGGCCGCGGGAGCCGGCGCACACCACACCGAGGATGTCGTGGTGCGGGCGCGCCGCGTGCGCTGACCTGGCCCCGCCCGCAGAAGAGTCATACTGCACGCTCGATGCCTCCGATTACCGACCCTGGCCGGGACTTTCTCCGCCCCGAACAGGAGGCTTCCCTCCTTTTCGGGGCTGGCCGCGCACCATCACGTGCTAGGCTCACTGCTGGTCTTACGACCCTTCACCAGGACGCGCACGCGCAGCCCCCAGCCAGACGTGGGCGCGGCGTACGTACGGTGAGGCCCAGACGGACGCGATCCCATGGTCGCTCCAGCCCACACCGGTCATCGGTGTCGAGGCCGGTCTCGGCCTACCCGTCCGACACAGCGAGCCCCGTGTAGTCGACCGCTCAGGCGGTCCATTCGGCGTGCTCCGGGAGAATCCGTGACCGAAATCACCGCCGTCAAGGCAGAAGAATCCGCCAGTGAGGCGGAGCAGGCAACAGCAGCAGCAGCAACAACACCAGCAGTGGAACCGGGAATCGCCGTCAAGGCCGACCGGCTGTACAAGGCCTTCGGCCGCAAACCCCACGACATCGTCAAAAAGCTCCAGGGCGGCGCCAGCCGGGACAAGCTCGCGCACCTGGGAACGGCCGCCGTCATCGACGCCTCCTTCGAGGTGAAGCGCGGTGAGATCTTCGTGGTCATGGGCCTGTCCGGCTCGGGAAAGTCCACGCTCATTCGCATGCTCAATGGACTGCTCGAAGCCACCTCGGGAACCGTCACCGTCGGGGGGACCACCATCACGGGTGTTCCTGCGAAGAAACTTCGCGAGGTACGCCGCCAGAGCGTCTCCATGGTTTTCCAGCACTTCGCCCTGCTGCCGCACCGCACCGTGATCGACAACGTCGCCTACGGCCTCGAAGTGCAGGGTATGCCCCGTGAGGAACGCCTCGCCAAGGCGCGCACCATCATCCGCCTGGTGGGCCTGGACGGCTGGGCAGAGAACCTGCCCTCAGAGCTGTCCGGGGGCATGCAGCAGCGGGTCGGTCTCGGCCGCGCCCTGGCCGCAGACACCGACGTGCTCCTGATGGACGAGGCGTTCAGCGCCCTCGACCCGCTGATCCGCCGCGAGATGCAGGAACAGCTGATCGAGCTGCAGGCTGAACTCGGTAAGACCATCATCTTCATCACCCACGACCTCAACGAGGCCATGTTCCTCGGCGACCGCATCGCCGTCATGCGTGACGGTCGCATCGTGCAGATCGGCACACCGGAAGAGATCCTCACCGACCCGGCCAACGACTACGTAGCCCAGTTCGTGCAGGATGTCGACCGGGCCAGGGTACTCACCGCCGGCAGCGTCATGGAGCCGGCCCGCTCGGTCGTCGCCGCGTCCGCCGGCCCGCGTGCCGCCCTTCGCACCATGCGCGACCTGCAGACCTCGGCCACCTTCGTTCTCGAGCGCGGCCGCAGCTTCGTCGGGGTCGTCCGCGACCGCGACGTGCTCAAACAGGTGAAATCGGGTCACACCGACCTCCGCCCCATCATCCAGAAGGCCACGGCCGTGTCCGCCGACACCGCACTGGTCGATCTGGTCGAGCTGGCCGTGGAGAGCGACCTGCCCATCGCCGTCGTCGACGAGCGCAATCGCCTGCTCGGCGTCATCCCCCGGGTGACGCTGCTTGCCGCGCTCGGCAACGTCAGCACCACGACGGGGGAGTTGCCGGTGATGGAACCGCCGTCGACGATTTCGATGAGCATCATCACCGAGACCCTGCGCGAAACCGCGTCGGAAGGAGTACAGCCGTGATCCGTACAGCCCTGATTGGGACCGACGTCAGCGAATTCCGTCTACCGCTCGGAGACTGGGCCGAGGGGTTCGTCGACTTCGTCACCGAGTGGTTCGGCTTCGTCTTCGACTTCATCCGCGCCATCTTCGGCGGTGCCTACGATGTCGTCGATCTCGTGCTGAGCGCCCCGCCGTTCTGGCTCATCATCATCGTGTTCGGCGCTCTGGCTCTCATGGTCCGCGGGTGGAAATTCGCGGTGGGCACCGTCATCGGTCTCGGCCTGATCGTGGGCGTCAACCAGTGGGAGAACGCGATGGACTCGCTGGCTCTGGTGCTCGTCGCCAGCATCCTGGCGATCCTGTTCAGCGTCCCGCTGGGCATCCTCTCGGCACGATCCCAGCTGGCCAGCACCATCATCAAGCCCATCCTCGACTTCATGCAGACCATGCCGGCCTTCGTCTACCTGATTCCGGCCCTGCTGCTGTTCCGGATCGGCGTTGTGCCCGGAATCGTCGCCACGATCATCTTCGCGATGGCTCCCGGCGTGCGGCTCACCGACCTCGGTATCCGCAGCGTCGACAAGGAAGTGGTTGAGGCCGGTCAGGCCTTCGGCGCGTCGCCGGGTCGCATCCTGCGCCAGATCCAGCTGCCGCTGGCGATGCCCACCATCATGGCGGGCATCAACCAGGTCATCATGCTTTCCCTCTCCATGGTCGTCATCGCGGGCATGGTCGGGGCCGGCGGTCTGGGTGGCGACGTCGTCGCGAGCCTGAACCGCATCGACGTGGCGCTCGGCTTCGAAGCCGGTGTGGCCGTCGTGATCCTGGCCATGTTCCTCGACCGCTTCACGGCGGCACTCGGAGGCGGAAAGACACCGCTCGGTCGGCTGCTGACGGCGCGCAAGCACGGCACCACCCCCGCGGCACAGACACCGGCCGACGCATTGTCGACCGAGCCCGACATCGAGGCCTCCACGCGGCCCGGTGTGCTCCAGCCCTCCTAGCGCGAGCGCACCCGGCTCCACCACCCTGCACGACCCTGCACCCCTGCCGCCCCACTTGGGTGGCACGAAAGGATCACATGAAGAACCGTTCACTCAGCGTCATCGCACTCGGAGCCGTCGGGCTCCTCGCCTTCAGCGGTTGCGCAGCAGCCGAAGCCGAAACCGTCGGCGGCGGCAACTCCGACAACAAGGACCTCACCATCGCCGTCTTCAACGGTTGGGACGAGGGCATCGCGGCTTCCGAGCTGTGGAAGGCCATCCTCGATGACAAGGGCTACAACGTCACCCTGGAGTACGCGGATGTCGCGCCGGTCTACGTCGGCCTCGCCGAGGGCGACTACGACATGAACCTTGATGTCTGGCTGCCGAACACGCACGCCGAGTACGTCGAGGAGTACGGTGACGACATCACCGACCTCGGTGCGTGGAACGACGAAGCCAAGCTCACGGTTGCCGTGAACGCCGACGCGCCGATCGACAGCCTCACCGAGCTTGCCGACAACGCCGACAAGTTCAACAACACCCTGGTGGGCATCGAGCCAGGCGCCGGACTCACGGCCGCCGTCGAGAACAACTCCATCCCGGCCTACGGTCTGGAAGGAATGGACTTCAAGACCTCGTCGACTGCAGCCATGCTCGCCGAGCTCACGGCGGCCACCAAGGCCGGCGAGAACATCGCCGTCACGCTCTGGGAGCCGCACTGGGCATACGGGTCCTTCGACCTGAAGAACCTCGAAGACCCCGAGGGCACACTCGGCGACGCCGAGTCCCTGCACGCCTACGGCAAGAAGGACTTCGCGACCGACTTCCCGCAGGTCACCGAGTGGATGTCCGGATTCAAGATGGACCTCGATCACCTGTACTCGCTGGAAACCGCCATGCTCGTCGACTATGAGGGCACGGACTACGGCCCCATCGTCGCCAAGTGGATCGAAGACAACCAGGAGTACGTGGACTCGCTCACCGAGTAATCCTCTGCCTCAGTGAAAACGGCCCGTGCCTTCGCACGGGCCGTTTTTGTGCGCCGGGTCGGTCGGGGGGCCCGGTCGGGGCGGCCCGGTCGGTCAGGCGCTGGCGCGCAGCCTGGAGCCGATGTACGCCGCCCATGCGCCGGCCTTCCCGGTTTCACCCGCAGCCAGCGGCCCCTCGGTGCCCACGACGACAAAACCATGCGGCTTCGCGACGATGGTGGCACCCGCGGCCTCAAGGGCGTGGGAGATCTTGCCGGCGGCATCCCCGTGGATGAAGAGCTTGATGCGGGTATCGAACGCGGCAGCCCGCACCCCGTCGAGGGAGCCGGGCGTCAGGCCGCCCAGGAAGGCCTGCATCCGCTCGGTCGGCCGCCAGCCGATGATCGGGCTGCCCACCACGAGCACATCGATGCCGGCCAGACTCGACTCGGTGAGGTCGGTGACACTGATCGTGGAGGTTCCGCCGCCCAATTCGGTGGCGATCACCTCCGCGATGATGCGGGTGTTGCCGTAGTTGGTGTCGTAGACGACGCGGGCGCGCATGAGGCCTCCTCGATCAGGGCGGCCACGGTCGGGACAGCGCTGGCCGACTCCGGCCATACTGGCCCTCGCCGAAGGGACCGGCAAGAGCCGCGAGGCGCCGGTGCCCTCCGGATTGCCGGCGGCGACCGCTACGGCGAGACCTGCAGGGCGAACTCCCCGAGCGCGTCCGTGATGGCCTGCTCCGATTGGGCGGGGGTCAGAGTGGCCACGCCGTCGCCGGGTTGGTCTCCATAGGCGCCAAACGAGGCATGGTTGGCCCCGTCGATCTGCACGAAGGTTGTGTCTGCCGGCAGCAGGGCGGCGGTGTCCTCGATCTTGGCCGGGGTGCTCAGGCCGTCTTGGCTGCCGCTGATGCTGAGCACGGGCAACCGGGCGTCGTCGATGGCGGAGGCGCAGTAGCTCCCGAACAGCACCAGGCCGGCCACCTCGTTGGCGCGGTCCTGAGCGAACATGCACGCGCGCACGCCGCCGAGGGAGTGGCCGCCGACGAGCCAGTCGGTCACTTCGGGCGCCGCCGCGGTGAAGGTGTCGAGGGGGCGCAGGTCAAAAAACGCGAGGTTGAGCACGGGCTTGGTGATGATCACGGTCAGTCCGGTCTGCTCCACGGTGCCGGCCAGGGTGGCGAGATAGGCGTACGGGTCGACCTTGGCGCCGGGGATGAAGACCAGGCCGACGCCGGAGGCCGGTCCGCTGGGGGCGATCACGACCGAGGAGTCGGTGTCGGTCACTCTGAGGGCTGGATCATCGAACACGACCTGCGCCGCCTCGCGATCGGCCGGCATGACCAGCTGGGTCCAGATCAGGAAGGCCACGACACCCAGGAGCAGGGCCACCAGCGAGCTCCAGCCGGCGACCCTGATCCTGCGGCGCAGCCTGGATGCCCGGCGGGTGGTGGTCTCCGTGCTGGGCATGTCAGTCATCCAATCCGCGCGCGGCGAGGGCCTCTCCGATCGCATCGGCGGCGTACAACGAGCGTACGACGACCGGAACGGCGAGGGCGACAACGGAGCGCTGCACGCCTCTGGCGCGCCGGGCGTCGAGCACCTCCTGCACGATCTCCGCCACCAGCGGGATGCACCGGATGGTCAGGGCAACGAGCAGGCCCACCCTGTCGGCGTCCACCCACCGGTGAAAGGGGCGCAGCAGAATCTGGAACGCCTCGAGGACCGCGGTGACCGTGGTGGTGAGAGTGAAGAGCGCGGCCAGGGCCACCGCCACGAGCAGCCGGCCGGCCATCAGGCCGGCCGTGGTCCAGCCCGCCGCCGACCCGCCGGCGACGAGCACCTGCACCGGAACGGCGAAGACCAGGATCCATAGGATCGGACCGATCTGCGGCCAGGCCGCGGTGGGCGGAATGCCGGCCAGGGCGTAGAGGGCGACCACGGCGATCAGCTCGCCCGCGAGCAGCAGGGGGTCGGCGACGACCCCGACCAGGATCATCGCGACCGCCAGCAGACCCAGCTTGAGCAGGGCCGGCGCGCGGTGCAGCAGCGACGTGCCCGGCCGGTAGAGCCCGATCATGACGGCCCGATCATGCCAACAGGCTCAGGTAGGCCGCGAGCGCCACCGCCGGCACGTCGTCGGCCACGACCCGGCCCTCGTCGATGACGATGACCCTGTCGAAACCGTCCAGCACGTCGAGGTCGTGGGTGACCACGATCACCTGCTGGGACAGCGACACCAGCAGTCCGGTGATCAGGCGGGTGTTGCGGGCATCCAGCAGGGTGGTCGGTTCGTCGGCCACCACAATGCTGGGTTCGGCCACCAGCACCGCCGCCAGGGCGAGCAACTGCTTCTGGCCACCGGACAGCCGGTGCGCCGGGCGGTCGGCCAGTGTGGTGAGGCCGAACCTGTGCAGCGCCTCCGCGGTACGGGCGGCGATCTCGGCGGCGTCCAGGCCCCGCCGCCGAAGGGTGAAGGCCACGTCTTCCTGCACGGTGGGCATCACGATCTGATTGTCGGGATTGGTGAAGATGAACCCCACCTCACGCCGCACCAGCTTGGCCTGGCGGCGCACATCCAGGCCGTTCACGGTGACGGTGCCGGTGCGGGGTGTGACCAGGCCGTTGATCATGCGCGCCAGCGTCGACTTGCCGCTGCCGTTGGCGCCGACGATGCCGATGCGCCGCTCGGTGAGGTGCAGGTCGATGCCGGTCAGCACGGGCCGGTCGTCGAAGCCGTGCGAGACCCCGTCGAAGCGGATGCCGGCGCCGCTCACGCTCACGCCCGGGCGTCGGCGAGGGGCACGACAACGGGCGCCGTGCGGCGCGGCGCGATCAGGCCCGGGTACGCCCTGTGCACCTGCTTGGCGACCAGCACCGTCACCACGACCTTCACCAGGTCGCCGGGCAGGAACTTCGCGCTGTCCACGGCGGCCGCCCAGAGCGGCAAACCGAGGTTGATGGCCGTGACCGGCACCCCGATCAGGTACACGGCAAGGATCCCGCCGAGCACTGTCGCGCCGAGGGCAGGCCAGAACGGGTACCGGGGCAGCAACCAGGCGGTGAGGGCGCCGATCACCACGACGCCCAGCAGCCAGCCATAGGGATACCCGGCGGCGGGCGAGGTGGTAAACCAGACCAGGCCACCGCGACCCCCGGAGAGCAGGGGCAAACCGGCAGCCGCGAGCACCAGCATCAGCAGTACGGCCAGGAAGCCCTTGCGGGCGCCGAGAATCGCGCCGGCCAGCATCACGCCGAGGGTCTGGAAGGTGATCGGCACCGTGCTGCCGCCGAGGGAGATCGCACCGGGAAACCCGAGAGCGGCGATGAGGGCGGCGAAGATGGCGATCTGAGCGAGGTCGCGCACGCTGAGGCGGGCCGCACTGAACCGGGAGGTGCTGGATCGGGAGGCGCTGGACGTGGGGGCGCTGGCACTGGAGGCGCTGGAACGAGCTGTCATGGTTTTCAATCTAGGATTCGCCGCCGGGGCCCCGCAGTGGAATACCTACAAAGAATCCGGCGGAACGCTGGTGCACGCACCCGGAGCGCTGCCCGGCTGCTGCCCGGCTGCTGCTCGGCGCTGCCGCCCGGCAACGCCGCCCGGCACGCCTATCCCTCGAAGCGGTGCGGAATTATGATCGACGCAGCCGGCCGGGGACTGAACCGATGCCGGGGCAACGAAAGGCAGTTCATCATGGGATTCTTGGGTTTTCTGCTACTTGGCCTGCTGGCCGGCGCCCTGGCCAAGCTGATCGTTCCCGGCACCCAGGGTGGTGGCTGGTTGGTGACTCTGTTGCTCGGTGTGGTCGGTGCGCTCCTGGGCGGGTGGGTGGCGGGGCTGATCTTCGGGGTCGACATGGGCGGGTTCTTCGACCTGCGCACCTGGGTGATCGCTATCCTCGGCTCGGTCGTGGTGCTGCTGATCTACGGCGCGGTCACGCGCAATCGAAGTAGCTCCACCTGAGCCGGCGCGTCGGTCGGTCGCCGCCACAATGGCGTCGGCCGCGCGCACCAGGGCCAGGTGGGTGAGGGCCTGGGGCGTGTTTCCGGCGTGATGGCCCCCAGTCACGTCGTACTCCTCGGAGAGTAGTCCGACGTCGTTGGCCAGGCCGACCAGCCTCTGCATCAGCGTGAGGGCATCGTCGACGCGACCGGACGCCGCGTACTGTTCCACGAGCCAGAACGAGCATGCCAGGAAGGGGTGCTCGCCGTCGTCGAGGCCGTCCAGGGCCGGGTGTGCTGTGTAGCGCAGAACGAGGCCGCCACGCAGCAGATCGGTCTCGATGGCGCGCACGGTGCCGAGCATGCGGGCATCCGTTGCCTCGTGGAAACCCACCTGGGACAGCAGCAGCAGTGACGCGTCGACCTCTTCGCTGCCGAAATACTGGGTGTAGCAGCCACGGGCCACGTTGAAGCCGCGCTCCTCGATGTCGCTTCGCACCTCATCGCGGATGCGCCGCCAACGGTCGACGGGTCCGGGCAGACCGTACTCGGTCACGCCGCGCACCGCCCGGTCGAAGGCGGCCCAGACCATCACCCTGGAGTGGGTGAACTCCCGGGCGGGGCCACGCACCTCCCAGATTCCCTGGTCGGGCCGGTGCCAGTTTGCCTCGAGGTAGGTCATCAACGACAGCTGCAGGGGCCAGGAGAACTCGGTCTCCTCCACGCCAGCGCCGCGGGCCTCGTGCAGCGCCATCATCACCTCGCCGACGGCGTCGGACTGGAACTGGCTGACGGCGCCGTTGCCCACCCGGACGGGCGCCGAACCGTGATGGCCGGGCAGACTGGTCAGCTCACGCTCGGGCAGGTAACGCTCGCCGGCCAAGCCGTACATGATCTGCAGGTCGTTCGGGTCGCCGGCGATCGCCCGCAACAGCCAGCCCCGCCAATCCTCCGCCTCGGTTTCGTAACCGTGCGAGAGCAGCACCTCGAGGGTGAGCGAAGCGTCGCGCAACCACACATACCTGTAGTCCCAGTTGCGGGTGCCGCCGGAGCGTTCGGGAAGCGATGTCGTGGCGGCGGCCACGATCCCGCCTGTGGTCTCGTGGGTGAGGGCCCGCAACACCAGCAGCGACCGCACCACCGCGGCCCGGAAGGGGCTGTCGTGGGTGCAACTGTCCGCCCAGGCCGCCCACCAGGCCAGCGTGTCGCTGTAGACCCGGGGAACGTCCAGTGCCGGCGGGAGGGCCAGGTGCGAGGGGTACCAGGTCAACTGCACGGTGAGGGATTCGGTGGCGGTGACCGTGAAGCGGGCCTCGTGCCGGTGGTCCGCGGCGTGCAGGGCCGGCCCGCGCACGACCACGGCGTCGGGGCCGGCGACGGCGATGAGACCGGGGGAGTGCTCGTGGCGCAGCTGGCGCACCCAGGGCACTGTCGTGGCGTAACCGAAGCGCAACCGCAGGTCCTGGATCATGTCCACATGTCCGGTGAGGCCACGCACCGTGCGCACCACGTCGGCACGATCGTCGCCGTGCGGCATGAAATCGGTCACCTCCACGGTGCCGGTCGTCGTGGTCCAGACCGTCGAGAGCACAAAGCTCTCGCCCACGTACGAGCGGGTGCAGGTCGCGGCGGGGTCGGCGGGTGCGAGCAACCAGCGGCCGTGGTCTTCGGTGCCCAGAAGGGCACCGAACATGGACGCGGAGTCGTAACGCGGCAGGCACAACCAATCGATGCTGCCATCGCGGCCCACCAGGGCAGCCGAATGACAGTCGCTGATCAGGGCGTAGTCCTCGATGTGCAGAGCCATCCAGACATCTTCACACACCGGCTCACGCAGCCGGTTTAGCAGCGGCTTTCGCGGCAGCGGCAGCGGGGCAGGCTAGGCGACGAGGCGGCTGACCTTGGCAGCGCCGGCGCGCGGAGCGGACTGCGGTTCGGCCCATACCGAGATGGGAGCCGGGTTCCACGGCAGCGCTGTCGGCTCGGCGCCCGAGGAGACGAGGAGGGCGCCGGTGGTGACGGCGGTGATGCCGTCGACGGGAGTGTCGGTGCGGGGCTCGGCGACGTTGGTCGGCGCCGCGGGGGTGTCGGTGCGCAAGCGGATGGTTTCAGCGGCCAGGAGTTCGGTGAGCGCGTCGGCGATTTGGTGGGCCTTGAGCCCGTGGAAGATCACATCGGTGTCGTCAGCCTGGCGGGGAACCAGGGTCCAGGCGCCGTCCGCACCGACGAGATCGGCCAGTGCGGCATGCAGGTGCTCGAAGACCTGATCGCGGCTGAGTTCCGCCGGTGCCGGGACAACCGGTGCCTGGATGACGGGTGCAATGCGACGCCGACGACCGAACATCGTGAGCCCCTTCCTTCTAACGACGCGCTAACAACGCGAGAAGTCCAGTTTCCCCCGTGAATGCCCCGAATTCAGGGGGGACACGCCGCAGAACAGGTAGTGGCGGGAGGATGCCCGCTATTTGACCTTTTTCGCCGCGACGCTGGGCACCGATTTCTCATCGGCGTCCTTCACGACGTTGCCGACTGCCACGGCGACACTGAGTCCCCAGCCGATCCAGGTGAGCACGAGGCGCCAGTCCCGAGGGCCACTCCTGGTGGCTTGCAGAATGTGCCAACCGCCGACGACGACGCTGATCATGGCGGTACTGAACAAGAACTTTCGCATGTGTGGGCCTCCTGTTTTCTACGCTACCGGTCCTCGACGGATGCGGCTAGCTGGACGATTCCTGATCGGTCAGGGCCCGCCCCCTGCCGCGGGTGTGTTCCCTGGCGAAGGTGAGGGTGGCCGTGAGCATCGCGAGGCGCTCCGACTCCGAGCGGGCGGTTCGGGTGTTCACCTCGGCCACGATCGAGCCCGTCCAGGCGGATGCTGCGAGGAGCTGCAGCACCTCTGCCACAGGCTCGGAACCCTGGCCGGGCAGCAGGTGTTCGTCGAAGACCCGGCCCTCGTCGAGCGAGCCCGACCCGTCGCAGAGGTGCACGTGCCGCAGCCGCTCGCCCAGGGCCGTGGCCATGCTCAGGCTGTCGTGGCCGCTCAGGGCGCAGTGCGAGAAATCGAGGGTCACCGCGGGGCAGTCCATCACGGTGGGATCCCAGCCTGGGGAGTACGCCTTCACGCCGCGGCCGCCGATCTTCCACGGGAACATGTTCTCCACCGCGATCTGCAACCCGGAGTGAGCCCCGAGGTCCCGCACTATCCGCAGAAAATCTTCGGCATAGCCGGCCTGCCAGCGAAACGGCGGGTGCACGACGACAGTGGATGCGCCGACCTGCCCGGCGAGGTCCGCGGACTTGTCCAGCTTCACCCGGGGGTCACGGCCCCAGACGAAATGGGTGAGCAGCAGCACCGGCGCGTGGATCGAGAGGATCGGCAGGTCGTACCGCTCGGAGAGGGCCGTCAGCGCCGCCGCATCCTGGGTGTTCTCGTCGCGGGTGACCATGATCTCGACGCCGTCGTAGCCGGCTTCTTTCGCCAACTGGAAGGAGTCCTCCAGCGGCAGCGGATAGGCGCAGGTGGAGCTCATGCCGATGCGAATCACGGCGTCAGCATAGTCTTCGCTGGTAACCTCGAGGTACAGCCAGGTGCCCGCAGAGGCGGGTGCCGGAATGGATGAGTCATCGAAACCGCAGCCGACACTACCGCCGCCGACACCGCCGAGACCGACACCGCCGCAACCGGCACGAGTGCGGGCGCGACCAGCGCCGCCACCGCACCGGAGCCAGGTCCCGACTCCGTGGCGCCCGGTCACTTCGACCTGGTCGTGGTCTCCAACCGGCTTCCCGTGGACTACGAACTCGCCGAGGACGGCACCGAAAGCTGGCGCACCTCGCCCGGTGGCCTGGTCACCGCGCTCGAGCCGATGATGCGCGCCTCAGACGGCGCCTGGGTGGGCTGGCCCGGAGTGGCCGACCGCGAATTCGAACCGTTCGAGAACGACGGCATTTCCATCGTTCCGGTGCGGCTCAGCACCGACGACCTCGAGCTTTACTACGAGGGCTTCTCCAATGACACCCTGTGGCCGCTGTACCACGATGTGATCGCCTCGCCCAGCTACCACCGCGAATGGTGGGAGGCCTATGTGCAGGTCAACCGGCGTTTCGCGACCGCGGCAGCCGCGGCAGCAGCACCGGGCGCCACGGTCTGGGTGCACGACTACCAGCTGCAGCTGGTGCCGCGGATGCTCCGCGACGCCAGGCCCGACCTGGTGATCGGCTTCTTCAACCACATCCCGTTCCCGCCGTACGGCATCTTCGCGCAGCTGCCCTGGCGCAAGCAGATCCTCGACGGCCTGCTCGGCGCCGACCTGATCGGGTTCCAGCGGCTGGCCGACGCCGGCAACTTCTCCCGCGCCGTGCGCCGCCTGTTCGGTTACTCCACTCGCGGTGTCGCGGTGGACGTGCCCAGCCAGAACGGCCAGCACCGCCGGGTCATCGCCAAGCACTTCCCGATCTCGATCGACGCCGAATCCTACGAGGAAATGGCCAAGCGGCCGGAGATCCAGGAACGGGCCCGCCAGATCCGCGAGGACCTCGGCAACCCCAAGACGATCATGCTCGGCGTGGACCGCCTGGACTACACCAAGGGCATCGGCCACCGGATCAAGGCGTTCGGCGAGTTGCTCGCCGACGGCACGCTCAGCGTCGAGGACGTCACGCTCGTGCAGGTCGCCAGCCCGTCCCGCGAACGTGTCGCCACGTACATGCAGCTGCGCGACGAGATCGAACTCGCCGTCGGCCGCGTGAACGGCGATTACTCCACCATCAGCCACACCGCCATCAGCTACCACCACCACGGGTACCCGCGTGAAGAGATGGTGGCGCTCTACCTGGCCGCAGACGTGATGCTCGTCACGGCGCTCCGCGACGGCATGAACCTCGTGGCCAAGGAATACGTGGCCGTGCGCTACGACGGCGACGGCGTGCTCGTGCTCAGCGAATTCGCCGGCGCCGCCGACGAGCTCAAGCAGGCCGTGCTGATCAACCCCCATGACATCGACGGCATGAAGGCCTCGATCATGAAGGCCATCACCATGCCCAAGCGCGAACGCACGAGGCGGATGCGGGCCCTCCGCCGCAAGGTCTTCGACAACGACGTGGCCACCTGGTCCGCCTCGTTCCTGCAGACCCTCACCGGTGGGGCCGCCGTGCCCAGCGGCGTGCCGGAGAACCTCGTCGCTGCGCTCAAGGACATCAGCTCGGCCGAGACCATCCTGGTTGCCCTCGACTTCGACGGCACCCTGGCGCCGCACGTCGACGAGCCGGAGGACGCCCGGGCCGTGGACGGCACCCACGACGTGGTTCAGCGCCTGCTCGACCTGCCCGGTGTGCGCGTCGCGTTCGTGTCGGGTCGGGCCCTGGTGAGCCTCAAGCACGTGGCCGAGCCGCAGACCGAGGTTCTGCTCACCGGGTCGCACGGCATCGAGGTGCAGCTCGACGACAACGGCATCGAACTGGGCCTGGTGCCTGCGGAACTGGAACAGCTGGACACCCTCACCCGGGTGCTCGAGCGCATCTCCGGGCCGGTGTTCGGCACCTGGATCGAGCAGAAGCCGGCCGGTCTGGCCCTGCACACCCGCCTGGCAACCGCGCAGGACGGCCAGGCCGTGCAGCGCGAGGCCCGCGACCAGCTGGCCGAGCTGCTGCCCGCTCTCACCGTGCGGGAGGGCAAGAACGTGCTCGAATTCTCGGTGCGCTCCAGCACCAAGGGCGACGCCCTGGAGCGCCTGCGGGTGCACACCGGCGCCGACAGGGTGCTCTACGCCGGCGACGACGTCACCGACGAAGACGCCTTCACCGTGCTGGGCGAAGGCGACCTGGGCCTGAAGATCGGTCCGGGCGCGACCCTGGCCGGCTACAGGGTGCGCGGCCCCAAGGAGGTCACCCAGGTGCTGGCGCTCCTGGCCGACTTCCGCGGCGCCGGGCAGCCGTAAGCGGTCTTCGACCCGAGTCCTGCGCGTCGCGGACGTGCCACCGGATCTCATGACCGGCGTGCCGTCCGCGACGTTCTAGACTCGGAGCATGTCTGAGATCGATATCAAGCCACGCAGCCGCGACGTCACGGATGGCATCGAGGCCACCACCTCCCGCGGCATGCTCCGCGCGGTCGGAATGGGCGACGCCGACTGGGACAAGCCCCAGATCGGTATCGCGAGCTCGTGGAACGAGATCACCCCGTGCAACCTCTCGCTGGACCGCCTCGCGCAGGCATCCAAGGAGGGCGTGCACTCCGGTGGCGGCTACCCGCTGCAGTTCGGCACCATCTCGGTCTCCGACGGCATCTCGATGGGCCACGAGGGCATGCACTTCTCCCTGGTCTCGCGTGAGGTCATCGCCGACTCCGTCGAGGTCGTCATGCAGGCCGAACGCCTCGACGGCTCGGTGCTGCTCGCCGGCTGCGACAAGTCGCTGCCCGGGATGCTCATGGCCGCCGCCCGCCTGGACCTCGCCAGTGTCTTCCTCTACGCCGGGTCGATCGCGCCCGGCTGGGTGAAGCTCTCCGACGGCACCGAAAAAGACATCACCATCATCGACTCGTTCGAAGCCGTCGGCGCCGTCAAGGCCGGCCGCATGAGCGTCGAAGACGCCAAGCGCATCGAGTGCGCCTTCGCCCCCGGCGAAGGTGCCTGCGGTGGCATGTACACCGCAAACACCATGGCCAGCGTCGCCGAGGCCCTGGGCATGAGCCTGCCCGGCTCCGCCTCGCCCGCCTCCGCCGACCGTCGCCGCGACTACTACGCGCACCGCTCAGGCGAGGCCGTCGTCAACCTGCTGCGCCTGGGAATCACTGCCCGCGACATCCTCACCAAGAAGGCCTTCGAGAACGCCATCGCCGTCGCCATGGCCTTCGGCGGATCCACCAACGTGGTGCTGCACCTGCTCGCCATCGCCCAGGAGGCCGAGGTCGAGCTCACCCTCGACGACTTCAACCGCATCGGCGACAAGGTTCCGCACATCGGCGACCTCAAGCCGTTCGGCAAGTACGTCATGAACGACGTCGACCGCCACGGCGGCGTTCCCGCCGTGATGCGCGCGCTGCTCGAGGCCGGCCTCATCCACGGTGACGCGCTCACCGTGACCGGCAAGACCGTTGCCGAGAACCTCGCCGAGATCGACCCGCCGGAACTCGACGGCAAGGTGCTGCGCACGCTGGACAACCCGATCCACGCCTCCGGCGGCATCACCATCCTCAAGGGCTCGATCGCCCCCGAGGGCGCCGTCGTGAAGACCGCCGGCTTCGACAGCGACATCTTCGAGGGCCCCGCCCGGGTGTTCGAGCGTGAACGCGCGGCCATGGACGCCCTCACCGCCGGGGAGATTCTCAAGGGCGACGTCGTCGTCATCCGCTACGAAGGCCCCAAGGGCGGCCCGGGCATGCGCGAGATGCTCTCGATCACCGCGGCCATCAAGGGCGCCGGCCTCGGAGCCGATGTACTACTATTGACTGATGGTCGATTCTCAGGCGGCACAACCGGACTGTGTATCGGCCATATAGCACCCGAAGCGGTGGACGCAGGTCCCATCGCCTTCGTGCGCGATGGTGATCTGATACGGGTCGATATCGCAGCTCGCACGCTTGACCTACTGGTCGACCCAGCTGAGCTGGCCGCCCGCCGAGAAGGCTGGGCTCCACTTCCTCCCCGTTACACCCGTGGCGTCCTCGCCAAGTACTCCAAGCTCGTGCGATCCGCGGCCATGGGTGCGACCACGGGATAATCGTCACCATCCGTCACCGACTTAGGGATTTGCTCTCATGACCACGGAACCCTCGCCCGTGCCATCTCCGTCCATTCCAACGCCGTCCGTGCCCGTTGCCGGCACCGCGTCCGCTTCGGCGGCCGGGTCCGACTCCGGCACCCCGGAAATCCTCACCGGCTCCGGCGCGATCCTCCGCACCCTCAAGCTGCTCGGCGTCACCGACGTCTTCGGGCTGCCCGGCGGCGCGGTCATCCCGCTCTACGACGAGCTGATGAACCAGGACGACATCCGCCACATCCTCGTTCGCCACGAACAGGGCGCCGGCCACGCCGCCGAGGGCTACGCGTCCTCGAGCAACCGGGTCGGGGTGGCCATCGCCACCTCGGGCCCCGGCGCGACCAACCTGGTCACGGCGATCGCCGACGCCTACATGGACTCGGTGCCGCTGCTGGCGATCACCGGCCAGGTATTCTCCACCCTGATGGGCACGGATGCCTTCCAGGAGGCCGACATCGTCGGCATCACCATGCCGATCACCAAGCACTCCTTCCTGGTGAAGCGGCCCGAAGACATCCCCGCCGCCATCGCCTCCGCGTTCCTGATCTGCAACACCGGACGCCCCGGACCGGTGCTGGTGGACATCACCAAGGACGCCCAACAGCTCAGCGCCCCATTCATCTGGCCGCCCAAGCTCGACCTGCCCGGCTACCGGCCGATCACCAAGGCGCACGGCAAGCAGGTGCAGGCCGCGGCCGCGCTTCTGGCCGGCGCCGAAAAGCCCGTCTTCTACGTGGGCGGCGGCGTCATCCGCGCCCAGGCCTCACCCGAGCTGCTCGAGCTCGCCGAACTCACCGGCGTGCCCATCGTCACCACCCTGATGGCCCGCGGCGCGTTCCCCGACTCGCACCAGCAGCACCTGGGTATGCCCGGCATGCACGGCACCGTCGCGGCCGTGCTGGCGCTGCAGGAATCCGACCTGATCATCGCGCTCGGCGCCCGCTTCGACGACCGGGTCACCGGCAAGGCGAGCGAGTTCGCGCCGAACGCGACCATCGTGCACGTGGACGTGGACCCCGCCGAGATCGGCAAGATCCGCGCCGCCGACGTGCCCATCGTGGGCGACGCCAAAGACGTGATCGCCGACCTCACGGTGGCGTACCGCGAAGCGATCGCCACCACGACGCCCGACATCACCCAGTGGTGGACCTACCTCAACGGCCTCCGCGAGAAGTTCCCGCTGGGCTACAGCGAACCGGCCGACGGTCTGCTCGCCCCGCAGTACGTGATCAAGCGCATCGGCGAGCTCACCGGACCCGAGGGCGTCTACGCCGCCGGCGTGGGGCAGCACCAGATGTGGGCCGCGCAGTTCATCAAGTACGAACGGCCCAACTCCTGGCTGAACTCCGGCGGAGCCGGCACCATGGGGTACTCGGTGCCCGCTGCCATGGGCGCCAAGGTCGCCGAACCCGACCGGGTCGTCTGGTCCATCGACGGCGACGGCTGCTTCCAGATGACCAACCAGGAGCTCGCCACCTGCACGATCAACAACATCCCGATCAAGGTGGCGATCATCAACAACTCGTCGCTGGGCATGGTGCGCCAGTGGCAGTCCCTCTTCTACGACGGCCGGCACTCCTTCACCGACCTGAACACCGGCCACGGCACCGCGATGGTGCCCGACTTCGTGAAGATGGCCGACGCGTACGGCGCCCTGGGCATCCGGGTCACCAGCGCCGACCAGGTCGACGACGCGATCAAGCTCGCGTTGGCCACCAACGACAGGCCCGTGGTGATCGACTTCATCGTGAGCCGCGACGCCATGGTGTGGCCGATGGTGCCGCAGGGTGTCAGCAACAGTTTTGTGCAGTACGCCAAGGACCACGCCCCCACCTGGGAAGAGGAGTAGCCATGAGCACCCACGTTCTGAGCCTCCTCGTTGAGGACAAACCGGGCCTCCTGACCCGCGTCGCCGGCCTGTTCGCCCGGCGCGGGTTCAACATCGAGAGCCTCGCCGTCGGCCACAGTGAGATCCCCGGCCTGTCGCGCATCACCATCCTGGTCGACGTCGAAGACGCCCCGCTGGAACAGGTGACCAAGCAGCTCAACAAGCTGATCAACGTCATCAAGATCGTCGAGCTCGACCCGAGCCAGTCGGTGCAGCGCGAACACCTGCTCGTCAAGGTGCGGGCGGACAACACCACCCGCTCCCAGGTGCTCGAAGCCGTCACCCTGTTCCGGGCTCGCGTCGTCGACGTGGCGACGGATGCCGTCGTCATCGAGGTGACCGGTGACTCCGGCAAGGTCTCGGCGTTCCTGCGGGTGCTCGAGCCCTACGGCATCAAGGAAATCGCCCAGTCGGGCCTTCTCGCCATCGGTCGGGGATCCAAGTCGATCACCGAACGCGTCTTCAAAAACTAATTTCTGCAGTCCAACAACCAAGGAGAACACCACATTGTCTGAAATCTTCTACGACAAAGACGCCGACCTGTCCCTGATCCAGGGCAAGAAGGTCGCCGTCATCGGCTATGGCTCGCAGGGCCACGCCCACGCGCAGAACCTGCGCGACTCCGGCGTCGAGGTCGTCATCGGACTCAAGGAGGGCTCGAAGTCCCGCGCCAAGGCCGAAGAGGTCGGCTTCACCGTCAAGAGCGCCGCCGAGGCATCCGCCTGGGCCGACGTGATCGTGGTCCTCGCTCCCGACCAGGTGCAGCGTCACCTCTACAAGGACGACATCCTCCCGAACCTCGCTGAGGGCAAGGCCCTGGTCTTCGGCCACGGCTTCAACATCCGCTTCGGCTACATCGAAGCGCCCGCGGGCGTCGACGTGGTCATGGTCGCCCCCAAGGGCCCGGGTCACACCGTGCGCCGCGAATTCGAGGCCGGCCGTGGCGTTCCCGTCATCGTCGCCGTCGAGAAGGATGCCTCGGGCAACGCCTGGCCGCTGACCCTCAGCTACGCCAAGGCGATCGGTGGCCTGCGTGCCGCCGGCATCAAGACCACCTTCACCGAAGAGACCGAGACCGACCTGTTCGGCGAGCAGGCCGTTCTCTGCGGTGGCGCGTCGCAGCTGATCCAGTACGGCTTCGAGGTTCTCACCGAGGCCGGCTACCAGCCGCAGGTCGCCTACTTCGAGGTTCTGCACGAGCTCAAGCTCATCGTCGACCTGATGTGGGAGGGCGGCATCGCCAAGCAGCGCTGGAGCGTCTCCGACACCGCCGAGTACGGCGACTACGTCTCCGGCCCGCGCGTCATCGACCCGAGCGTCAAGGAGAACATGAAGGCCGTTCTCGCCGACATCCAGAACGGTGCATTCGCCGAGCGTTTCATCAACGACCAGGACGCCGGAGCACCCGAGTTCCTCGCCCTGCGCAAGAAGGGCGAAGAGCACCCGATCGAGGCCACCGGCCGCGAGCTGCGCAAGCTCTTCGCGTGGAACGCCTCGAACGACGACGACTACGTCGACGGCGAAGCCGCCCGCTAGCTCGCAGCTTCTGTTTACCCGAAGGGGCCGGTCACTCGACCGGCCCCTTCGGCGTGCGTCTGCGCCCGGACCCACGCATCGATGTGCGGCAGAATGCCCCATCGGCGCGCCCCAAGGGGGTTTTGCGGCGAGTCGCGGAGGGACGGTGCGTCGACATGCCGGTAAGTACCCCATCGGCGCGCCGCAAGGGGGCTTGTGCGGCAAGTCGCGAGCTAGCCGACCGGTGCCCTGGGCAGACAGCGGGCGCGGATATATCCCGCGATCGGCACCGGGGTGAGATAAGGGAGATGGGCGGCTCCGACGATCGCGTCCGGCTGGTCGGGGCCTGCGCCGGGGGAGTCTGGACGGCCAGGCGCGGCCGTGTCCGGCGCGGCCGTGCCCGGCGCGACGGTGCCGGTGGCGGAGGCGCCGGCACGTTGGCGGGCGTGGGTGAGCGTCTCGGCGATCTCCCGGAACACCGGCGCTGAGCCGGTGCCGAACGCGAACCGAATGTCGGTGCCGGATGCCCGCAGTGCGACCGAGTCGACGCTCTCGCGAGTGCGCGGCAGGTCATCCCGAATGAAGTTCTCGGCCAGGGCCGCCCCGCGTTCGGCGTACCACTCGAGACCGCGCGGGGCATCAAGCGGCCCCGGGCCTCCGTCATCGTCGGAGGTGTCCGGGTCGACGTCGCGGTCCCGAGCTGCCACGCGGGCCACCGCGGCCAGAGCGCCGGTCCAGTCGTCCGGGTGGTTCCGCAGATGGTCTCGCACGGCGCCGGTGGCGCGGGTCAGCAGCGCGGTACCGGCATCAGTGGCGCGGAAGAAGCCCGGCTCATAGACGAGAACCTGGCGCACGAGCTCCGGATGCCGCAGGGCGAGCCGTACCGCCACGATCCCGCCGGCGCTGGCGCCGAAAATCGCGGCGGGAGCGAGCCCGAGGTCATTCAGCAACCCGGCCGCGTCGTCGGCGTGCGCGCGTGAATCGCATGGCCAGCCCTCCCGGCTGCTCCGCCCGGTGCCGCGGGGATCCAGGGTAACCACCGTGAAACCTGAGACGCCGACGGATTCGGCGGACCCGGCGGCGAAGGTGAACCCCGCGAGCCGCTCAGCGATCGGCCGGAACATCTCGGCGTCGTCGCTGGCCGCGCCGATGATCAGCAGCGGCGGGCCGGCGCCGCGCACCTCGGCGTACAGCCGGCATCCGTTCACGTGGTGCCAGCCCACGGTTGGAGCCGGTGCGCCGGGAATCGCGAAGGGGTTGCCGGGGGACTCGTCGCGAGCCATGGCTGAATTCTATGAGCGGTCCCGCCCGCCCGATAGGCTGCCGCAGATGAACTCTATGAACGCCGGGGGAGAGACCCGGGCGACCTCCCGGTCGGGCGGTGGGCCGGGGCACCGCCTGCTGGCGACCGTGGCACTCGTGGGCGCGGTGCTCTACGTGCTGGTCGACATCGTGCTGCAGGTGTTGCCGCCGCACTACAGCGTGGTCTCCGAGGCCGAGAGCAACCTCGCGGTGGGACCATACGGCTGGATCATGAACCTGAACTTCCTGGCCAGGGGAGTGATCACGGTGTGCGCCGTCGCCGCGCTGGCCGCGT
Source organism: Cryobacterium sp. W22_MBD10_FK3 (assembly GCF_052113745.1). Taxonomy (NCBI): domain Bacteria; kingdom Bacillati; phylum Actinomycetota; class Actinomycetes; order Micrococcales; family Microbacteriaceae; genus Cryobacterium; species Cryobacterium sp. W22_MBD10_FK3. The sequence continues at coordinate 111,187 of NZ_JBGQOH010000008.1, forward strand.
TCGGGCCGAGGACCCGGCTGCGGCAGTCGGGTCTGGCCGTGATGCTGCTCGCCGGCGCCTGCTCGGCGGCGCTGGCGTTTCTGCCCACCGACATCCCGGGCCCGGATGCGCCTGGCCTTGCGCCGACGACGGCGCTCGGTAGCGCTCATCTGCTCGTCGCGGCCGTCGGCTTCATCGCTGCGCTGATCGCCTTCGCCTGCCTCACGGTCTGGTTGCGCCGAAGCGACCGGCTGCGGGCGGCGTATCCGGCCGCTGCCATCCTCACCGGCGTGGGCCTCGTCGGCCTCCTCTGGCTGGCCGTGGCGGCCACTCTGCTGCCCGGCGTGATCGGCCTGGCCGAGCGTCTCTGCCTGGCGGGTGTGCTCGGCTGGGTGATCGCGGTCTGCGCGGTCATCCGCCGCCGCTGACCCACCCCCGCATCCCGCCTTCCCCCGCACCCCGCATCCCGCCCCGCATCCCGCATTCCCCCGCACCCCGCATCCCGCCCCGCATCCATCCCGCACAGCCCGCACCCGGCCGTCCCGGTCAGGACTGGCCCGGTTCTGCTAGTCCCCAGGCGCCTCCGACTAGCAAAAGTGGGCCAGTCATGATCGGGGAGCGGGGTCGGTCGAGAAATTCGGGCGCGCGCGTACTATGGCCGGCAGCGTGCGCAACACCGATGCAAAGGAGCGTCATCGTGAAAGCACTTGTCTATGGCGGCCCGGGCGTGAAGACCTGGACCGACGTGCCGGATCCACAGATCCTGCGGTCGACCGATGCGATCGTGCAGATCGACACCACCACCATCTGCGGCACCGACCTGCATATTCTCAAGGGCGACGTGCCCGCCGTCACTCCCGGGCGCATCCTGGGCCACGAGGGCGTCGGCACCGTCGTGGCGGTGGGGGAGTCGGTGGAGTCGATCAGCGTCGGTCAGCGGGTGCTGATCTCCTGCATCAAGTCGTGCGGGCACTGCGCGAACTGCAAGACCGGGCTCTACTCGCACTGCCTCGGCGACGAGGGCCGCTCGGGAATCGGCTGGGTTTTCGGCCACCTCATCGACGGCACCCAGGCTGAGTTGGTGCGAGTTCCCTACGCGGACAACTCGCTCTACCCGCTGCCCGAATCGGTCACAAACGGTGAGGCCGTGATGCTCTCGGACATCCTGCCCACCGGCTTCGAGATCGGGGTGCAGTACGGCCAGGTGGCACCGGGCGATGTGGTCGCCGTGATCGGTGCCGGCCCGGTGGGCCTGGCGGCCATCGCCACCGCCGGACTCTACGGGGCCGGCGCCATCGTGGCCGTGGACCTCGACGAGAACCGGCTCGAGCAGGCGAAGACTTTCGGCGCCACTCACACCGTGCGTTCGGGCCGGCCCGAGTGGCGGGACGAGGTGCTGGCCCTCACCGACGGCGCCGGCGTCGACGTGGCCATCGAGGCCGTGGGCATCCCGGACACCTTCACCATGGCCACCGAGATCGTGCGGCCCGGCGGGCACCTGGCCAACGTGGGCGTGCACGGCAAGCCCGTGCCGCTGCACGTAGAGAACCTGTGGATCCAGAACATCAGCATCAGCATGGGCCTGGTGAACACCAACACCACCCCGATGCTGCTGAAACTGGTGACCCAGCACAAGATCGCTGCCGAGCGGCTGGCCACCCACCGCTTCGACTTCGACCACGTGATGGATGCCTATGACACGTTCTCGCGGGCGGCCGAGACCCACGCGCTCAAGGTGCTGATCAGCCGGTGACCGCTGGTTCTGCTCAGCGCTCTGTAGGCTGATTGCATGACTTCTTCTCGGGATGACGACGCGCTCGGCTGGGCCGGCGACGACGACCCCACCCTGGTGTCCGGTGGCCCCGGATCCGAACGCGCCCTCCCGCCGGCTGCCGCAGACTCAGTCGGCCGACCCGCCGGTGCCGACGCCGTCGTCGAACCCGGCGACGACCTGCCGGAGGGCTGGGCCGTCACCGGGTCGCCCGGCGGCTACGTCGACGCGCCGGCCGGACCCACGCCGATGTCGAGCACGGCGTTGCTCGCCCTGGGCGTGCTCGCCGGGGTCTATCTCCTGTACACGATCGGCTGGTTCATCGGCGTCGGGCGTATCGACAACCCGCTCAACGATCCGCTGGCCCAGTTCATGTTCTCCCTGGGCACCTGGCTGGCCATCGCGGCCCCCGCTGTGTGGTTCGCCTCCTCGTACTGGCTCACCAGGGGCAAACCGCGCCTGCGCTGGACCTGGCTCATCCTGGGTGTCGTGCTCCTGGCACCGTTGCCCTTCATCGCCGGAACCGGGGGACTCTGATGAGCGCCGACAACACCGTGAACGCCGACACCGCCGGAGCGACTCGCACGCGCCGCACGCCCGCGTGGCTGGCCGCGACCATCGCCATCCTGTTCGGACTGGTCTACGCCTACAGCGCGTGGTCCGGCCTGGGCAACCTGATCGGGCTCAATACGGCGGCGCAGTCCCTCGACACCACGCTGAGCGGCTTCGGCTGGGGTCTGCTGCTGGCCGGAGTGCTCGGTCCGATACTGGTCTTCGGGATCGCGTTCTGGCTTGGCCGCCGCCGGGAAGCCGGACCTCAGGCACTGCTCCTGTTGGCCGGGCTCTGCCTGGTCTCGGCCCTCTCCCTCGACATCTTCGTCTTCGGCCTCGGCAGCCTGATCGTCTAGCGGCCCGGTTGGCCGCCGAAGACCCTGCGCCACAACCCGGGTCGGCGGGCGTCGGCGGCGTGCCCCTGGCAGCGGTCGGCGCGGGGGACGCCCCGCATCACCTGGTCGACGTGCTGCCCGCAGCCCGCCCAATCCTTCTTTCCGCACGTCCTGCACGTCACCTGTCGGCACATTTGTGCTCCTCTCGTCGGTTTCGTCGCCACCCCGGCGGTCGCAACATTTGACGAGCATATACCCCCAGGGGTATCGTCGACGTCATGAAGACGATCATTATCGGAGGCGTTGCCGGCGGGATGTCCGCGGCCACCCGCCTGCGCCGACTCGACGAACAGCGCGAAATCGTGGTCTACGAGCGCGGCTCCCACGTGTCCTTCGCGAACTGCGGCCTGCCGTACCACGTGGGCGGCGTCATCGCCGAACGTTCATCGCTGCTGCTGCAGACCCCTGAAACGCTGGCGGCGCGATTCGCCCTCGACGTGAGGGTGCGCCACGAGGTCATGGCCATCGACGCTGCCGCCAAAACCGTCATCGTGCGCGACCTCACGACCGGGGCGACAAGCACCGAGACGTACGACGACCTCCTGCTCGCCGCCGGAGCCACGGCGCAGGCCGGAGCCACCAGCCCAGGCATGCCCACGCATACGCTCCGCAGCGTCGACGACGTGGACCACATCAACGCCGTCCTCGGACAATCCGGTGCGAGCGCGCACGTGGTCGTGGTGGGGGCCGGCTTCATCGGACTCGAGGCGGTGGAAAACCTGCTCGCCCGGCAGGCCACGGTCACCCTCGTACAGAGAGGCAATCAGGTGCTCTCCCCGCTGGACCCGGAGATGGCCGGTCCCATCCAGCAGGCCCTCGAAACCGCGGGGGTCGACGTGCGCACCGGCACAACCATCGTCGGTGCGTCTGCCGGGTTCGTGATCCTGTCCGACGGTGCACGCGTGCGCGCCGATCTCGTGATCGAAGCCAGCGGCGTGCGCCCGGAGGCCTCGCTCGCCCGGTCAGCCGGGCTTCGTATCGGGCCCACCGGCGGCATCGCCGTGGATGCCAGGCAGCGCACCAGCGACCCCTCGATCTGGGCCGTGGGCGATGGGGTCGAGAAGGTCGACCACATCGATGCCGAGCCCACCCTGGTCACCATGGCGGGGCTCGCCAACCGGCATGGCCGCGCCGCGGCCGACGCGATCGCCGGCACGGCGACCACCGATGCGGCCCCGGCCCTCGGCACCTCGATCCTGGGGGTGCTCGGCCTCACCGTCGCTCTGGTCGGGTGGAACGAGAAGCGCCTGCAGGCGGCCGGCCGGCCCCACCGCGTGGTGCACACGCACCCGTCCTCGCACGCCGGCTATTACCCGGGAGCGCAGCAGATGGCCATGAAGCTGCTCGTCGAACCGGAGACCGATGCGATCCTCGGCGCCCAGATCGTCGGGCGCGACGGTGTCGACAAGCGCATCGACGTCATCGCGGTCGCGATGACGGCAGGGCTCACAGCGTCGGGCCTGTCCAGGCTGGAACTCGCCTACGCCCCGCAGTACGCCTCGGCGAAGGATCCGGTCAACCTTCTGGGCTACGTGGCCGAGAACGCCAAGACCGGGTCCACCCGCTCGTTGCAGTGGCACGAACTCGAGGCCGCCATGGCGACCGGCGCCGTGCTCGTCGATGTGCGGAGCTCCGCCGAATACCAGACCGGGTCGATTCCCGGGGCTCTCAACCTGCCCCTGGACGAACTGCGCGAACGTCACACCGAGCTGCCGGACGCTCCGATCGTGGTGCACTGCCAGGTCGGGCAGCGCGGTCACACGGCCGCTCGGCTACTCAGCCAGCTCGGCCACGACGTGCGGAACCTCGACGGCGGCTGGCTGACCTGGTCGGCCGGCCTCCTCGCCGCCGCGAACCGAGCCGACAGCGCGAGCCGTGTATCGGCCATTCGCTGACGGCACCCAGCCATCGAGATAGGAAAGAATGACACCATGAACCAGATCACCGTAGACCAGCTCGCCGCCCTGGATTCGCCCGTCCTGATCGACGTGCGAGAGCCGGACGAGTTCGCCGGAGGGCACGCTCCCGGCGCCGTCAACCTGCCGATGTCGCAACTCGGCGACCGCCTGGCCGAGATTCCGACCGATGCACCCGTGCACATCATCTGCCACTCCGGCGGCCGAAGCGCACGCGTGACCGATGCCCTGGCCGCACGAGGTGTCTCGGCGATCGACGTCGCCGGGGGCACCTCGGCGTGGATCGCGTCCGGTCGCACCGTGGTGCACCCGTGACAAGCCCCGCCCCCACCACCGGCAGCCTGCACGACGCGCAGGCCGTGCGCAAGGTAGCGAACCGCCTCAAACGAGCCCAGGGTCAACTGGCTGCAGTGATCGCTGCCGTCGAAACCGGTGGCGACTGCCGGGATGTCGTCATCCAGCTCGCCGCCGTGTCCAGCGCCATCGACCGGGCCGGCTTCGCGATAGTGTCGACGGCCATGCGGCAGTGCGTCACACCCGACGATACGGCCACGGATGCGCCGGAGACGGTCGGCCCCGGTGAACGCCCCAAACTCACGGTCGACGAGCTCGAGAAACTCTTCCTCACCCTGGCCTGAGCCCGGAGCCGATCGCCAGGTCGGCTCCAGGCCGGCTCAGCCGGTGAGGCTCGCCGCGAGCACCAGACCGATCAGCACCAGTTGACCGAGCAGCCGCGGAACAAGCGGAATCGCCACCGCGCCGAAGCGTTCCTTGTGTCTGGCCGCGTAGGCGTTGGCGGGGAAGACAGCGACGAGAAAGACGGCCAGGGCGACACCCGACGTAACACGGGTGGTCTCGATGAGCAGGCCGATGCCGCCGGCGATCTCGCAGAGACCGGTGAAGATCACCAGGTTTTTCGGCGACCGCCATCCGGTCGATCGCAGTCGTGGCGGGATCATCGCGGCCATCGTGCGTTGTACCGAGGGAGCAAAATGGCTGATTCCGGCCGCAATGAACACCACCGCAAGCACGATCCGCAGCACGGCTAGGACGTTGGTCACTGACTCGGGGCTCATGGCTCCATTGTGGTGCCAGTAAGGTGTTGTGGTATCTGGCGCCCCACCGTCGAGGCGCGAGCTTCCCTCGCCCGACGCTTTCTAAGGATCTGTTTTCGTGTCGAAGCCCGTCGTATTAATCGCCGAAGAACTCTCGCCCGCCACAGTCGACGCCCTCGGGCCCGACTTCGACGTAGTCAACGTCGACGGCACTGACCGTGCCGCACTGCTCTCTGCGCTGGCCTCCGCCAACGCCATCCTGGTCCGCTCCGCAACCAAGGTCGACGCCGAGGCCCTCGCCGCCGCACCGAACCTCAAGGTCATCGCCCGCGCCGGTGTCGGCCTCGACAACGTCGACATCAAGGCCGCCACCGCGGCCGGTGTCATGGTCGTCAACGCCCCCACCTCCAACATCATCTCTGCCGCCGAACTCACCGTCGGCCACATCCTCAGCCTGGCCCGCCACATCCCGCCGGCGCACGGTGCTCTGGCTCAGGGGCAGTGGAAGCGCTCCAAGTACACCGGCATCGAGCTGTACGAGAAGACCGTGGGCATCATCGGCCTGGGCCGCATCGGCGCGCTCGTGGCCGCCCGTCTGCAGGCCTTCGGTGTGAACATCATCGCCTTCGACCCGTACATCACCTCGGCGCGTGCCCAGCAGCTGGGCGTGCACCCGGTCAGCCTCGACGAACTGCTCGAGCAGTCCGACTTCGTCACCATCCACATGCCGAAGACCCCCGAGACCACCGGCATGATCAGCGCCCCGCAGCTGAAGCTCATGAAGCCCACCGCCTACGTCGTGAACGTGGCACGCGGCGGGCTCATCGACGAAGCCGACCTCTACACCGCCCTCGTCGACGGCACCATCGCCGGCGCCGGCCTGGACGTGTTCGTCAACGAGCCGCCGACCGGGTCGCCGCTGCTCGGCCTCGACAACCTGATCAGCACCCCGCACCTCGGCGCCTCCACCGACGAAGCCCAGGAAAAGGCCGGCGTCTCCGTGGCGAAGTCGGTGCGCCTGGCGCTCTCGGGCGAGCTCGTGCCCGACGCCGTGAACGTCGCCGGCGGTGTCATCGACCCGACGGTGCGCCCCGGCATCCCGCTGGTCGAGAAGCTCGGCCAGGTGTTCTCCGGACTTGCCGCTCACAGCCCGCTCACCAGCGTCGACGTCGAGGTGCGCGGCGAGATCGTCGAGTTCGACGTCTCGGTGCTCAAGCTCGCCGCTCTCAAGGGCATCTTCACCAACGTGGTCAGCGAAACCGTCTCCTACGTCAACGCGCCCCTGCTCGCCGAGCAGCGCGGTGTCGCCGTGCGCCTGATCACCGAGGCCGAGTCGGCCGAGTACCGCAACCTGATCACCCTGCGTGGAGCCCTCGCCGATGGGTCGCAGGTCTCCGTATCGGGCACCCTGGTGGGCCCGAAGCAGATCGAGAAGATCGTGGAAGTGAACGGCTACGACGTCGAAGTGCCGTTCGCCGAGCACCTGATCGTCATGCTGTACACCGACCGCCCCGGCATCGTCGCTGTCTACGGCCGCGAGTTCGGCGACGCCGAGATCAACATCGCCGGCATGCAGATCGCCCGCCACGAGGCCGGCGGCCGGGCGCTCAGCGTGCTCACCGTGGACTCGCCGGTGCCGGCGGCCCTGCTCGCCTCGCTCCGCGACGCGATCACCGCCGACGTCATGGTTGCGATCGACATCACCGAATAACCCTGAGAACGAAAAAAGCCCCGGATGCGAATCCGGGGCTTTTTCGTGTCTCCGTCAGCGACGGGCGCGGGTCACACGTCGTCGATCGACCGCTCCTGCTGCACAGTGCGCTCTCCGCTGACCGGGTCGACGGCGCTGCGGGTGGTGCTGATGCTGCTGCGGCGGCGGGTGAGCAACACCAGGCCGAGCACGAAGATGAGGGCGCCGGCCCCCATCAGGATGTAGCCGACCAGGTCGAGATCGACCCAGTCGACCTGGATGTTCAGGGCCCACACCAGGATGGCGCCGACGACGAACAGGAAGATTCCCAATCCGATACTCATGATGAACCGCTTTCTTCTTCAGTGGCACATGCACGTCGGCGACGCACACGGTCAGGGTCCTCCAGCATAGACAGCGGAATGCGCACAGTAGGGTTGATTTGCAGGGTATCTCCAAGCCAATCTCGCGCCAATATCGCCAGCCCACCGGCTGCCTCACCGTAATCGGAGCCGCATGTCCCGCTCAGTCAAGCTCGCCGTCATCGCCGGAGACGGCATTGGACCCGAGGTCGTCGCCGAGGGACTCAAGGTTCTCGAGGCCGTGACCGCGGCCGAGCCGGTGTCGTTCGAGCTCACCCACTTCTCGCTCGGCGCGACCCGCTTCCTCGAAACCGGTGACGTGCTCACCGACGACGACCTGGCCGCGATCGGCGCTCACGACGCCATCCTGCTCGGCGCCGTCGGCGGCATGCCCGGCGACCCGCGCCTGAAGAACGCCAACATCGAGCGCGGACTGCTGCTCAAACTGCGTTTCTCCCTCGACCACTACGTGAACCTCCGCCCGAGCGTGCTGCACCCCGGTGTGCCCAGCCCGCTCGGCGCCCCCGGCGAGGTTGACTTCGTCGTGGTGCGTGAAGGCACCGAAGGCCCGTACGTCGGCAACGGCGGCGCCATTCGCCAGGGCACCCCGCACGAGATCGCCAACGAGGTGTCGGTGAACACGGCCTACGGCGTGGAACGGGTCGTGCGCTACGCGTTCGAGACCGCTCGGAACCGGCCGCGCAAGCGGCTCACCCTGGTGCACAAGACCAACGTTCTCGTCTTTTCGGGCACCCTGTGGCAGCGAATCGTCACCGAGGTCGCGGCCGAATACCCCGACGTAGCCGTCGACTACCTGCACGTGGACGCGGCGACGATTTTTCTCGTCACGAATCCGAGTAGATTTGACGTCATCGTCACGGACAACCTCTTCGGCGACATTCTCACTGACCTGGCAGCGGCAATCAGCGGCGGCATCGGCCTGGCGGCATCCGGCAATATCAATCCGGAAGGTCGTTTCCCCAGCATGTTCGAGCCGGTACACGGTTCGGCACCAGACATCGCGGGCCGGCAGTTGGCCGATCCCACGGCAGCGATCCTCTCCGTCGCGCTCCTGCTCGACCACCTCGGTCTCACGGATGCGTCGGCCAGGGTCAGCGCGGCCGTCGCGGCCGATATCCTGGCCCGCAGCGTCGACACCAACACCGGCAGCGCCGCCACGGGTCCACGATCCACCAGCGCCGTCGGCGACGCCATCGTGTCCCGCCTGACCGGCACTTCCGCTTAACCGCACTCCCGTCTACCCGAAAGGGACTCCCATGAGCCAGCAGACCACCACCTTCCCGCTCGAATTCGAGCTCACGCCGTCCGATGCTGCGCGCACCCGCGCCGAGCGCGAGACCATCCTCGCCGACCCCGGCTTCGGCAAGCACTTCACCGATCACATGGTCACGATCGACTGGACCATCGAGGAGGGCTGGCACAGCGCCAGGGTCACCCCCTACGGCCCGCTGCTGCTCGACCCGGCCTCGTCGGTGCTGCACTACGGGCAAGAGATCTTCGAGGGCATGAAGGCCTACCGGCACGCCGACGGTTCGATCTGGACCTTCCGGCCGGTGAAGAACGCGGAACGGCTGCAGAGCTCGGCGCGCCGCCTCGCACTGCCCGAGCTGCCGGTGGCCGACTTCATCGAGTCGATCAAGCAGATGATCGCCGTCGACGGCCAGTGGGTGCCCGACGCCCCGGAGACCAGCCTGTACCTGCGCCCGTTCATGATCGCCAACGAGAGCTTCCTCGGCGTGCGCGCCGCGCACAAGGTGGGCTACTACGTGATCGCCAGCCCCGCCGGCGCCTACTTCACCGACGGCGTCGCCCCCGTGAGCATCTGGCTCTCCACCGAGTACTCCCGCGCGGGCCGCGGTGGAACCGGCGCGGCCAAATGCGGCGGCAACTACGCCGCGTCGCTGCTGCCGCAGCAGGAGGCCTACGACAACGGCTGCGCGCAGGTGCTCTTCCTCGATGGGGAGACCGGCACGCACATCGACGAACTCGGCGGCATGAACGTGTTCTTCGTGCACGGCACCGACACCCTGGTCACGCCCCGCCTCACCGGCACCATTCTCGAGGGCGTCACCCGCGACAGCATCATGCAGCTCGCCCGCGACCGCGGCATGACCGTGGTGGAGCGCGACGTGACCGTGGACGAGTGGCGCGACGGTGTCGCATCCGGTGCGATCACCGAGGTGTTCGCCTGCGGTACCGCCGCCGTCGTCACCCCGATCGCGCAGCTCAAGGGTGCCGGCTTCGAGATCGGCTCCGCAGACAGCCCCGCCGGTGAGATCACCATGGCGCTGCGGCAGGAACTCACCGACATCCAGTACGGCCGCCTGCCCGACCGGCACGGCTGGTTGCTGCGCCTGGACGCTGACGCGTCGGATGCCGGGGTGCTCGCGTGAAGATCGCCCGGTTCAGCCACGCCGGCACCATTGCGTTCGGCATCATCGACGACGACGAGCTCGTGGTCCTCACCGGCGACCCCATGTTCGCCGGGTACAACCCCACGGGCGCGCGACTGCCCCTGGTCGACGTCGCACTGCTCGCGCCGGTCATTCCCCGCTCCAAGGTCGTCGGCCTGGCCGGCGCCTATTTCGCGGATGCCGCGGAGAAGGCCGCCGCGCTGGCCGCACCCGGCGGGAAGTCGGAACCGCGCTTCTTCCTCAAGCCCAACACCACCGTCGTGGGACCGAACGATCCCATCGTCCTGCCCGCGGCATCCAGCGATGTGCGCGTGGAGGGCGAGTTGGCCATCGTGATCGGCCGGGTCGCCAAGAACCTCAGCGTCGACGCCGCCGCCGGCGCGATCTTCGGCTACACGATCGCCAACGACGTCACCGCGGTCGATCTGAGCGAGGCCAGCGGGCACGGCGCCAGGGCCAAGAGCTTCGACTCCTTCTGCCCACTGGGGCCGGTGATCGACACCGAGTTCGATCCCGCGGATGGCCGCGTGCTCGGCCGGGTGAACGACATCGAGTTCGAGAACGGCGAGGTGTCGCTGCTGGCCTTCTCGATGGCCGAGATCGTCTCGTTCCTCTCGCACTCGTTCACCCTGCTGCCCGGCGATGTGATCCTCACCGGGTCACCGAGCGCTGCCCGGCAGGTGTCCGACGGCGACACGGCGAGCATCGAGATCCCGGGCCTCGGCGTGCTCACCAACCCTGTGCGCCGCACGGCCTGACCCGGCCTGGCGGGGGACCGATGAACGCCGGCGAGATCTACGCGTCCGAGATCTACACGGCCGAGCTCGAGCCGCGCGAGATCACTCTGCCGCGCCGGGCAGGAATGATCGCCGGGTCGGCGGCGTCGATCGCGCTGAGCCTGTTCGGCTTGGGCGATAGCCCCATCGGACCCGCGGTCTCGGACCTCGTCATCCGGGTCAGGGCCGACGGGCGCGCCGTCTACCGCTCCGGGCAGGGCAACTCGCAGCTGGCCGACTCGATGCTGGCGACCGCGCGCCGCGAACTCGACGAGTTCACCGCGGAGGCCTTCGCCGCGGAGTGGGGACTCGACCTCGCCTGAGCCACAACTGTTGCCAGAACGGACAATTGGTCCCGGTACGCCGGGACCGATTGTCCGGCCAGGGAACAGTTAGCCGCTGTAGACGGTGCGGCCAGCGCGGTCAGGGCGCGGGAAACCAGGCGCGAACCTGGTCGGCGGCCGTGGAGAGCAGGGCGGCCGACTCGGTGGCGTTGACCCGGGCGAGCAGCATGGCGCTCATCGAGAGCGACGCGAGCGTGCGCACCCTTTCGTCGGTGCGGTCGGTGAAACCGGGCTGGCCGGCACCGGGTGCACCGGCGCCCGGTGCAGCGGATGCGTGTTCAGCTGCGCCCGCAGCGGCGGCGGCAGCCCCGGCGAGAGCATGGCGCAGCGCGTCGGCGAGTTCGGTGCGGTACGCCTCCACGACCTCGCGGGCGGGCTCGTCGTGGGTGGCGAGGCCCGTGGCGCAATTGACCAATAGGCAACCACGCCGGGGGGAGTCCAACGGCAGCTTCGCCACGGCCTCGCGGAGCTCGTCGAAGTAGGCCAACAGTTGCCGCCGGCCGGCACCATCCGCTTGCAGGCCACGCAGGCGAGGGCGGATGACGGTGTCCCTGTAATCGCTGACGGCGGCGTCGAAGAGCCCTCGCTTGCTGCCGAACGCGTGGTACAGGCTCGAGCGGTTGAGGCCCGTGGCCGACTCGAGGTCCGCCAGGGAGGCGCCGTCGTAGCCGAGGTCCCAGAAGACGTCGCGGGCGGATTGCACGACCGTGGTGCTGTCGAACGTCTGGAGCCGTCCCATGCGCTGCCTGCCTGCCTTCCGTCCGCGGACGTCTGTCCGGGTGTGCGTGCGATACCTGTGAATGTTCTGTACCGCTCGTTTCACTATAACCGATAGCCCGGCTATAGTAAAACGATCGGTGCAGAAAACGAGGGCCTGCCACAAGCGCCCGGCACCACCACGAACAGTAAGGATTCTTCGCATGACGACAGCTACCAGTACTCAGATTCAGCTCGCCGGCCGGCCCACGGGCTGGCCCACCGCCGCCGACTTCAGCACCGCCGTGATCGAGCTGCCCGAGCTGGCCGCCGGCCAGGTGCGTGTCGTCAACGACTTCATCTCCGTCGACCCCTACATGCGTGGCCGCATGAACGACGTCAAGTCCTACATCCCGCCGTTCGTACTCGGCGAGACCATGGGCGGCGGCGCCGTCGGCCACGTCGTCGAGTCGGCCGCGGAGTCCGTGCCAGTGGGCAGCCTCGTTGTGCACCAGTACGGCTGGCGCGACGTCGTGCAGGAGGATGCCGCGGGCTTCCGTGTCGTTCCCGAGATCCCGAACGTTCCCGCATCCGCCTACCTCGGCGTGCTGGGCATGACGGCGCTGACCGCCTATGTGGGCCTGCTCGAGGTCGCCAAGTTCAAGGAAGGCGACACCGTCTTCGTCTCCGGTGCCGCGGGCGCCGTGGGCAGCATGGTCGGCCAGATCGCCCGCCTCAAGGGTGCCGCCCGCGTGATCGGCTCCGCCGGCACCGACGAGAAGGTGGCCCTGCTCACCGAGAAGTACGGCTTCGACGCCGCGTTCAACTACAAGACCGGCGACCTCGCCACCGCGTTGGCCGAGGCCGCGCCGGAGGGCATCGACGTGTACTTCGACAACGTGGGCGGCGACCACCTCAGCGCCGCGCTCGGCGCCTTCAACGACGGCGGCCGCGCCGCGCTGTGTGGCGCGATCTCGCAGATGAACCGCACCGATGGCACCACCGGCGTGCAGAACATGGTCAACATCGTCACCCGGGGTCTCACCCTCACCGGTTTCACCGTGGGCAACTACCTGGCGCACTTCCCGGCCTTCACCGAGCAGATGGGCGCCTGGTTCGCTGCCGGCGACATCGTCTTCGACGAGACCGTCGTTGACGGCATCGAGAACTCCGTCGACGCGTTCCTGGGCATGCTTCGCGGCGAGAACACCGGCAAGATGGTCGTCAAGACCAACGGCTCCAACCTCGCCGCGGCCGCCAACTAATCCTCGACCGCCGCAAACCGATTCGCTGAATTGATCTAGGAGAACCATGACTTCCGTACTTTTTGTCGTCAGCGCCGCTGACCACTGGACCCTCAACGACGGCAGCCTGCACCCCACCGGGTACTGGGCCGAAGAGCTCGCCGAGCCGCACCGCCTCTTCACCGAGGCCGGCTGGTCGATCACCATCGCCACTCCCAAGGGGGCCGCGCCCACCGTCGATCTCGGCAGCCTGGCCCCCGGCGCCACCGGCGGCGAGGACCGCTCGGCCGAACTGCGCCGCTACCTCGAGTCGCTTCCCGCGCTGCACAGCCCGGCCTCGCTCGACGACGTGACCGCGACCGACTTCGACGTGGTCTTCTACCCGGGTGGACACGGCCCGATGGAGGACCTCGCCGTCGACACGACCAGCGGTCAGATCATGACCGACACCCTCAACTCGGGTCGCATCCTCGGTGTGCTCTGCCACGCCCCGGCCGCCCTGCTGGCCGCCGAGGCAGCCGACGGCACCTGGCCGTTCCTCGCCTACCGGATGACCGGCTTCACCGACGCCGAAGAGGCCCTCGGCGGCCTCGCCCCGAAGGCCAAGTGGCTCGTGCAGGCTCGCCTGGTGGAGCTCGGCGCCGACTTCGTCGAGGGTGCCTCCTTCGCCGAACACATTGAAATCGACCGCAATCTCTACACCGGCCAGAACCCCGCCTCCTCGGTGAAGCTCGCCACGGCCATCATCGACGCGGTGTCCGCGCAGAAGTAGCGCGCCGCAGCACCACCACCACGCAGTCTCGCGAAAGCGGTTCTGTGGTCACCTCACCATCCCGAGGCGACCACAGGGCCGCTTTCGTGCGTTTCTGTCGCGCGGATCAGGGCCGGGCGAGAGCAGCGAGCACCGCGTCCACGTCGGCGGGAGCGTTCCAGAGGTGGAACGCGACCCGGGCGCGGCCGGCCCGGCCGGAAGCGGTGATGCCGGCGGCGGTGAGTCGGGCAAGGTCGGTGCCGGCGGGGTCGGCCCACGTGACAATGGCCTGGTCCCGCGGCAGGAGACCGAGCCCGGCAGAGAGGGCATTGCCGAGGCCCGTATCGTGGGCGTACACGGCGGCCGGATCGAGCGTGCTGAAGAACTCCAGCGCCACCCGCGTGCCCACCCAGGCCGGCCAGGCCGGCGACACATCGAAGCGGCGGGCATCCGTGGCCAGGGTCATGGTGGGGCCGTAACAGGATGCCCACGGGTTCTCTCCCGCGAACCAGCCCGCCTGCACCGGGCGCAGCACCGTCGCCAGCTCGGGCGTCACGGTGAGAAAAGCCGTTCCCCGTGGTGCGCCGAGCCACTTGTAGGCGTGGCAGATGGTGGCATCGAAGTCACCGGCGTTTACGGGCAGCCAGCCGGTGGCCTGCGTGGTGTCGCAGAGCGTGAAGGCTCCCACGGCGGTGGCGGCGGCGCGGATGGCCGGCGCATCCGCGATCTCACCGGTGGCGGACTGCACGAGCGAGAACGCGACCAGCCAGGTGCGCTCGGTGAGGGAGCTCGCCAGCTCGGCCACCGGCACGTGGCGCACCGTGATGCCGCGGTGCTCCTGCTGCAGGAAGGGGAAGACCATGGACGTGAAGTCACCGTCGACACAGACGACCTCGCGACCGACGGGCACGGAGGCGGCCAGCACGGCCGCCATCACCGAGGCCTGCGACCCGATCGCCACCCGGTCGACGCCCACCCCGACCAGGCCGGCATAGAGGGCCCGGGACCGGTCGATCTCCACCTGGTAGTGCGCGGGGGAGGCCAGGCCGCTGCCCCAGGTGTCGGCGTCGTCGTGCAGCGCCCGTACGGTCGCGGTGGTGGGGAGTCCGGAGGTGCACGCGGCCAGGTATCGGGTGGCCGTGGGGGAGTAGGCGGCCCGCGCCTCAGCCATCGTCAGTGGCGTACGAGTGGGGACAACGGTGGATCGCATCTACCCAGCGTCACGCCCGATCACCTATTCGGCAATGCCCAGTGCCCGATCAGTTTGATAACCAGTCGTTATGATTCGAGAATGGCCGAGAATATTCACCGTGCACTGGACGTAGATTCGCACGCACTGCGCATCGTGCACCGCATCAACGAACTCGGCTCCATCACGGCCGCCGCCCGGTCGCTCGGCTACAGCCAGCCCGCGGTGAGCCAGCACCTCAAACGGCTCGAGGCCCGGCTGGGCCTGCCTCTGGTGGCCAAGGCCGGCCGCGGCGTGCGGCTCACCGAGGCCGGCCGCATCCTGGCCCGGCATGCGGCCACCGTGACCCAGGCGCTGGATGCCGCGGCGGGCGAACTCAGCGACCTGGCCGGCCTCCGCAGCGGCCGGGTGACCCTCGCCGCCTTTCCGTCCGCGTCCGCCACTGTCATCCCCACCCTGCTGCGCGGGCTTTCCCAACGGCACCCCGGGGTGCAACTGAACTACCTCGAGGCCGAACCGCCGGAGGCCGTGCGGGCGGTGCGCGACCAGGCCGCCGACCTCGCCATCACGTTCAGCTACACGGGTGACCAGGCCGACCCGCACCGGCAGAGCGCCCAGGGACTCACGGTTGTGCCGCTTTGGCGCGATGAGATGCTCGTTGTGGTGCCGCGCGAGCACCCGTTGGCCGGACAGGACCGCATCGACCTGGCCCTGCTGGCCGGTGAACCGTGGATCGGTGGTTGCCCGCGCTGCCGGGCCCACCTGCTCGACCTCGCCGCCCGGAGCGCCTTCACCCCGAGCATCTCGTACGAGACCGACAACGTCGTGGCCGTGTTCGGCATGGTCGCGGCGGGCCTGGGCGTGGCGCTCGTGCCCGCGCTGGCCATCGCCGCCTCACCGCTGCCGGCCGGGATCGTCGCCCGGCCAACGGCGAGCGGCGATTTCCGCACGATTCACCTGGTGGGAACCGAGGGCGCGGAGTCGATTCCGGCCGTGGCGGCCACCATTCGGGCCATCGGCGAGATCGACGCGGCGCCCTGGTCGCTGGTCGAGGCCGGTCGGGCCCCGATGCCGCACACCCCGGTCGCGGCGCACGCTCGGTAGGATGACAGCAGTATGTCAACTACAACAGCGCACCCGTTCTCGACCGCAACCGGCACTGATGTGCGGGTGCGGTTCTGCCCCTCGCCCACCGGAACGCCGCACGTCGGCCTGATCCGCACGGCCCTGTTCAACTGGGCCTACGCCCGGCACACCGGGGGTAAGTTCATTTTCCGGGTGGAGGACACCGACGCCGCCCGCGACAGCGAGGAGAGCTTCACCCAGCTTCTCGAGGCAATGCGCTGGCTGCGCCTGGACTGGGACGAGGGCATCGAGGCCGGCGGACCGCACGAGCCGTACCGCCAGTCCCAGCGCTACGACATCTACCGCGACGTGATCGCCAAGCTCACCGAATCCGGCCACATCTACGAGAGCTTCGCCACCGGCGAGGAGATCGCCGAGCGCAACATCAAGCTCGGCCGCGACGCCAAACTCGGCTACGACAACTACGAGCGCGACCTCACTGACGAGCAGAAGGCCGCCTTTCGCGCCGAGGGCCGCGAGCCCGCGCTCCGGCTCAAGGTGCCCGACACCGAGCTCTCCTTCGACGACCTGGTGCGCGGTGAGATCACCTTCCCGGCCGGCTCGTTCAGCGACTTCGTCGTGGTGCGGCCCAACGGGCACCCGCTCTACCCGTTCGTGAACCCCGTCGACGACGCGCTCATGGGCGTCACCCACGTGCTGCGCGGCGAAGACCTGCTCTCCTCCACGCCGCGCCAGATCGCGCTGTACCACGCGCTGATCGACATCGGCCTCACCACCTTCGTGCCGCGCTTCGGCCACCTGCCCTACGTGATGGGCGAGAAGAACAAGAAGCTGTCCAAGCGCGACCCCGAGTCCAACCTGTTCCTGCACCGCGAGCGCGGCTTCATCCCCGAGGGCCTGGTCAACTACCTGTCCCTCTTGGGCTGGTCGCTCACGCACGACCGCGACGTGTTCTCGATCGAAGAGATGATCGCCGCATTCGACGTTGTCGACGTGAACCCCAACCCCGCCCGCTTCGACCTCAAGAAGGCCGAATCGCTCAACGGCGACCACATCCGGCTGCTCGACCCGGCCGACTTCGCTGCCCGCGTGGTGCCGTACCTGGTGAACGCCGGAATTGTCACCGAGCCGCTCAGCGACGACGAGCAGGCCATCCTCACCGCCGCCGCCCCGCTCGTGCAGGAGCGCATCGCCCTCCTCGGCGAGACGCCCGACATGCTTGGCTTCCTCTTCCAGAGCGCCGACAAGCTCGAGCACCAGGCGGATGCGCTCAAGTCGCTTCCGCAGAACGCCGGCGAGATCCTCGCGGCCTCCACGGCGGCGCTCCGCGACATTCCCGAGGCGGACTGGACCCACGAGCTCGTGCACAGCACCCTGACCACCACGCTGATCGACGGCCTCGGCCTCAAGCCGCGGGTGGCGTTCGGTCCCCTGCGGGTGGCCGTGTCGGGTCGCAAGATCTCGCCGCCGCTCTTCGAGTCCATGGAGATCCTCGGCCAGGCCGATTCGCTGGCCCGGCTGGATCGGCTCGCGGCAACCCTGGTGTCATGAGCCCGGATGGTTCACTGAGCGCCGGTGCCGGCAGCGAATCCGCTGCCGGTGCCGCTGCTGATACCGCCGCGGCGCCCTACGACGTCGTCATCATCGGCGCCGGGCCGGCCGGCCTCGCCGCGGGCTTGAGCCTCGTGCGGGCCCGCCGCCGCACCCTCATGATCGACAGTAACCGGCCCCGGCACTCCGCCACCTTGCGCTCGCACGGCTTCATCACCCGCGACGGCGTGCCGCCGCTGGAGCTGCGCCGCATCGGCCGCGAGGAGTACGAGGCCTACCCGGCGGCCGAGTTCCACGCGGGGCTGGTTCGCACGATCGAGCAGGTGCCCGAAGCTGACGCGGCCGATGCCGCCGCGGCGCGGTTCACCGTCTCCACCAAGGGCATGCGCGGTGAGAAGAACCGGGTGGTCACCGCCCGCACCGTGCTCATCGCCACGGGCCTGGCCGAGACGCTGCCGGCGCTGCCGAGCATCCGCGCCTGGTACGGCACCAACCTGCACAGTTGCATCGCCTGCGACGGCTACGAAGAGGCCGATCGCGCCCTCGCCCTGATCGGCGAGACCGACGACCTCGCCGAGCACGCCCTGCTTATCTCGCAGTGGACCGACGACCTGATCGTCTTCACCAACGGCATTGGCCAGATCAGTGACACCGATGAATCTGCTCTGGCCGCGCGCGGCATCCGCGTCGACCGCCGCCCGCTCACGGACGTCGTGGGGGAGCGCGGTGCCATGACCGGTATCCAGGTCGCCGACGGCGACTTCGTGCCCAGAGCGGGCGGTTTCGTGCGTCCCCGCTATCAGGCTGCGGCCGCCTTCGCGGGCGCGCTCAACCCGGTCACGGATGCCGATGGCCTGATCCTTGTCGACCCGCAGGGCCGCACCTCGGTGCCGGGCCTCTACGCTGCGGGCGACACCACCCCTCCCGGCCCCGAGCAGCTTCTGGTGTCGGCCGGCGAGGGCGCCCGTGCCGCGGTTGCCATCAACCGCGAACTGCTCGGCCCGCTCACGACACACCCGCCGCTCAATTTGGCTGGTCGACCCGGAGTGGGATAGAGTTACTTTTCGGCGCGGTCCTCGGACATCGCCATTGGGGTATGGTGTAATTGGCAACACGGATGATTCTGGTTCATTTGTTCTTGGTTCGAGTCCAGGTACCCCAGCAGTAACAGGCGCAGGATTCCGCGGCGAAACAGCCCATCGCCCCTCCTCCCGACCCCCGAAACTTTTAACGCGAGAGCAGGAGGGCGACCCTCGGACCTACCTGCTGGTATCTGTGCGCTGCCAGAAGGACGGCTGTCACGAACTTGGGGAAGCGGTGTATTACATCGATCCTCGGCTGCCACAGGTCGGCATGATCGGTCTCTTCGGTGCGCTGCGTTGGGACCCAACAGAGTCGCACGTCACCGCGATCTGCCCGAAGTGCGTCTTGTATATCGCCACACCGCTACAGAGCATCAGCCGCGACCGACTCGAGAACGTCTTCGCTGAGATGGTGGCCGACGGCTCAGAAGAATCTACCGTGACGGGATAATCGACCATGTCACGGTCGTCAACGACACCACGATCACCAAGAAATATGCTCAACCAGTGGATTCGTGGGTATCGCGAATACGCCCGAAGATTACTTGACAGCATCATTATTGTCCGCGACATCTCGCTGATCTTAGGTTATCGAGTTGGTGCCTGGTCAGGACTTCGGCCCGGCGGGAACCCGTCGCCCGTGGCTTGTGGCTGTTAGCGCTTTCTGGCGGCGTTTTGTGGTCGCTATTTGGCACATCGACTTGGTTGGCCGCGTTGACGCATCCCAAACGGTCGTCTGTAGCGAAGGAATGAGCAGATTGCGTGAGTGTCGGTTCTCGACGTCAGTGCGGTCCGTGTCGGTTGGTGTGCGCTTGGCAGCGCGCAAGGAGATTGGCGCGGTGTTCGATAGCGGTCTGGGCGCACTCGGTAACGCTGCCCCCTTGCTGTTCGCAGTGGTCACGTCGGGGTCAGGGCGAGCAAACAGCACGTCATAGAACGGGGCCAGAGTTTCGTCGGGGAACTTGAACGTCCGGCTCAGTGTTTGCAGCGGCGTGCCCCCTGGCTGCCGCTGTCGGCGTTGATATCCGCGCCTTCATCGAGCAGGCGGGCGGTTAGGGGAGCTTCAGCGGCGAAATCGTGCGCCGTTGCACTCAGCGACACGTGCAACGCGTTCACCTGGCTATCGGTCGCAGCACTGGCGTGGGCACCGTCATCGAGCAGCCGCGTGGCGATCGCGACCCGGCTAGCGGGATCGCCGTTGCACAGAGCCCGCGTGAGCAGCGTCGTTCCGTCCTTTTCCGCCCAGGTTGCTAGCGACGGTTCGTAGTCGGTGAGAAAGTCGGTTCTGTTCTTGGTGGCAGAGAAGTAGACGTGGGGGTAAACCATAGCTTCGACGCTATTGATGATTCGGGACGGTTGCAAGGATAATTCCTATCGTCGGCACCGCTTCGAGCTGAATCACTCAGCCGGAGATGAGCCCTCCTAGCACCGGGCGACGGGCCCATCGTGTTCGCAGTCGCTGCACCGTCGTCAAAGCGTCGGCGCGTGTGGCTACGACGGCGGTGGCGTAGGTCGGGGACTCGACGAACCATGGCTCGATCATGAATATGTCGTCGTGCCAGAGAAAGCCGAGATCTATCATCGAGTCGTTGATGATCTCCGCGAACTCAGCGGCGAGGGCGTCCAGCGCCTGCCTCGACATGATTAGACCGGCGGGTTCGACGCGGTCAAGCACCGCACTGAAGTCGTGCCAGCAGTCCTCGAATGCACGTGACCAGGCAGGGTTCGTCCAGACAACGTCCACGAGCCCGCTCTCCGGGACTACGACGTCGCGTGCGGCAGCGTAGGCGAGTCCACGCCATCCGACCAGCACAGAACTGGTCACCTCAAAAACGAGGCGACTGACGGAGCGATGGCCTTGGTACGTGGCGACGGCACCGTCGAGGTTGGCCTGAAGGCCAGCGATGATTGTGGCCGGTTTCCACAGCGGCTCGCCGCGGCGGAACGTATCATCGACGCTGATTTCTGCCCGGTACTCCTCGATGATTGCCGCGGCGCCGCCTACGAGGTTGAGATCGCGGAAGCTCGCGCTCGGGTCGGGCTGGTAGACCTGTTGGTTCTGATGCATAACGACGTGCTGTGCTTCGTGCACGAGCACGCGCTTGGCGATCAGGTCGTTGACCTCGGTCTGGTCCCGATCAAGATCATTGCGAAAGTAATGCGCGTGGAGCAGTACAACGGCGCGGCCGTCGGGCAGCCGAAGCGTCTTCCCTGCTGAAAGTTCCGCACCGTGCTGGACCGCATGGATTCCAGCGGCGTCCACTTCGGGAGCCCAGCGGGCCACCGAACCGGCCATGTACCCAGTCACTACTAGCTGCACCCGTGAGGGATGGGGAACGGAGCGTTCGAGGTAGGCCCAGCACCACGCAAGCGTCTTCGGCACCGACGGGGGCGTGAGCGTGACATCGACCAGGTCAAGATCGACCCCTTCGATGAAAAGCTCGACCAGCGGCTGACGTGCGCCTCCCGTCATCCGATCGCCCCAGTCACGGGCTGGAGAGCCAGGTTCGCCAGGGAGTGTCCGGGGAGATACGCGCTGCGACGTCATCGAGCTTGTCCGCCAATTTCTCCCACCGCGGCTGTGCTCCGAAGTACTCGTGCAATCCAGTCACGAAGGCGCGCGCTTCCTCCAGCTGATCGTGATAGAGGTACCAACCGAAGACGCCCTCATAATCGGTGAGCTTCCTCCGAGAGAGATAGTCGACGGCATACGCCGTTGTCGTCATCTCGTTCATACGGCGGAGCAACGCGTCGAGGCCGCGCACCGCTGCAGCCGTGATGTCGTCCGGGTCGGATGTCTGCGTGACGGTGATTGCCTCATCGAGGCTCGCATCAACGTGGTTGGGGCGGAGAAAAACGCTACTAAGACGTCCCCCAACGTCCAATGGCACGGAGCGTCCAAGGACTTGGTCGAGCATCGGCAACAAGATCTTGCCGTTGAGGTACATCAGACCCTGAGCCTCACCAAATTTCGCTCGCTGGACCTCGACAATCTGGAGCGTCTCACCGACCGAACGCTGATATTCGGGCCCCGGTCCCTGGAAGCCCTGCTCCCTGAGATACGGCCTCAACTTGGTGCGCTCAACATCGCTGACGATATCCGAAGGGCTCATGATGATCAACCGTACGGAAGCCGAGTCGGTGCGGTGCTTAGAGAGTGGGATCGGCACCGTATTCGATGAGACCCACGCCACGGCTGCTTGTTGCAACTCTGCGACCGTCCGCGGTGAATCCGGCGTGTGCGTGCCTGTGCTGAGCTGTCGTGAGTTCTTTCGGACGCGCGCGAGGTCGGTATCGTCTAGTGGAATACCAAGGGCGAGTAGGGTAGGCAGCTGCGCCAGCATGGTGCGGTAGCGCTCATCCCAGTTGACGCCGCCCATCTCCAATAGCTCGTTGCCGATCCTGCCGCTAATGCGGATCACTTCGCCTTGCACGCTAGAGGCCTGCCCAGATTCTGGAACGAGAGCATTCCACAATGTGCGATACTGAGCCGCCCAACTAGCACGGGGCACAAGAATCTTCCCGGAGGGCTCCGCGGCCGGGTCACGGGACGCGCCGTCGAGTTCGAAAAGACGTTCCAGCGGGGCATATGCAGCGGCTCGTCTGTCCGCGTGGGCACGAGCACTGCCCGGTTCGACTGCTCTGACCTCTCGCCCTAGTAGCGCGATCGCTTCACGCATTTCGGGTGTGATCCTGGCGCCGGCTGTTACTAGTGGTGCCACGACACCGGCAAGGGTGTCGAGGGTGCGCAGATTAGCTCGTGCGATTACTCGTTCGAGGGCGGTGTGACCCTGACCGTCGATGGCATCTGCCTCGGCGCCGAACTCGAGTAGCGTTTCCACCGCGGCGCCCGCGCCCCGGAAGGCCGCGATGTGCAGGGGCGTGAACTCTCCGCCGATGGCCGATGGACTACGCCGATGGATGTCTGCGCCCAGGGTGATCAGCAATCGCACCTTGCCGGGGTGGTGCTGCGATATCTCCGGGTAGGTCGCGCTGGCATCTGCCTGGGCGAACAACGCGCTGACTCCCTGGGCGTCGGGTTGGTTGACGTCGAGTCCTTGTCGGACAAGCCACTCTATTAAGCCGTTGGGAGTCAGTGCCCAAAACAGCGGTGTGCGCTTCGCCCGATCGCCGCCCTGGTAGGCGTCGAGGAGGTGGTCGTCGTAAACGGCGACGAGCTCATCGAGAGACGCCGTGCTCATCGAGTGGAAGAAGTCTTTTGGAAGCACACGCTTCTTTGCCATCAGTTTGGCTCCTTTTCGTCGGTGCGTGTTTGACGCGAGCGCCGGGCTCGGCGCGGGCGTCGTTTGGTGCGGGCGAAGCGATTCCCGGGGTGTGTGGTTCCGCCGGGGACTTCGGTGCTAGCGGTCGAAGCGGGCGCCAGCAGGGTTTGGGGACAAAAGGGTCAGCACCAATACGACGAGAGGGCCGAAGAAGGGGATGAGGTTTAGCAGGATGAACCAGCCCGAGAGGTCCGCGTCGTGGAGCCGCCGGACACCGAGCGCCAGGCCGGGAATGAACGTGCCCACAAACCACAGAGCGAGAAGCGTACCGATCAGACCGGCGCCGACGCTCACGTCGTCACGGAGCGGGGCATCGCTCGTTGCGCTTTGGACGACCAGCATGAGGACGCTGCCTCCGAAGAACACGATGACATTGAGCAGCGCGACCCACCAATACTCGCTACGGCTGGAGCGACCTGAGAAACCCGCGTACCGCGTGAGATAGCGTCGGGCAGCGCGCACAGGATTGGTCCCTCGCTGCGGAGCACCCATCGAGCTGCCGTCGACACGATCGTGAGAGCCGGCCGAGAACGCGGAGGTATCGGATCCTAGGGGAGCGGGTGTGTGGGTCATATGGACAAAGTACTGTCGACGGTGGGTTGTCACGATGGGGACGACTACCCATTTCATGGGATCAGGCGCTCGGATGGGGACAGGGAGTCCCGCAGTGGCTTTCATGCTCGACACGAGATCGACACACGCCCGTCCAGGCGTGAGTTCCTTCAACCTGATCTTGATCGAGGTCGTTGCGGAATCGATGATCGGCTGCTGGGCAGGGAGCAGATTCAATCGGAAGTGTCGCCGGCTTCACCCGTGCCCTCAGCAATTTGGGAGAGTGCGGCCAAATGACCTTCCAGGGCCGCTCTTCCTTTTTCCGTGAGCCCGACCCAAGTGAGTTTTCGGGCATCTGTGCGCTCAGGCGAACTCTCTTTCCGCATCGAAACGAGGCCGGCATCGCTGAGCACCTTCAGGTTCTTGGACAGGTTGGCATCACTGAGTCCAAGGGTGTCTCGGATAACGGCGTACTCCAGTTCGGAAATGCGCCGCGTCAGCGCGCAGATCCGTAAACGCACTGGCGAATGAATAACCTCATTGAAGAGGGGACCTGAAGCGGGAATCATCTGTTCGTAGTGCTATTTCCGGCAATGTCATTTCGAAGTGCATTGTCATATCGGCGCGCGAGCAGGATCGTCGCCGTGAAAGCAAGCGCTGCCGGTATCAGCCCCCACCACGGGCTGAGACCCACGAACTTGATGACCATGTTGGCGATCATGCCTAAGACCAACACTCCCACCGTGATCAGCACGATGCGCTTGCTGCGCGGGCCAGCCGGCTGACCGATAGAAATTCCGTATCGACGAGCGTACGTGATGGTGAGTACAGGAACCGCGATAAATCCGAGAGCTAATAGAATGCCCGATACCGCCACCGGCAACGCCTGTGATCCCACGAGCAGCGCCACGATGACGCCCATTATCAAGTGATACCCCCAGGGTGTGACCAATCGTTCTGAGAGTGCCGAGCCATCGTCCTCGAGATGAGAGAGCATTTCGCGTGCTTCCAACGGCGAGGGCAAACCCTGTGGATCGGTTGCGTCATTGCGGGACGAATCATTTTCCATAATGGCAACCATACACATGGCTTGCCAAATTGGAAACGCAATGATTGGCGCATCGTTTTGGCATTAGGCCCGATTCAGGCGGAAGCCGCATCACCATTCATCGTGAAAGGCGGGGTTGGCCGTGTTCACTTTTCGCGACGAGAACGACTACCTGGTTGGCCGAGGACCACCACAAGCCGCGACTTGGCCGTCCAAACCGCGACTGTTGAGCGTTCCATGCGCGCGTCATCCGTGTGGGACACGAAAAGCCCCTCATAGACTGAGGCGATGTCTTACTCCGTTATTCATAATGATGACGTGCAGGCTGGTCGCGGACCCCACCCAGCAGCCAGTCCCTTTGACAAGCGCATTAGCGAGAGCTTGAATTTGCGGGGATTTGAGATGTACAAGGTGGAGCTTCCTCCGGGTGCGACCACGGAGCTCCACAATCATCTCGATGACAGTGTCGAAGATGCGTATGCCATCGTCCGAGGGGGCGGCTGGGTCGTCGTAGACGGTGAAGAAATCGCGGTCTCTGCGGGGCATTTTGTTGCCGTCACTGAAGAGTCGACTCGATTCATCAAGGCCGGTGACGGTGGTTGTGACCTAATCGCCGTTTGTGCATAGCCAAGTCAAGATTCTGCTTGCCGGGCTCCACCGAGCCCGAGTTGCTTGCGCGCCCGTTCAGGGGTGTCCAGACTCGTCCGCAGGTCTGTGGCCACGCCGGCCTCCCGCGCGACGTCGCTGTCGAGGCGCACGTCTTTCAGTGGGTTGTTGAGGGCGAACGACGCCGGACAGCTGCCCTCGAGCATGGCTGTGCTCGTGACGTGCGCGTAGACGGATTCCGATTGGCCTCCGGTAATGGGCCTCAAACAATTATCGGCGAAGTCCGCTATCCGTTTTCGCACTGAGGCGAGCTGCAGCAACCGATCACTAACGCCATGGCGGCAGGACCGCCAGAGGTTCGCAACCCCGCGTCAGGAGCTCGAAGGTGGGTTGGTGACGCGGGGTTGGTCCGGTGGGGAATCAACCCCTGGTTGGCATCGCCCGTGCCCTTGTCTTCATTAGCGTCTGACCATGAGCGTTGACCCTTCTTCTGCCGCTGCCCCAGACGCGCGACAGCAGCCCTCCGCCGAGTGGGAACCCCGATTGTCTGCCCGCGGTGTGGGTGTCCGTTACGGTGAGACAGTCGCGCTGGACGGCGTCGATCTGGTTGTCCGCGACGGTGAGTCGGTGGCGGTCATGGGGCCGTCGGGATCGGGTAAGAGCACGCTGCTGCATGCGCTGGCGGGGATTATCAGCCCAGACGAGGGAACGGTGACACTACGCACACGTGGCGGAGTCCGAGAGCTGGGCGGGTTGTCGGATGCAGCGCGCTCAGGGGTGCGCCTCCGGGAGTACGGCTTTGTCTTCCAGCAGGGCATGCTGATCCCCGAACTCACGGCGGTGGAGAACGTGGCGATTCCTCTGCTCCTGACAGGCACGGGGAAGAGCGCAGCGATGGAGCGCGCAACACTACTTCTGGGTGAACTTGGTCTGGCTGGTCTGGAGGGCCGCAGGATTGGCCAGCTTTCGGGCGGGCAGGCCCAGCGCGTGGCAATCGCTCGTGCTCGCGCCACGGACGCTCGAGTTGTCTTTGCCGACGAGCCGACCGGCTCACTGGACTCGAGGACGGCATCCGAAGTATTGAATGTCCTGCTTGCGGAGACCACGGCGCAGGGACGAGCGTTGGTGATGGTGACGCACGACGAGGCCGTGGCGAGTCGGTGCTCACGGATCATTCGGCTGAAGGACGGTCGCATCGTCGAAAGCGGAACGCGATGAGGACCCTAGCGAACCTTCGGCTGCCGGCGTTGTGGTTGCTGGTAAGGCCGGCCCGCGCCGATCTCTCGAGCACGGCGCTGCCGGTTCTTGCATTCGCCGTGATCTCTGCCGTGGCCCTGAGCGTGGTCGCGCTGGCGCGGGCGTACTGGAACGCCCCGGACCCTGAGGGATTCGGGCAATACAGGATCCTCGCGGCGGGGATGCTGGCGGTGCTGGTGGTGCCCGTTGGTACGCTCGGCGGCGCCGCGGCGCGTCTGTCCACGCGTCGCCGCGAGGACCGACTCGCGACGTTGCGGTTGTTGGGAGCCTCTTCGTCGTGGGTGCGAGGAGTCGCGCTTGTTGAAGCGGGACTCGTTGCAGCCGGGGGAGCGCTCGTGGGGCTGCTGTTGTATTCGCCCCTGCCGCCCCTCCTCTCGTTCGTTAGCGTTGCGGGCACCCCGCTGGGGTCGGAGGGGGTAGGGCTGGCCTTGCCGCTCGTCGCGGTGCTTCTGCTCGCCGTCGTGGTGGTCGCTGTAGTGAGCGCCGGCGCGAGCTTGAGACTTGTTCTGATTTCCCCGCTCGGTGTGCGCATGCGCCAGAGCGCGCCGCGGATGCACTGGTTGCGCGTAGCGATCGCGGGGTTCGTTGTGGGCGGTGCTGTGCTCGTGCTGCAGCTGGCGTCGGTTGGTTGGGGGGCCGTGGGTGTCACCGCGGCACTGGTCGTGGTGCTCATCGTGGTGATGGCTGTGCTGAACTTGCTGGGACCCTATCTCGTGGGCCGTCTGGCCCAACGCAGGCTCGTGCGGTCTGGCGACGCCGGGACGCTGATTGCCATGCGTGGTGTGCTCGAGTCGCCGCAGGCGGCGTGGCGGCAGGTGTCCGGGGTGGCATTGGCCAGTTTCATCGCTGTGCCTGCCGGTTCCGTGCTGGGATTTCTGGCCACCGTGCTGCGACTCTCGGACGTTGTGACGCCCGAGCAGATTCTGTTCTTCGGAGACATACGCGTGGTCGTGGTGGTGGCCGTTGCGGTGTCGTACCTGCTCGTGGCGTGCTCGGTGGGCGTCACCCAGGCGGCCGCGGTGATGGAGCGCCGAGCCCTGTACGTGAGCCTTGACCGGTTGGGCATGCCGTTTTCTGCAATGACCCGGTCGAGGCGCCTGTCGGTGAGTACTCCGCTGCTGGTGGCGGCTGTGGTGCCGGCCCTCATCGCCGCACTGCTCGTGGTCCCTGTCTTGGGAGTTTCGGTCGTCACCGCACCTTTGTTCATTGTTACGGTTGCAGGCTGCATTGCTGTGGGTGTCGTGCTGGTCCAGCTCGGCGTCGTGGGGACCACCCCCGTCTTGCGGAGAGTGTTGGCGCAGCCGGATCGCGCACTGTAAGAGCACCAGTTCAACCCCTGGTTGGCATCCATCCGCACACGCCCGTCCGTAGCGTCGAGACCACGAGGCAATAGCTATGAGAAGGAGCCGACGCCATGACAATCGAAGTTGAGGGTCTGACCAAGACGTATGGGGACAAGCACGCGGTGCGGAACGTGAGCTTCACGGTCCAGCCGGGCAAGGTCACGGGATTCCTGGGACCAAACGGGGCAGGTAAGTCCACCACGATGCGATCGATCGTAGGTCTGGACCGCCCCACGTCCGGCCGCGCGCTCATCGACGGGACTGAATATCGAGCGTTCGCGGCGCCGCTGCGCGAGGTGGGTGCTTTGCTCGACGCGAAGGCAGCGCACAGGTCCCGCACAGCGCTGAACTACCTGGCTTCGATCGCGGCAACACATCGGATACCACGCTCACGAGTCGACGAAGTTCTCGAGGCGACGGGTCTCAGCGCGGTGGCCCGGAAGAAGGTCGGCGGGTTCTCTCTCGGTATGGGTCAGCGCCTGGGCATCGCCGCGGCGCTGCTGGGTGACCCGGGAACGCTCATCCTCGACGAGCCGGTCAACGGCTTAGACCCCGAAGGGGTGACCTGGGTCCGTGAGCTGCTGGTGCGGCTAGCGGCCGAGGGAAGAACAGTCTTCCTCTCCTCGCACCTACTGAGTGAGCTCGCGCTCATCGCAGACCATGTGATCATCATCGGCCGCGGCGAGATCATTGCGGACTCTCCCATCAACTCACTCACCGAGCAGGGTGGCAGCCGCGTCCGCGTGCGCACGGCTGACGCACACACTCTCACTCGCCGGATCGCGGCCACTGGCGTGGCTATTGCCTCGAGCGAGCTGGGCCTGTTGGAAGTGAAAGGCCTGACCGCCGAGCAGATCGCCCGTGCCGCCCACGAAGCAGGGGTGCTGCTGACCGAGTTGACGCCCCTGCGGCAGACCCTTGAAGAGGCCTACAACCAACTCACCCGCGACTCCGTCGAGTACATCTCGGCCTGATCTCGCTTCTTCCATGAAAGGACCATCCTTATGAGCACCACCACCGACACCGTCCCAGTGCCCGTTGTGCGCCGCTTCTCGGTACGCAATGTCAGCCTGGGAGGCACGATCGGCTCCGAATGGATCAAATTCCGTGGGCTGGCCTCGAACCACGTCCTCGCCGGATTCACGCTCCTTCTCTTGCTGGCCAATGGGGTTGCTATGCCCTGGGCCTACGTCTTCCGCGACCGCGGCTCACCCCAGGCGGACTACAACGCGTATCCCGAGATGGTCGTGGATAAGACCGGCTACGTCGGCATCGTCCTCGCCGTGCTCGCGGTGCTGATGATCACGAACGAGTACCGCTCGGGCCAAATCAGCACAACGCTGCTGTCGGTTCCGCGCCGGACGTCGGTGCTGGTTGCGAAAGCCGCAATCATCGCCGGGATCTCCTTCGTCATTGGCGCGGTCAGCTCCGCCATCGGGTTCGCCGTCGCGCCGGCCATCCTTGCCGTAGGTGGGTACAGTTACGTGTTACAAACGCCCGACCTGGTCCGGTTGGTCCTCGGTTCCGGCATGTACCTGGCCGCGATCAGCATCATCGGTATCGCCCTTGGCACCATCATCCGCAACGTTGTCGCCGCGGTGCTGGCGACGATCGTATTCCTCCAGATAGTGCCCGCGATCCCGCAGATGTTCTCCGAGTACGGCACAGAGATCACACGCTTCTTCCCGATCCAGGCAGGATCTCTGCTCCTCGCGCCCGCCGGCACGGACCCGATGGGTCCGTGGACCGGCTACGCCGTTTTGCTCACATGGGCGCTGGTGCTGTTCGTTGTCGCGGCGATCATGCTCAAACGCCGCGACGCGTGAACGCGGTCGCGAGCGGGCACGCGGGAGAATGAGAGCACAGCTCGGGATGGAGGTCGCAGGGCTATGACTGTTCGTGCAGCGCCGCCGGTAGTGGATGCCGCGGAGGTCGACCGCGTGCTCGGCACGAGGCTGCTGCGCTGGTTGACCGCTCATCCGAGGATGGTCGATGGGTTCGTCGCCTTCGTGTGTCTGTTGGTCCAAACGCTTGTGCTCGTGCTCCCAGGTGCGCAGTCACTCTGGCCGGGCCTGGTCCTGGTGATCCTTTCGGGTGGGCTGCTGCTGTGGCGGCGGCGGTACCCGCGGGCGATCCTCGTCGCACTGGTGCTGGTGAGCTCGGCGGGCATGCTCCTGCCGAGTCCGGTCGTGCTGCTGGGGCTGCCCGCAGCCGTCGCGCTCTACACGCTGGCCTCCTTAGGGCCCATGGGGACCGCGCTGCTGGGCTACGCGGTCGTCGTGGGTTTGCCCGCCGCGGGGGCTCTACTGCTGTTTGTGGCGACGGGAGCGACCCATGCGCCGTCGGTGCTCGACCCCTTGGCGCTGCTCGCTCTGGCTCTGGGTATCGCCGCCCGCGGTGCGACGCAGCGCCGAGAGGCTCTCACGGAACTGGTGAACCAACGGCTCACCACGGCGCGGGTCGTGGAGCGGCAACGGATCGCCGCGGAAATGCACGACATCGTCGCTCACTCGCTCTCGACGATGATCGCCCTCGCCGACGGGGCATCGAACGGCTGGCAGAAGCATCCCGTGCGGTCAGCCCTGGCGCTGAGCAAACTGGGCGATGTCGGACGGAGCGCGCTGGCCGATATGAACATCGTCCTGCAGGTGCTCCGCGAGGAAGACGTGGTGCTGGATGAGAGCCTGCACCGCTCGGGACACAACGTCCCGAGTCTGGAGGAGGTCGTCGAAGTCTTCCGCAACACGGGCATGCCCGTCACGCTCACCCGCTCCGGCAAAGCGATGCCCGAGAATCCCGCGCTGTCGACGACGGTGTACAGGATCGTCCAAGAGTCGCTCACCAACGTGCTGCGCTATGCCACAGGATCCACCCGAGTGGAGGTCAGCATTGACGTCAAAGGCAGCACTGTTACGGTGCAGGTCACCGACGACGGGCGCACCGACCCCCACGCGGGCCAAGCCCCGAGCCAGGGCAGTGGTCGGGGGCTGCGGGGTATCGCAGCGCGCAGCGCGGCGTACGGCGGAATGAGCACAGCAGGCCCGCGCCCGGGCGGGGGCTGGACGACGAGGGCAACCCTGGTGGTCGACGAGGCAGCATATACATGACCGCGACCGGTACACAGAAAATCAGGGTTCTCTTGGTAGACGACCAGGAGCTCGTTCTGATGGGTAACGCGCTGACCCTGGACTCTACCGACGACATCGAAGTCGTCGGCAAGGCAGCCACCGGGGAGGAAGCAATCCGCCGCGCCCGGGACCTTAAACCCGACGTCGTGCTCATGGACGTGCGGATGCCCGGAATGGGCGGCATCGAAGCAACCAGGATCATCACCACCGTGCACCCAACCACGCGGGTGCTCGTGCTCACCACCTTCGACATCGACGAATACGCGTTCGGCGGCCTCGCCGCTGGCGCCAGCGCCTTCCTACTCAAGAGCACCCCGACCGACCGGCTACGGGAGGCCGTAAGGACGGTCCATGCAGGCGAGGCCGTGGTCGGGCCCAGAATCACCAAGCAGCTAATAGACCACTACGCCTCCGGCGGAACGCTGCATGACCACCGGGGAGTCGCAGAGAAAGCCGACCCGCTGGATCACCTCAGTCCGCGCGAGCTCGACGTTTTCGCCTGCATCGTGTCTGGACTCTCGAACAGCGAGATCTGCGACACGCTCCACCTCTCGCCAGCCACGGTGAAGACCCACGTCAATCGCATCTTTTCCAAGTTGCACCTGCGCGACAGGGTCCATGCTGTGATCCTGGGACATGAACTGCGAGGGCGTCGACGGGTGCGGTAGCTGATATTTGCCTGAAGGCAGAGAGACGAGACGGCGCCCTCGCGTTCAAGCAGATGCGGGACACGGTCGAGGTGACAAATTCAGCTCCGAGCAAGCAGGTGGCGGCTCTGGAATCCGCCGGGTACCTCTCCGTGGGGATGTCGTTCACAGGAACGATGCCGCGCATCTCTGCGCGGCCTAGAGAACCAACTGCAACGCTGCGGAAATCACCCGCGAACCGCCCACCTGAAGCATCATGTCGAAACCGGTGCGGCTGGCACCCAGGTCGTTCAACGTTCTAGCGATGGGCACGCAGCTGCAGCGCGGATCCGTGTGAGCTTGGTGTTGATGAGTCCAGGGTTTACGGCCGCTGACCTCTGGCTGGGTCCGCGAGGTGCTCGAGCAGTTCATGGGTGGGCGATAGCGCGCAGGGCGGCGACGTGACGCGAGAATGCTGCTCGTCCTGCCGGGGTGAGGCGCAGCCAGACGCGGCGCCGACCGGCGCGGGTCGCGTGCAGTTGCTCGACGTACCCAGCAGAAGTCAGAGCGGCGATTTGCTTGCTCAGCGCAGAGTCGCTCACTTCTAATTGGTCCCGAAGGACAGCGAATTCTTCCTTCACCACTGGCTGCAGGAGCGCGCAAATGCGTAAGCGGGGGAGGGGATGGATAGTCGGATCGAGGCCCGTTTCTACCTCGGTGTCTCGTTCACTTGACACGAGCGCTGACCGTCCGAGCCCAGCACCTATCGATCAGCGGACCCCCGACGGTAGCCACGATGAAGAGTAGCGCGGCAACCAGAGGCGGGAGCCACCACCAGCCATGCTCGTTATAGAGCGCTGTATTCAGGCCGCCCAGTGTACCGGCGAGAACGGCGAACCCCAGAAGCGGCAGCCACATAGTCCCAGTCAATTTGATGTTCCGGACCGCGGTGGGCTGTTTCCAAGCGGCAAAGACAACGATGACGACGAGCATCGCGGGCACCAGGAGAAACGTGACAACCGCAGGCCAGCTGCTGGTCAGGGGAATCAAGGCGTACACGGCGAGAAAAAGGCCCACCATTATCCAGTAGCGACGCGGGCGCTGCAGACTCGCAACGTTCGCTTCCCGAACGTCGTTTAGTGCTCTCAGTGCATCGTGTGCTTGCTGGCGCCAAGCGCGCTCTTGGTTTTCCATACGGGAAAGTGTAGTGCTGATTTTCCTTACTGGAATGTCAGCCTGGCGATGGCGTCCGCAAGGCACTCCCACTTCGACAGGATCGAGTCAGGAGACCCTGAAATGCGGACTTATGACAAGCCCGCTTGACACGAGACGAATGGTAAAGCAGGCTTGTCATATGGAATCCCAGGTTAGAGCAAGGCGTCAAGCCGCGGGTCTCTCCCAGGCCGCCCTTGGTGAGGCGTTGGGGGTTTCTCGCCAGACCATCAACGCCATCGAGACAGGGCGTTATGATCCGTCGCTCAGTCTTGCTGTTCGTCTAGCCCGTTACTTCGAGTCCACCGTTGAGGAAGTGTTCCACGTTGAAGACCACTAAGCGATTGCCCCTCTCGACCGTCAATATCGCCTTGGCCGGCACGCTCCTCGCGGGAGCGATCGCGACCGCGCTAGCGCACAACTGGTTCGCCTCGTTTGTCTTCGTCGCCGGCGGTGTTGCAGGCGTCGGTGCTGCGCTTTACGCGCGGCGCCCGTCCTCTCGGGACATCACCCGACTGAACGCCATCGAGTACCGCGACGAACGAGACCGCCTCCTCGCCAAGCAGGGTTTTGCCGCAGTCGGCGCCGCCGCCTTGATCCTCTCCTTCCTTGAGTTTGTGCTGGCCCTAATTTTCAACCAGATAGTCGACCTGGCCGCCGCACAGGTCGTCATCTTGTGCATCGTGTGGGCCATTGCCAACTCGATTGCCGTGCGGCGCAGCTAGAATATCCGCGTATGAAACGAGGAGCGCACCGTCGGTACCGACGAGCACTAACAAGCCCGAATAACGCGGTACCGCATATAGCGACAAACCGAAGCAGTGCCCGCCGGATGCTTGCCGTGGGCACGCCGGACGACCTCATGCGAATGCGCTCCGGCGGGGCGACCGTCTCCTTCGTCATGACCGAACCCACGGAGATCGGCACGCTCCGACAGCATCTGGGCACTCACGAAACTGGCATGCGTCCCACCGGGGCGGGTGCCCGCGTGCTGGTCCGCACTGATGATCCCGATGGTGTCGTTCGCAAACTCACTCTCGACCAAGCGTTGCGCGCGCAGGATTTCCACGTGCAGCTCCGCACGCTCGAAGACGTCTATACCGAGCTCGCTGGAGATGAGCCCCATCACTGAACCGCAGGACGGCACATGGGTGGGCTGACATGAGTGCTGTGGATCGGCGCCCGCCCCGATCGGCGTTCTTTGAGCTGAGCGGCGCCAGCACTAGGGAGCTAGTGCGCAACAAGAAGGGACCGTTCTCGATCCTGTTAATGGTCGGTTTCGTCAGCTGCGCCCGCGTGGGACAGTTTTTCGCATCGCCGGCGCAAATAGCCCAGGCAGGCCGCCGCCTATCAGGCGCTCATCGGGATACCGCTTCGTCGAAGTCGTTTCCAGAGATGTTAACGCGAAGGGAGTGGTTCTTATCCCTGTGACAGACCGCCATGGACTCCCAATCGGTGACCGTTCGCTTCTTGTGTGCTCCCTTACTGTCATAGAAATCAACCCACTTCGCAGGCACCTGCTGGAAGCGCAGATTCGTGTCTGTGCACTGGGGGCAACGCATCGCGAGTCGAAGTGAGTATGGGTAGGTCCGGCCACCTTCTTCCTTGATTCCCGCCCACGCGCGGAGAACCCACCATTTTGGCAGTCGTAGCACGTTCCGACTGAGGAACCGAAAATACGTCAATCCGAATACTCCAACCGCCACGGTGAGGAGCGAGCCCAGTAGCCACCAGTGGACCGAGGGCGGGCTGCCCATCAGGGTGTTGTCAGTGCCGGCCGTCGCGATGTCGACGAGCTGTTTTACCGAGAATCCTCCGGTGACAAACCCGAGAAGAGTGGTTAGCCCGGACACTGTTCCGATGAGGGACGCCGGGGTCGGTATCCTCGTTTTCTTTGGGATGTTGAAGGTGTGTTGCGGTTCTTCCTTGGTCGCAAAAGACGTGACAACGATGCCGTGATTGTCACCGGTGAAACTCACGCCGCCAGAGGCAGCGTACGGGGCACCAACGTCACCGCTCGCTTGGATTTGCTGGTTGTTGTTTTCGTTGCTGTTGTCACCGTTGCGCTGGGACTGCTGCACGTATGCTCCTTGACTCGTTCGAGAAAATGCCGCTCATCGCTGGGCGCTCCTCAGAAATGAGCGTCAAGCTGCGGGGTGAGTCGCTGCCTTCAGCTGTCCGTGGGAAGTTCCGGACCACTAAACAAACATACAGGTTTGTATGTTGTGCCTGTTTGCTGTTAGCGTCGCTGTCGTTAGCAATTTGAATCGCTGCGAATATGCACTGGGGCGGCATTCTTCGTCCCGTTTTGGGGGAAAAGTGAAGAGAGCAAGTCTCACGTACGCAGGGGCAACAACCGCCCTAGCGCTCGTAGCAGGTATTTGCCTCGTGGGTTCGCCAGCCGTCGCCGCGCCGATGGTTGCGCTGCCAAACAGCAGCGGCATCACCGTTTCTGACGTTGACGAGAATGCTATTGCTGACCTGGTTGCGAAGGTCGCGCCCCTGCAGGGTGCCGTGATCCCGAGCACAACTGCCGGGGCTTTATCGACGAATCCCGCGGATTCGGTCACGATTCCGGGTGAGGATGGGGCGAGTCTCGGCGTCCGTCTGCCGTCAGAGGTCACAGTCGGTGAGTCGGCAATTTCCTCCGATGGCACAGTCGTCTATGGGGGCATCGGCGATGAAGCCGTAGACGTGGCGGTGCAGGCGCTCGATAGTGGTGCGGTGCGCATTCAGACCATCATCAATGCCCCGTCGAGCCCACACGAGTTCAGCTACGGGCTGGAAGACGGATTTCAGGTTGCTGAAGCCGCAGATGGATCGATTTGGGCAGTTGGATTCACGGAGGCAGGCGACTTCCAGGCCTATAGCGTAGGCAAAGCCTGGGCACGTGACGCTAACGGAGCCGAGGTCGACACTCACTACGAATTGCGCGGCAGCGAGCTTACGCAGGTCGTATCTCCGACTGAAGCAACGGTCTACCCCATCGTGGCTGACCCGACCTGGCAGTGGTACAACGCAGCATACGGCGCAGGGCTCAGCAAGTCCGAAACGCGCGATGCGGCCGGCCAGAGTCTGGGAGGATTCTGCAGCGTGCTTCCCTCGGCAGTTAGGACGGTATGCAAGGGATTTGCCTCGTACTGGCGCATCCAGGCTCAGCAAGCTCGAGACGCGGGTGGTTGTGTCTTCTACGCGGCGGCGCCGGCTCCCCTCGCGATGCGTTGGGTGTCTCCGGAGTGCCGATAGGGTCGACGGATGCGGTTTAGTCAAGTGCGCGGATGCGAGAGGGAATGATGAATACAGTATTTGTTGGCATTGTGGGACTGTGCGTAGGAGTCCTGATGGCTCATTCCTGGATTCCTCGTGCCCAGATCGTTCCGCTGGTTAGTTCAACGGTAGTTGCGGCTTTTGTTGCTGTGGCACTTGCCCAGTCGGATGCTAACTACATCGACCTTGGGTCGGTTTTCACTCTTGGCGTGATCATCGGTGCTTGCCTCTACGGTGCGGCGCTTTGGAAGCAACTGGGGCTCAGGGAGTTCTACTCCTATTGGGAGTTGATCTGGATGAGTATTCTTCGCCCGGGCTATCTTCGAGCGTCGTACAAACAATCGACGGAGAAAGCACGCTCCGGAGCTTAGGCTCGGGGGATGAGTTAAGCGCCAACTGATTCGCCACAAGAAGGAAGGTGGGGTGCATGTCGCCCCACCTTCTTTCGTTGTGGCAGACGGTGCCCTGGAACTTCCTTCTGTGTGGCATTTCTTCTTGGGCGGCCAGCTAGCCCCGCCAGGCCACATCCGTTCCCTGCTCTATGGCTCGAACTTCAACGACGCCCAAGGTGACCCAGATGTTCCCCACAGCTTGATTGTCGATCGACCGTTGCAGCTCTCAAAGCACTACGGCAGCGTCACCACTATTGTCTTCGCCGCAGGAGCAGACGAAGAGGTGAGAGGCACGCTTGCTCCACTCATACCCGTTCGTTTCGTGGAACACCATTCGTGCGGCCTCGGGGCGTGACGCCTAATGCCTGTCAATGGCCATTAGGAACTGCCCGTAGGCGGCCAGCAGAATTGCCCGCTGGTGGCCATGGAAACTGCCCACTCAT
>NZ_JBGQOH010000009.1:0-117884 GCF_052113745.1 Cryobacterium sp. W22_MBD10_FK3
GGTATGCGGGTGGCGCGCCACCCGCATACCGGCGCCCGACCCGCATACCTCGCCAGAGCCCCGTGGCGGTGGTGGTGACGGTGCAGCGGAGGCCCGGTGCGCGTGAGCCGGCCCGGCTCGGGGTGCGCGACCGCCCGGCGGCGTAGGATCAGCGCATATGGACCTACTGCAGAGCTTCTCCGGCGCGTTCGTGCTGCTCCTGGTTGTGGCGGTGGCGCTGGTCGTGTGTGTGATCGGGTGGCAGCTGCTGAAGATCAGCCGCGACGCCCGGGCGAGAGCCCGGCACACGCGGGCGGCGCGCGAATCGGACGAGGCCATTCGGGTGCGGCTGCGCGAGCGGGGCTTCAACGAGAACGAGATCACGGATGCCCTGCGCCACGTGACAGCCGCTTCCGACGACTCCTAGGGCGTGCCCACCGCAAGTGTCAAGGTCAGCGTGTGACCGAGAACCAACGGATGCGCGTGCCGCGCCGGGTCGCCGGCTCAGCTGAAACGTTGCTCGTCGAACTGCCCCACGCCATCCGCCATGCTCCACGCGGCGGCGAACGGCATCAGGGTCTCGATCGGGGCCACTCGCACGCCCTCGGCCGTGGGCAGCAGCACCCGGATGCCGGGGTGGTAGTCGAAGAGCACCTGGCGGTCACGTCCGCACGGGCCGACCACCCCGCGACCGTGGTTGCCCACGGCCACGATCGTCTCGATGCCGCGCGCACCGTTTGCGCGCGCCGTGCCCAACGCCACCAGTTCGGCGCACGGGCCGCCGGTGAAGTGGAACAGGTTCACGCCGGCGAACAAGCGGCCGTCGGCGGCACGCACGGCCGCACCCATGGTGTGGGCGCCGTCTTCGTCGGGCCCGGCATCCGTGTTGGCGTCGATCACCTCGCGGGCGAACTCGATCAGCTCCAGGTCGTCGGCTGTCGGCAGGGCAAGTTCGGCGGCGGGGCACATGTGCGCCATTCTACGGATGCCGCAGGGCGCGGCCCGGTCGAGCGCGGCCGGAGTGCGGGTGCGGCGCCGCAATGCGCCTGGCACGCCACCCGCCTCACGGCGCGTGGCCCGCGCGTCGGCGCGTGACCCGCGCGTCGGCCCGCAACCCGCGCGTCGGCCCGCGCC
Source organism: Cryobacterium sp. W22_MBD10_FK3 (assembly GCF_052113745.1). Taxonomy (NCBI): domain Bacteria; kingdom Bacillati; phylum Actinomycetota; class Actinomycetes; order Micrococcales; family Microbacteriaceae; genus Cryobacterium; species Cryobacterium sp. W22_MBD10_FK3. The sequence continues at coordinate 1,114 of NZ_JBGQOH010000009.1, forward strand.
CACGCGCGTCGGCCCGCAACCCGCCGGACCGGTGCCTCAGCTGCGCCTCAGCGCACCACAATGCAGGGCCGACCCGACACGATGACGCAGGCATGGCATCATGACGGTCAGGCACATCGGCCTGACTCCGGCGAGAGGAACCATCGACCATGACCACAGTGACCTGCGACATCGCGGTCTCCACCGACGGCTACGCGGCCGGTCCGCATCAGAGCCTGGAGAATCCGATCGGCGAAGGCGGCCACGGCGTGCACCGATGGATGATGGAGCGGGCCGCCGAGAACGCCCAGGAGATCGCGGCGATCGTGGAGGCGGGCGCCTACATCATGGGCCGCAACATGTTCACTCCCGGCCGCGGCGAGTGGGACGACGACTGGACCGGCTGGTGGGGCGAGGATCCGCCGTACCACGCGCCGGTTTTCGTCCTGACGCACTACCCGCGACCACCGCTCGCCATGCAGGGCGGCACGACGTTCTTTTTCGTCACCGACGGCATCGAGTCGGCACTGGAGCAGGCCCGCGCCGCAGCGGGGGAGAAGACCGTGTCGGTGGCCGGTGGGGCAGCCACGGTTCGGCAATACCTTGCCGCCGGCCTGATCGATGAACTGCGCCTGCACGTGGCGCCAGTGGTGCTGGGTTCGGGTGAGCCCCTGCTGGCCGGGCTCGACAACCTCGGGCTGGAGCAGGTGAGCTCGGTGGAGAAGGAACTGGTGACGCACGTCACCTACCGGCGGGCGCGATGAGCTGAGCCGGCCGCGCGCTGAGCCAAGCGCACGACGTTAGGTGGCGGTGGGTGCCTCGAGGGTGGCGAGAAAATCGGTGACGTCCCGGTCGGTCTGTTCCATGGGCGTGTCCTTCATTGCGGCGGCGTGGTGGCGGTACCTGTGACTGTAGGTGGGGAGGCCCGGTGCCGACAAGCCCGACCGGGCCGGAGGGCCCGGGTGGTGAGGCCGGGCGCTGGCCGACGCGGCCGGCTGCCCTTGAAGGGCGGGCCTCACGCGGATACGGTTCCAGCGTGAACCCGTGACCGTACCCGTGACCGAATTCGTGACCGAAGGAGGACCCATGCCTGCCACCGCGCTGCCGTCCAGCGGCGACGACCCCGACGACGCTGCCCTGGCCGGTGCGGTGAAGATCTGTGACGCCCGGGGGATGGCCGAGATCCATCGGATGTTCCGGGCCGGGTTCGGCGAGAGCCCCGCGCTGGTCGGCGGGGTCGCCGACGGCGACGCTGAGCAGGCCGATGTCGTGGGCGACCACCTGGCGATGCTCTCCACCGGGCTGCACGCGCATCACGAGGGTGAGGACACCATGTTGTGGGGTCGGCTGGAGAAGCGAGCCCCCGCCTGCGCCGCCCACGTGGAGCGCATGAAGGAGCAGCACGCCGTGATGCTGGGGCACCTCGAGGAGCTCGACAAGAGCCTGCCCGCCTGGCGGGCGAGCGGCCGGGCGACGGATGCCGCATCCATTGCCACCGCCCTCGCCGGCATCAACGCTGCGCTCGCCGTGCACCTGCCCGACGAGGAGGCTCACATCGTGCCCGTGATGGAGACCGTGATCACGCCGCGCGAGGTCGACGCGCTCTCCGAGCACGGCCGCAAGGCCACGCCCAAGGGCAAGATGTTCGTGCAGTTGGGCACGATCCTCGCTGCGCAGCCGGACGGCGGATACGAGTGGCAGCACGAGCACCTGCCCGCTCCGGTGCGGTTGCTCTGGCGGTTGGTGGGCCGGCAACGGTACGAGCGGTACCGGGCGGCGCTGGTGAAGTGAGGCGGCCGGCCATCGGTGCGGCACGCTTTTAGCCGCCGATGCCGGCGGCGGGTTACAGGCCAGGCGCCCCGGGGAACAGGGCGCTGAGCAGGTACGGCCACAACAGCGTGAGGGCCAGCACGATGGGGACCACCACGAGCACCAGAATGCCCAGCGCCACGGAGTAGCTGAGAACAATGGCCACCAGCTGCATTCCCACGAAGGCCGCCGGCTCGTCGGGCACCTCGTGCACGTCGTCGAAGATCGTGAGGCCGTCGGCCTCTGTGGTGCTCTGCTCTGCCGTGTTCATCTGTACCCCCGGGGTGAAGACTATCGGTGCGCGGGATGTGCGGGTGATCGACGAGCGCCCAGAGTCGGGAGCACGTCGTGGGTGACGGCGATTCCGTCGCGGGTGGCGGTGGCCGGGTGTTGGTGCGGCCCGCTGCGACGTGGAGAACACGGTACCCCCGTGCTGTGGGGCGGGCAACTGCGCCGACGGCGTTTGGTGCGGGGTGGTGGTGGATGCGCGGGGCCGGGCGGCGGCATCCGCTGCGGAGTCGGTGGCGGATGCGCGGGGCAGGCCGGGCGGCGGCATCCGCTGCGGGGCTTGCGGCGATGTGCGGGCGAGGCGCCGTTATGCGGGTGGCGCGCCACGGGCATACCGGCGCGTTGCCCGCAGAGCTCGGCCGGGGGCATCCGGCGCGGGCCGCCGAGGGCGGGTGCACGCAGTCGGCCGACGGCATCCGGTGCGGGGCGCGGCGACGGGATGCGCCGGCCCGCCAGGACAGGATGCGCGCGCGCGTCTTTGCGTTGCGAGCCCGCACGGCGCAGGCGTAGCGTTGGCCGGGAGGCCGGGCACAAAGGAGTCGAGATGGCCGTCAGGGAGGCGTTCAGCACCGAGGAATGGCAGGCCGTCGGGGCCGCTCCGTTTCTGGTGGGCCTGTACCTGGTGGGGGCATCACCCGCGGGACCGATGGGGGCCATCGCGGAGATGCTGGCCGCGGAGAAGGCCGTGACGCGCGAGGCGCGTCAACCGGACGGGCTGCCGATCGTGAAGGAAATCGAGGCCGATCTGGTGGCCCAGGTGCTCACCAGTGATCTGGGCATGATCGACGGTGCCGCCGACGAGCAGGCCCGGGTGCTCGGCGAGTTGGCGCGGGCGCTGGCCCTGGTTGAGGCGCAGGCGCCGGCGATGGACTCGGCGTTCCGGGCCTGGCTGTACCGGCTGGGCGAACACGTGGTGCGCGTGGCCAGGGAAGTCGCGCCCACGGGTAGCGCGGCCCGCCAAACCACCGCCGAGGAGGCGGCTGCGCTGGCGACCCTGGCGGCGATGCTCGGGGCGCCCCGCTAGAGAGCGTCGCCGGCGTGAGGCGCGGGGGCTGCTGAGCTCGGGTGCCCGGTACCGCCGCGGCGTGCAGCCCAGGCGCGGCGGTTGCCGAACGCGGGTATACGAGGTGCTGAGCGGTGCGCTCGCCACGGAGCTCGCGGCGCTGGGCATCCGGGAGCACCGGGTCTGACGCGAGCCCGGCTGCTCCGCCGGTGTGCGGGCTAGAGGGTGCCGAGCTCGGTGAGCTTGGCGCGCACGTCGGCGTCGCTGGGCTCGACCATGTGGGTGTCGTCGGAGAACACGATCACGGGAATCTGCGTGCGCCCGCTGATGGCCTTGGCCCGGTCGGCGCCATCGGCCACGGTCTCCAGGTCGACGTAGTCGTACGCCACACCGAGGCCGTCGAGCAGCTTCTTCGAACGGCGGCAGTCGCGGCACCACTCGGCACCGAACATCGTGATGGTGGCGGTGGTGGTCGCGGGCGTTGCGGATGCGGTCATCCGTCGAGTTTAGGCGCGGGGCGGCTGGGCGGATGCTGAGCGCCCGGGTTTGGCCGCGATCGTGCCGGGCGCCCGGCGATCAGGGGGCGGTGGTGAGTTCCGGTTCCTCGGCGGGTCCGGCATCCGCGGCGTCCGCGGCATCCGCGGCCCGGCGGTGCACCCGGGTGGCCAGCACCGGAGCGAAGAACACCACCAGCAGACCGGCCAGCGGCACGAGCAACAGCCCGTAGCGCAGCTGGGACAGGTCGGCGATGGCGCCGATGATGGGCGGCGCGAGCAGGAATCCGAGCCGCAGCAACCAGGAGACTATCGTGAGCCCGGTGCCGGCCCGGAAGCCGGGCAGCTCGTCGGCGGCGTGCATCGCGCCCGGGATCAGGGTGGCGACACCGAAGCCGGCCAGGCCGAAGCCCACGACGGTGCCGGGAATCGACGGGAACGCCAGAGCGGTGCCCATGCCCAGGAACACGATCGCGCCGCCCGTGCGGGCCACGGCGCGCTGGCCGAACCTATCGACCAGGCCGTCGCCGAGCAGCCGGCCGATGAATTGCATGCCCTGCAGCGCGATGAAACCCAGCCCGGCCACCAGGGCGGATGCGCTGAGCGCGTCGGAGAGGTAGATGGCCGACCACGAGGCCCCGGCGTCTTCGACGACAGCGCCGGAGGCGGCGATCACCACGAGGGCGCCGAGCACCAGCCACTTGCCCCACCGGGCGGGGGAGCGGGTGGGCGTGTCGGTGTGCGGTGCCGGGTCGCTGGGCTCGGCTTCGAGGGGTTCGGGTCCGGCGAGCATGAACTTGTAGCTGTACAGCGCGAACAGGCTGAAGGTGACGGCGGACACGATGAGGTGCTGGCCGCGCGGAATGTCGAGCTGGGCGGCCGCTGCACCGAGGAGCCCGCCGGTGACGGCGCCGATGCTCCACACCGCGTGGAACGAGTTGAGGATGGAGCGTTTGTAGAGCCGCTGCACGCGCAGACCGTGCGAGTTCTGGGCGACGTCGGTGATGGAGTCCATCGCCCCGGCCAGGAAGATTCCGGCGGCCAGCGCCGCCCAGCTGGGTGCGATGCCGGCGAGAATCAGGCCCACCGCGGTGAACATCGTGGAGACCACGGCCACCCGGGACGACCGGAACCGGCGGATGAGCATGCCCGCGGCCAGCCCGGCGATGAGGGCTCCGAGCGGGAATGCCGCGACGGCGAAGCCGAACTCGGCGTTGCTGAGCCCGAGCTCGGACTTGATCGCGGGATACCGCGGGATCAGGTTGGCGAACAGCGCGCCGTTCGTGAAGAACAGCACGGCCACGGCAAACCTGGCACGGCGCACGCCCACGTCGGGGCGGGCAGCGGTGCGTTCTGCGGAGCGGGCGGGAGGCGTCATTGCGTCAGCGGACCTTCTGGTGGTGGTGGTGGTGTGGTGGTGTGGTGTGGTGTGGGTGCCGGTGGTGGTGTGGCTGCCGGTGGTGCGGCGGGTGCAAGGCACGGGTTTCAAGCTTGGCACGGATGCCGGCGGCGGTACACCCGGGGCCTTCGGCCGGGCATCCGGTCGGGTGGTCGTGCACGCGGGGTCGCCGGCGTCGGAGGGGCAGCTCGTCGGATTGGTGGCTCGGCGGCTGGGTAGCTCGCCGGCTGACGGACGGCCGGACAGTCGCTCGTGGCGCAGGTTGTTCCCCGTGGCGCGGGTTGTTCCTCGTGGCGCAGGTTATTGTCGGCATTAACCTGCGCCGCGGCGGCAAACCTGCGCTGCGGCAGCAAACCTGCGCCGCGAACGCACGAGCCCGCGGGCGCCAGGTGCCCGGGCCCTTCCCCACAGCGGACCGGTTGCCTATGCTGGCAGCGTCGTGAGTCGGCCGCCGCCGAGGGGGCCGCCGCTGGTGGTGGGAGGTGCGACGATGACCGAGAAACCGCCCCTGCCGGTGGGCACGGCAGTGCTGGGCCTGGTGGCGTGCGTGGCGCGCACCGGCGTGCTGCTGGCCGGGCGGCGTATCCACTTGCCGCGGGAGAACGCCGGCAAACGGCTGTCGTTCGCCGACGGCACCCGCGCGGTGGTCTACCGCGAAACCGTCGTCGAACGCGGGGAGACCCGTGATCCGGCGGTGCTGGTGGTGGGGTTTCGGCTGCGGCTGCTGCGGGGGCGGGCGCACCGCTGGTTCCGGGTGGAGAGCATCCTGAACACGCCGCTGTTCGTCGGGTTTCCCGGCTACGTGTCGAAGCTGTGGCTGACCCACGACGGCAACGGCTTGTACCGGGGCGTCTACGAGTGGGACGGCGCCGAGAGAGCTGAAACCTATGCCCGCAGCCTCTGGCGGGTGCTCGCGCTGGGCAGCGTGCCGGGGTCGATCCGCTACCGGGTGCTCCCGGGTGTGCGGCGGGACGCGTTCCTGCACGACCCGCACCGGTATGCGGGCGCGCCGGCCGCCGGCGCTGAGGACTGGTGGCGGGTGGCCGAACCGATTTCGCCGAAGGGCCGGGTGCGCGAACCCGTATGACCGATCCTGACGTGGACGTCCTGGTGGTGGGGGCCGGCACCACCGGGCTCTCCCTGGCGTTGCAGGCCGTGGCGCACGGGGCCCGGGTGCGCATCGTCGAGCGGCGGCCGCAGTCGTTCCGGCCGTCGCGGGCGATGGTGATGCATCCGCGCACGCTCGAGCTGCTGCGCCCGCTGGGCGTGACCGATGCGCTGCTCGCGCTCGGCAACACGTCGCCGGCGGTGCGACTGCACCTGCGATCGCGGGTGGTGCCGGTCTCGATCGAGCAGCTTGACCTGCCCGGCACCGCGTTTCCGCACCTGCTGCTGATTCGGCAGGCCGACGTGGAGGCGGTGCTGGCCGCGGCGCTCGCCGAGCGCGGCGTGGTGGTGCAGCGCGGCGCGGAGGTGGTGCGGGTGGCGCGGCTGCGTCAGGGCGGGGCCCGGGCGGTGCTGCGCACCGAAGACGGCAGGCCGGACGAAGACGTGGTGTGCCGCTATCTGGCCGGATGCGACGGGCCGGCGAGTCTGGTGCGGCGGTCGGTCGGCGGTTTTCTCGGCGGCGACTACGACCAGGAGGTGGTGCTCGCCGATGTTGAACTGGGCCCGCCTGGCGCGCTGGCACCGGCACGCACCGCGGTGGTCGAGGAGGTTGCGGACGGCGAAGGAGCCGGCGCCGGGCCGCCGGCGGGGGAGGCGGGTGCCGCGGCTACCCCGACCGCCGGGGAGTGGGCCGTGTCTGCGCGGGCCGCGGCGGCCCGGGCGGCGCGAGCGGCCCGAACCGCGCGGGCGTTGGCGCCGGTGGTGCTCGAAGAGGGGGTGGCGCACGTCGTGGTCGGGCGGCGGGGTCTGGTGTTCCTGGTCAACATCGGCGAACAGGCCAGTTGGCGCATGCTCGCCACCCGGCGCGCGGGCGGCGACCGGCAGCCGTTCGGTCAACTCGGCCCGCCCGTACCGCGGGAGCAGCTACAGGAGTTGGTCGACGAGGCCGGGCTGCCGGCGCGGATCACCACGGTGGCCTGGTCGGCCCAGGTGCGGTTGCAGCACCGGCTGGCCAGCCGGTTCAGCCGGGGTCCGCTCTTTGTCGCCGGGGATGCCGCGCACGTGCACTCGCCGGCGGGCGCGCAGGGCATGAACGCCGGCATCCACGATGCCGTGAATCTCGGCTGGAAGCTCGCGTTCGCCGCCGCGGCCGGGCGGCGGGCCGAGGAGGTGCCGACAAACACAGCACCGGGCAGCCCCGGAGCTCAGGACGCGCCAACCGGCACTGCAGGTGGCCCCGGAACCCTGGCCGCCCGGCCGGGCTCGGCGCTGCTCGACTCGTACGCCCTGGAACGACGGGCCGCCGACCGCGCCGTGCTGCGCCTGACGCACCTCATCTATTGGGCCGAGGCCAGCCTGCATCCGCTCGCCCAGCTGGGCCGCGCCGTGGCGGTGCCGCTGGCGGCGCCGTTGCTGCCCTGGCTCACCCGGCGACGCCGGCTCACCGCGGCGGGGGTGCGCACTCTCGCGCAGTTTCGGCTGCAGTACGCGCGCAGTCCGCTGTCGGTGGACGTGCGCGCGTCGCTCGTGCCTGTGCGCGGCGGACTGGCCCGGCGCGGGCTGCGGCCGGGCGCGCGGGTGGCGGACACGCTGGTGCGGTGTGAGGGCCGCCGGGTGCGCCTGCACGAACTGCTGGCGCGGCCGGGCGTGCACATTCTGCTGCAGGCCGACGCCGGACCGGTGCCCGAGCGGATGCTGGGCCCGTTGGTGCACAGCTACCGGCTCGACGACCGGCCCGGCACCGGCATGCTCGTCGTGCGGCCCGATGGTTACGCGGCGTTGCGGGCGCCGGTGCTCGACGAAGCCCACCTCGCCGCGTGGCTGCGCCTGGTGGGGCAACCCGTGCGCTGACCGGGCTCAGCTGCGCACCGGGGCCTCGCAGGGCTCGAGCCGGAAGATCGGGTGGTCGGCCAGGTCCGGCAGTTCCGCCAGGAACGGCCCGGCCCGCCGGCCGAGGTTCGCCAGGTAGTCGGCGGCCACCTGGTCGTGTTCGAGGCCGCGCAGCTCCGTGGCCCGATGCGGGTGCCGGCGCCAGCGCAGGCGCAGTTCGCAGCGTCCGGCGACCCTGAGGTTGCGCACCCACTGGGTCTCGCCGCGCCCGGCGATGATGTACCGGTCACCCTGAAACCGGAAGGGCGCCACCGGCGTGCTGATCTCCAGGCCGCTGGTGCGCCCCCGCACGATGAGGGTGGGGACGCCGCAGAACCTGGCGACCGGGTTCACGACGTGCACCATGAAGGGACTGGGCGGAAGATACCCGGTGTGGCGGGTGGGCGTGCTGCTCAAGGGGGGCCTCCGTTCGGTGTCGTCGGATGCGGCGTTACCGCCGCATGCACGACACGGTACTGCCGCTGCCCGGCCTGCGGAAGGCGGCGGAACCGACCCGCCGCGACCCGAGCGCGCCCGCCGAAACGGGGGTATAACGGCAGGCGCAGGCTCTATCGTGGGCCTGACCTGAGTGGCCTGGACCGGGTGCGCGAGGTGGGGCGTGGGAATGCACCTCGGCGGGCGACATCGTCAACCGCGCGCGGCGGCAACCGCTCCGCCGCCCCCGGTTGCCACCAGCGTGGGCAAACGATTGCAAACGCATGCGCGGGGCGCAGCGGGCAGTGATTCGCGGGCATTCGCGCTGAATGCACCGTAGAAGCGGGCCGAGTTCACGATGAACTGAGAAATTGTCTTGCTATGAGCGTGCGGGATCTGTACTGTTCCTAACCACGGGCAATCGATTTCCCATCGAATTGCGCGCCGGACGACGACGTCCACCGGGTCAGTCCCGGGCCAGCATGGCCACCCGCAAAGGAGCGAGAACGATGCCCAGCAAGAAACCCCTAAGACTAATCAGCCTGATCGGATTCGGATTGGCGGCCACCCTGGCCACCTCGGCCTGTGCAGGGTCAGCGGGTGCACCACAAGCCGACCCCGCCGCCCCGGTCGATCTCTCCTTCTCCAACTGGCAGTGGCTCGAAGCCGGCAAGGGTGAAATTCTCTGGGACTCGGTGAAGGACTACGCCGGCCCCAACGACAACGTCACACTCACCAAGGTGGAGGCGCCGTACGCCAGCTATGCCGACAAGCTCAACACCGAGATCGGTGCGAAGGGCGGCGCCGATGTGCTCGTGCTGCAAGACAGCCAGTTCGCCACCCTGGCCGACGCGGGCGCTCTGGAACCCCTCGATGACGTGGGTGACGAACTCGGTGCCGCCCTCAACGGCAGCAACGACGCCGGCCTCGTGGAGGACGCCCGGTACGGCTTCAACTGGGAGCGCCCCGGCTACGCCCTGATCTACAACAAGGACCTCATCGCCAGCGCCGGCATCGAGGTGCCCACCACCTACCCCGAGCTGCTGGCCGCGGCGACCGCCGTGCAGGCCAATCTCGGTATCTCCGGGTTCGCCGGCCGGCACCAGACCGCCGAAGTGGATGGCTGGACCCTCGAGTTCGCCAACTGGATCAACGGCTTCGGCGGCGCGCTCAGCGAAGACGGCGAGCTCACCATCAACTCGCCGGAGAACGTTGAGGCGGCCGAGTCCTTCGTCGAGCTGTTCACCTCCGGCGTCGTGCCGGTCGGCGACGACGCGTCCACCTTCAGGGCCAAGTTCGCGCAGAACCAGGTCGGCTTCCTGATCGACAACGCCGGCGTCGCGGTCACCCTGACCAGCAACCCGGAGAACCTCGTGACCGGCCAGAACCTGGGCGCCGCTCCGCTGCCGTTCACCGACCCCGGATCGCACACCCAGCTGATCCTCGCTGTGAACGCCAACAGCAAGAACAAGGAAGCGGCCAAGGACTTCGTGCGCTGGATCCTCAGCGACGAAGGGCAGACGGCCATCCGCCCCGCTCTCGGCGCCAGCGTGCTCGCCACCGACACCCCGCCCAGTGCTGAGTTCCTGGCCGCCAACCCGTTCGCCGAGGAGTACCTCAAGCTTGCGCAGGAGTCCACCTCCAGCCTGATCCCCGGCTTCGAGACAGACAGCAAGGCCATCTGGCGCGAGGTGCTCTCCGCCGTCGAAGGCGCGCTGGTGCGCGGGGACGACGTCAAGGACGCATTCGACGCCGTGCAGGACAAGGTCGTCAACGAGTTCGGCTAGACCCGCCTCCTCGAGTGCTCGCCGGGATGCCCCCTCCCGGCGAGCGCCCCCGGGGCGGTCGTGACCGCCCACTGTTTCCACATCGAATTCATCCATCTGGAATCGAGTCTTCCCATGTCCACTCTGGCCACAGCCCGGCCGTCGACGGCCCCCTCGGTGCCGCCGGCCGGCCGCCCGAGAATCACCCGCAGGTCGTTCATCCCGTACCTCTTCATCGTGCCGGCGCTGCTCTACCTGATCGTCTTCACCGTCATCCCTCTGCTGCAGGGGGTGGCCATGAGCTTCACCGACAGCAAACTCGTCAACCCGAGCGGCGGCCGCCCGGTCGGCCTCGAGAACTACGAGTACGTGCTCGGCAACGACAGGTTCATCAACTCGCTCCTCACCACCGCGGTCTACACGCTTGTCACCGTCATCTTCGCCGTGGGCATCGGTGTCCTCGGCGCCCTGCTGCTGAACCGGCCCTTCCGGGGCCGAGTGATTGTGCGCAGCCTGGTCACCATTCCCTGGGCCGTGCCCACGGTGGCGGCCGCGCTCATCTTCGCCTGGATCTACAACCAGGAGAACGGCGTGCTCAACGACGCCACCGGTGCGCTCGGCCTCGGCCAGCACGGCTGGCTCACCGATCCGACGTTCGGCCTGTCCGCCGTGCTCGTCGCGACGGTGTGGAAGGTCTTCCCACTGGTGCTGCTGGTGGTGCTCGCCTCCCTGCAGAGCATTCCGCACGAGCTGAAGGAAGCGACCTGGCTCGACGGCGCCACCCCGTTCCAGTCATTCAAAGCGGTCACCCTCCCGCACATCATGCCGACCATCCGGGTGATGGCCCTGCTCATGACCATCTGGTCGATCCGGCGCTTCGAGATCATCTTCCTGCTCACCGGCGGTGGCCCGCTCGACAGCACGAACACCCTGGTGGTCAACGTGTACCGCACCGCATTCCAAGACCAGAACCTCGGCCGCGCCGCCGCAATCGGAGTGCTCGGACTGTCGCTCTCCATCATCGTCACGGTCGTCTACTTCGTCGTAGAAAACCGCCAGGAACGAAAGGACGCGTGAGATGAAGAACAAAATCGTCGCCCGGGTTGCCTGGGCGCTGTCGATCACCGCTCTCGTGGTCTTCGCCGGCTTCCCCACCTACTGGATGCTCACCACGGCGCTGAGCTCCGACACCGAGCTCTACAAGACCGGGCAGGACATCCTGCCGCATCTGGAACGCCTCGGCGCCTTCCCCACGGCCTTCCTGTCGATGCCGATGCTGTCCTGGCTCGGCAGCTCCTTCGTGATCGCCACTGGCACGACGCTGCTCAGCCTGCTGCTGGCGGTCGCGGCCGGTTACGCGCTGAGCCGGTTCAGGTTCTACGGCAAGGGCGTGACCGGGTTCGTGCTCTTCGCCACCCAGATGCTGCCGGAGGCGCTGCTGATCGTGCCGCTCTACGCGCTCTTCGCCAACCTCGGCCTGCTCAACAACCTGGGCGGCCTGGTCCTGGCCAATGCGGCGTTCACGATGCCGGTGGCCACGTTCATCCTCAAGGGCGCCATCGACAAGGTCCCGTTCGAAATCGAAGAATCGGCCCGGGTGGATGGCTGCTCCCGGATGGGCATCGTCAGCATGATCGTGTTCCCGCTCATCGTGCCCAGCGTCGCCGCGGCCGCGATCATCTCCTTCTTCGACGGCTGGAACGAGTTCCTCTTCGCCAACACCTTCATCTCCGACTCGGCGCTGTGGCCGGCCTCGGTGGGTCTGGCGTCGTTCCTCGGCCAGTTCTTCACCCCGATCAACCTGGTCATGGTGGCCGCGCTCACCTTCGCGCTGCCGGCCATCGTGTTCTTCCTCATCGCCCAGCGCAGCATCGTCTCCGGCCTCACCGCCGGATCAGTCAAAGGATAGGCAGCATGCCCACACTGGACTTCACCCACGTGCGCAAGGATTACGGCGCAACCCCTGTCATCACCGACTTCACCGCGAGCATCGACGACAACGAGTTCCTCGTGTTGCTCGGCCCGTCCGGCTGCGGCAAGTCCACCCTGCTGCGCATGATCGCCGGCCTGGTCGACACGACCGGCGGCAGCATCTCCTTCGACGGCCAGGACATGGCGGGCCAGGACCCCCGCCAGCGCAATGTGGCGTTCGTCTTCCAGTCCTATGCCCTTTATCCCCATATGACGGTGCGGGCCAACCTCGGATTCCCGCTCGCCATGGACCGGTTCCGCTGGTGGAACCAGTTCCCGGTGATGAACGCGCTGTCGGTGCGTTGGCTCGTGCGCCGGCCCGAGATCGCCGCGCGCATCGACGAGGTCGCGACGATGCTGGCACTGGGGGATCTGCTCGACCGACGCCCGAAGGACCTCTCCGGCGGCCAGCGCCAACGCGTGGCCCTGGCCAGGGCGTTGGTGCGCGACCCGCGACTGTTCCTGCTCGACGAACCGCTCTCCAATCTCGACGCCCAGCTGCGCTCATCGATGCGCAGCGAGATCGCCGGCCTCTACCAACGGGTGAAGAAGACCTTCGTCTACGTCACCCATGACCAGGTCGAAGCGATGACCATGGGCACGCGGGTGATCATCCTCAACAAGGGTGTGATCCAGCAGATCGGAACGCCGCAGGAGATCTACGAACGCCCGGCGAACGTCTTCGTCGCCGGCTTCATCGGGGCGCCACCGATGAACATCCTGCCCGCTGCAGTTCTCGCCGCCGGTGCCTCGGATGTCTCGGATGCCTCGGACGCGCTGGTGGGCATCCGCCCCGAACACCTGCGGCTGTCGACCGACCCGGCCGCGGCCGGCATGAGAACCCGCATCACCAGCATCGAAGACCTCGGGTCCTCCTGGGTCTACGCCTTCGAGCTGGGCGGCACGCCCGTGCATGCCACGAGCAACACCAAGCTCAGCCTGTTCACCGGCGAGGAAGCCACGGTGACCTTCGACCCCGCCGACGCCCTGCGTTTCGACGCGGGCACCGGGCTCCTGCTCAGCCCTGACCGCCAGACCCACTGACCCTCCGAACCCACCTACCCATCACCGAGACAACGAGGAAACCATGACATACATCACCGAAAATCTCAGCGGAAAAGTCGCCGTCATCACCGGCGCGAGCACCGGCATCGGCGCCGCCCTGGCCCGCACCCTGAGCGCGCAGGGCGTGAAGCTCGCGCTGGCCTCCCGCGCCGGCACCGACCTCGGCCTGCCCGACGCCATCTACCGGTCGGTGGACGTGACCGACCGTGCGGCGGTGCAGGCGTTCGTCGACGAGGCAGCCACAGTCTTCGGTTCCGTCGACATCGCCGTGGCCAACGCCGGCGTGGGCTCCTACGGCCAGTTCCTGGATGTGCCTGAGGAGCACGAGAACGAAATGATCGGCACCAACGTCCTCGGCACCATCCACCTCTACCGGGCGTCGATCCCGCACATCACGGCGGCCGGCGGGGGAGACCTCATCACCGTTGCGAGCGAGGCCGGCCGGCGCGGGCTGCCCGGCGAAGCGGTGTACTCCGCCAGCAAGTTCGCCCAGGTGGGTCTCACCCGTGCGCTGGACAACGAACTGCGCGAGTCCGGCATCCGTGCCACCAACATCTGCCCCGGCGGGGTGTGGACCAAATTCGCCCTCACCGACGAACGAGGCCGCACCGACGGCAGCGAGCAGCTGCAGGGCATGATGCGAGCCGAAGACGTGGCCGAACTGATCAGCTTCACCCTCACCCGGCCCCGCCACATGCGGATGCTCGAAACGGCCCTTCGCCCCATGACCGAGGCCTCGTGGGGCTAGGCCTGCACACGCAGCCAGTAGCTTCACCGACCAGCCAGACCCACAGAAAGAGAAGACAATGACGTTAATCGACCCGAAGACCCCGCTCGGCGGCGTAATCCCGCCCATCATCACGCCGCTCACTCCCGCCGGAGACATCGACACCCGATCACTGACCAGGCTCGTGAACTTCGAAGTGGGCGCCGGAGTGAGCGCGATCTTCGTGCACGGAACCGGCGGCGAGGGCCCTTACCTCAGCGACGCCGAACAGCACACGGTGCTCGCCACCGTCACCGAGGCCGTTGCTGGCCGGGTGCCTGTTCTGGCCGGGGTGAGTGACATCGGCACGAACAAGGTGTTGAAGAATGTGGGCATCGCCGAGCAGTACCCGGTCGACGCCCTGGTCACCACCAGCGCGTTCTATGGCTCGGTGGGCCCGGTGGAGATCGCCCACCACTACCGCACCATTGCCGCGCGCAGCGACCTGCCGCTCTACGCCTACGACATCCCGGTTTTCGCCGGAACCAAGCTGCCGGCGGAGCTCATCGTGGAGCTCGCCCACGAAGGGGTGATCCGGGGTGTCAAGGACACCAGCGGCGAGGAAGACGGCTTTCGGTACATGATCGAGAACACCCGCGACCTCCCCGGCTTCTCGGTGATCACCGGCTCGGACATCACCGGTGACGCCGCCATTCTGCAGGGTGCCCACGGGCTCATCGTCGGCGTGGCGAACATCGACCCGCACGGCTTCGTCAAGGTCTTCGAGGCCGCCTCGCGGGGCGACTGGGCGGCCGCGCGCATCGAGCAGGAGCGCCTGCACAAGCTGCGCCTCATCGCCAAGATCGCGGCCAAGCGGATCAGCGGGTTCAGCGCCACCATCGGCGCGTTCAAGGCGGCCATGGTGCTGCGCGGCATCATCGATCACGATCTGCTGCAGGCCCCGCTGCAACAGATCAACGAGCAGGAAAAAGAGCAGGTCGCCGCAGTTTTGGCTTCCCAGGGCCTCGGGCGGATTCCCGAGCTCTCCCGCGTCTAATATGAAGGGCGCTCCGACTCGGATGCGTGGCATCCGGTCTCGGAGCGTCCTTCACGCCCCCATTGCGATGAAAAGGATCCGGACATGGCTGAAACCCCGCAGGTGTACAAACGCATCACCGTGCGCGACGTGGCAGACCGGGCCGGTGTGTCCACCTCCACCGTCTCGCGAGCGCTGAGCGGTGCACGGGCAGTCGACCCCGCGATCAAGGCCAAGGTCTTCGCCATCGCCGACGAGCTGGGCTACCGGCCCAACCAGATCGCGGCAGCGCTGCGGCAGAACCTCACTCGCACAGTGGGGTTCGTGGTGCCCGACATCACCAACCCCTATTTCCCGTCGCTGATCGAGGCCCTGGAGACCCATCTTCGTGAACTGGGCATCGTCATGCTGCTGGTCAACTCGGCCAACGACGCCACCGTCGAGGCGTTCGGCGTGCGCTCGCTGCTCAGCCGCAATGTGGATGCGCTGTTCATCAGCCCCTGCCACCGGGAACGAAGCCGCGAGATCATCGACTACGCCGCACGATTCACCCAGATCATCCAGGTGGACAGGTTCGCCAACGACGCCCTGCCCTACGTGGGCGTGGACCAGCGCACCGCCATCAAGGAGCTCGTGGAGATGCTGCGGGCACGCGGCCACAGCGAGCTTGGCTTCGTGGGGTCGCACGATGAGGAATGGCCGACGTACAACCGGGAGCGGGTCTACCGCGAAGTCGCCGGAGCGGTCTCGGGCAACCGGGTGCTGCAGTGCGAGCACACCATTGCGGCCGGACGTGCCATCGGCAAGGATCTCCCGCTCATTTGGCCGGGGGTCTTTGGAATCGTGTGCGCCAACGACGCCGTCGCCTTCGGGGTTCGCGACGCGCTTGCGAGCGCTCATCCCGACCTGGTGGACGAGTACATGATCACTGGATTCGACAACACCGTGCTGGCCGAAGCCGGGCACTTCACCTCGGTGGAGCAGCCCATTCACGCCGTCGCGCTGGAGGCGATGGCGGTGCTCTCATCGACCGCCGCACGGGCCGGCGACGGACTCCGCGCGGCGGACGATCGGCCCGCCTTCATCGAGCTCGGCGCCGAGGTCAAGTTCCGGTCCTGATGCGGACGGCCGGGCTTTGTGCCGGGTGCCGGGTGCCGGGTGTCGGGCTGATCGGTTCAGTGGTGCGCGGCGAGGGGATGGGTGGGGCCCACACCGGGGTCGTTCTCGCCCGGGCCGGGCACGATCGCGATATCGGTGAGCGGCACCACCGCGCCGGCGGCGGTGACGAACGCGATCGAGGTGGCCTCGCCGGTTTCGGCGTGCTGGTAGAGCCGGCTGGGGCCGTGGCCGGACGGCCGGTACTCGTTGCCCCATTCGGCGAGCGCCCCGAGCACCGGGAGCAGGGCATCACCGGCCGCGGTGAGGTGGTAGTCGAAGCGTTCCCGGGCGCCGGGCTCCCGGTAGCCGCGGCGTTCGAGCACCCCGGCCTCCACGAGCGAGCTCAGCCGTGAGGTGAGGATGTCGGTGGGGATGCCGAGCACCCGGCGGAAGTCGCTGAACCTGGTGTGCCCGCGGAAACCCTCCCGCACGATCAGGATCGTCCACCGGTCGCCGAGAACCTGCAGGGTACGCGCGATGGAGCAGCGCAAATCGTCGCCGGAGCGTCGCGTCAAGGTGGGGAGCGGACGAGCATCGGAGGACTCCGTTGTCATGACGGCGTCCTCCCGGCGCGTGTAGCCTCCACCACGGCTCGGAGCCTCCGCGCCTCGCTCATGACGAGGCTGTGTCGCCGGCGAGCCAGGCACGAACGACCTCGAGGGCTGCTGCCCGCTTGGCGGCCAAGTCGGCGAGATCGGTGATGAGCAGGCTCGCGCGAATGTCGGAGTGCCAGGTGAGCAGGTCGTGCGGGTCACCGGTGAAGGCGGATGCGGCATCCCTGTTCTCGGTCGTCGTCGCACCCCGGTGCAGCACCAGACGCACGCCGTCCTTGCCCTGCGCGCTGATCGTGGCCTGGTCGACCCCGCTGACCACGTAGCTCGGGGAGTTCCACTTGACATGTTCGCGCGCGGCGGGCTCGGCCTCGTGCACGAGCTGCCGGAGTCCCTCGATCACAGGAAGCCGGTCGGTGGGCTGGGCGGCGAGGAACTCCTCCACGCTGCCATAACGATCAACCATGGGGGGAGTGTACCGCGCGGGTGCGGCGCGGCGCCCGCCTGCCGTCTGGTGCGGGAGCTATGCGGGTCAGGCGCCGCTCTGCGCCTGGCGCGCCACCCGCATAGCGGCGCGGCACCCGCCTACCGTCTCGCGGGTGAGCTGTGCGGGTCAGGCGCCGCCCTGCGCCCGGCGCGCCACCCTGGCGCGGCACCCGCATAGCGGCGCGGCACCCGCATAGCGGCGCGGCACCCGCACGGCGACGCGCCATCAGCGCGCCCTCGCACCCGCCCGCCCGCCCCCTGCGATTGACGCCAGGATGCCCACGCGGTAGACACAATGGAGGTCGAGCAGGGCAGACCGCGCTATCGGATTCGCATCCGCGCCACGAAGGGAACCCATGAAATACGTTCGTTTGGGCAACACCGGCCTCGAGGTGTCGGCCATCACGGTGGGCTGCATGAGCTTTGGCAACCCGATGCGCGGCACCCACTCCTGGACCCTGCCCGAGGAGACCAGCCGGCCGCTGATCCAGCAGGCGCTGGAAGCCGGCATCACCACGTTCGACACTGCCAACGTCTACTCCGATGGCAGCAGCGAGGAGATCCTGGGCCGGGCGCTGCGCGACTTCAGCACCCGCGACGAGTATGTGCTGGCGACCAAGGTGCACGGGCGCATGCGGCCGGGCCCGAACGGCGCCGGACTCTCGCGCCGCGCGATCCTGGCCGAGATCGACCACAGCCTCACCCGGCTGGGCACCGACCACGTGGACCTGTACCAGATCCACCGGTGGGACCCGTTGACGCCGATCGAGGAGACCATGGAGGCGCTGCACGACGTGGTCACGGCCGGCAAGGCCCGCTACATCGGCGCCTCGTCGATGTACGCCTGGCAGTTCGCCAAGGCCCAGTACACCGCCGACCTGGCCGGGTTCACCCGCTTCGTGTCGATGCAGGACCAGTACAACCTGCTCAACCGGGAGGAGGAGCGCGAGATGCTGCCCTTCTGCCTCGACCAGGGTGTGGGCGTGCTGCCCTGGAGCCCCCTGGCCCGCGGCAAGCTCACCCGCGATTGGGACGAGACCACCAGCCGCTCCGAAACCGACAACTTCGGCCAAACCCTCTACAAACAGCAGGAGGAGGGCGACCGCGAGATCGCCGCCGCGGTGGCCGAGGTCGCCGCCGAGCGCGGGATTCCGCGCGCGCAGGTGGCCCTGGCCTGGGTGCGTCAGCAGCCGGCGGTGACGTCGCCCATCGTGGGCGCCACCCAGGCGCATCACCTCACGGATGCCGTCGCCTCCGTCGAGCTCACCCTCACCGACGACGAGCTGGCCCGGCTCGCCGCCCCCTACCGCCCGCACGCGCCCGAGGGCTTCTAGGCTCCGAGCCTGCGGTGTCGCCGGGCACGCCGTGCCCCGGCCCGGCGTGCCCCCACCGCGGGTCGGGCGCGGGGCTGATGTCGGTGGTTGCGTTTAGCCTTTCGTCACCTACTCATCAACCCTCGTGCCGAGAAAACGGAGCAGATCATGAGGGTGCTTGTGGCGACATCGGTGACTCAGGGGGAACGGGCAACGGACTTTGCCAACTGCATCGAGGGCGAACTTGTGTGGCTGCATCCCCTGTGCTCGGCGAGCGAGCGGGACCCGGACGGAGCCTGCGGGTGCGGCCGTTCGTTCTCCGGACTGAGTTCGACCAGGCACACCACGACGGCGCTGGTGCGGGAGATCCACGGGCTTACTCGGGAGGAATACCTCGCCGCGTCGATGGCCGGTCTTGAACTGATGGGATGGTGTCCCGACTGCAGCGACCTGCCGGTGGCCGATTTTGTCGACTGGATGCTGGCCGTGGCCGAGGACCTGCCGGAGGGGACCGTCGTGGAGCGGCGGACTTTCGAGATCGCCGTGAGGGGGTCACTAGGCTCGGAGGCGTGACTCGTCTTCTGAAGGTCCTGTCTGCTCTCGTCGTCGCCGCCGCGGTGGCGGTCGGTGCACCCCTGGCGGCGAGCGCTGTCACGCCGAGCGCTGTCACGCCGAGCGCTGTAGCGCCGAGCGCTGTCACGGCGCCGGTTCTGGCGGGCGGTGTGCGCGCCGCCGTCAGCGCCGACACCTCGGACTTCAGCTTCGCCGGCTACGCGGGGGAGTACTTCCTGGGCCGCGACGCCGCAGGCCACTCCACCCTGCGCACGGTGGAATCCTTCATCGCCGTGTTCCCCGACTTCGACCAGAACCGCGGCATCATCCGCGCCATCCCCAACGACTACGACGGTGTGCCGCTGCACACCACCGTCGAATCCGTCACTGATGCCCAGGGCGCCCCGGTGCCCTTCGAGGCCAGCACCAACGGCGGCTTCACCGAACTCGCCCTCGGCACCGACGAGTTCGTGCGCGGCACCCAGACCTACGTGATCACCTACACCCAGCAGAACGTCGTGCGCGCGTTCGCCGATACCAACGACGACGAGCTGTACTGGGACACCAACGGCACCGGCTTCGACCAGCCGTTCGGCGTCGTGGCCGCCCGCGTGCACGTCGACCCGGCAATCGCCCCCTTCCTCACCGGCAACACCGCCTGCTACGTCGGGGCGCAGGGCGAGAGCGGCGAGTGCCAGATCGTGCAGGAGGCCGACCCCGACGCCGCGGACCCGGCCGGCCAGATGTTCACCGCCGAGGCCACCGATCTGGGCCCGGGGGAGAACCTCACCGTGGCCATCGGCTTCACGGCCGGCACCTTCGTGCAGGTGCCCGCCGAGGCGCGGCCCGACTCGGACTATCAGCCCGGCTTCGTGTGGCCGGGTGGCGGCATCGGGTTTCCGTTCGTGTTGCTCGGGGTGGGCCTGCTCGGCGCCGCCTACGCTCTCGCGCGGGTGTTCCTACGGCCGCGCGAGCCGAAGGGGCGCGGCACCGTCATCGCCCAGTACAGCGTGCCGGCCGGACTCAACCTCCTCGAGGCCGCGGACCTCATCGGCCGGCCGCGGTCGGCCATGGCCGCGCAGATCGTGAGTTTCGCGGTGCGCGGCAAGGTGCGCATCCTGGACTACCCGGTGAGCGCGGACGGCGGCGACTACACACTGCAGCTGCTCAGTGCCGACGGCGTCGACGACCAGGAGCTGGCCCTGCTCGCCACCTTCTTCCCCGGCCTGACCGCGGGCGCGGTGTGCGAACTCGGCGTCACCAACGACAACCTCGCCCGCGGGTTGGCCGCAGCGACAGCGGATGCCACCACCCGCAACATCGCCCGCGGCTGGCGCGCCCGGCCCGCCCTGACCCGCGCCCGAATGTGGCTGCTCACCGGGCTCGGCGCCCTCGTGGTGATCGTCGTAGCCCTGCTCGCGTTCGGCAACCTGCCTGTGGGGTGGAGGTTCCCGCTGGTGGCTGTCGCCGGCGCCAGCCTGCTCGTGGCGTTCGCGGCTGCCCGCCGGCCGGTGCTGCTCAGCGCCGCCGGGGTGGACCAGCGTGATTACCTCACTGGAATGAAGGTGTACCTGGAGCTGGCCGAGGCCGACAGGTTCCGCATGCTGCAGAGCCCGGAGGGTGCGCTGCGGGTCACCGTGCCGCGCGCCGTCCCGGGCACGGAACCCGTGCCACCCGCGGAGCCCGGCGCCTCCGCCGCACCGGCGGCGCTCGCGGCGACCGGCCCCGACACCGTTGAACTGGTCAAGCTCTACGAGAAGCTGCTGCCGTTCGCGGTGCTCTGGGGCGTCGAAAAGGAGTGGGCGGCGGAGCTGGCCGTCTACTACGACCGGGCCACGGCGGCACCGGACTGGTTCCTCTCCCAGAACGCATTCAGCGGCATCTACCTGGCCTCGGCCCTCAACGGCATCGTCGACTCGGTGCACACCACTGAGACGCCCACGCCGACGCCGTCGTCCTGGTCGAGCAGCGGCGGCGGCAGCTTCTCGGGGGGATCCTTCGGCGGCGGGTTCTCCGGCGGTGGTGGTGGCGGCGGTGGCGGCGGCGGCCGTTAGAGCGGCTTGACCATCTCGATCTCCATGGCGCTGGCGTCGAGAACGTACTGCACCCGGTGCCCGGTCTCGGCGAAACCGCGGCGCAGGTAGGCGGCGCGGGCGCGGGAGTTGTCCTCGTGCACGTGCAGGGTCAGCCGGTCGCCCTCGCCGCGTGCCCAGTCCTGGATGGCGAGGAGCAGGGCGTCGAAGACACCGGACTCGCGACCGCGGTGGTCGGGCGTCACGTAGACGCCCACGAGCAGCGCACCGGTGCCCGGATCCGGCACGTAGCCGCCCATGGTGCCCACCCAGCGTCCCGCGGGGTCGATCGCGACCAGGGCGATACCGTGCTCGGCGGTGCCGCGGGCGGCGCGCATCCGCCATTCGTTCTCGGTGTGGCCCTCGGCATCCTGCAGCGTCTCGCCGAACGCGATCGGGGTGTCCCGCAGCATCTCCAGGCGCAGCGCACGCACCTCACGCCAGTCATCCACGTGCGTCGTCCGGATGCGGAACCCCTCTGTAACCATTCGCCGAGCTTACCCAGTCGGCTGAGCGGGACCTCGCACCTGGGCCTTGCGCAACCTCAGGTGCTGTGGTTCATTAGTTAGGTAACTAACCGTGGAGGTTCGCACCGTGATGGATGAAGGTCGACCGATATTCCAGCAGATCGCTGAACGGGTCGAGAACGACATCCTGTCCGGCGCGCTCAGCGAGGAGGCTCAGGTGCCGTCGACGAACGAATTCGCGATGTACTACCGCATCAACCCGGCCACCGCCGGCAAGGGCGTCAACCTGCTCGTCGAGCAGGGCATCCTCTACAAACGGCGCGGAATCGGCATGTTCGTGGCCACCGGGGCCCGGGACCGCATCACGACGCGGCGGCGCGAGCTGTTCGTGCTGGAGTACATCGCCCCGATGCTCGCCGAAGCCGCCAGCCTGGGCATCACGCCCGACCACCTCACCCAGCTCATGAAAACCCAGCTCATAGACACCCAGCTCATCGACAACCAGCTCAGTGAAAAGGAGACACGATGAACAGCCAGACCCCGGTCATCCAGGTGGATGGCCTCAGCCGCACCTACCGGGACGTCTCGGCGCTCACGGACGTGACGTTCTCTCTGCAGCCGGGCATCATCTGCGGGCTGCTCGGGCGCAACGGCGCCGGCAAGACCACGCTGATGCGGATGCTCACCGGCCAGGAATTCCCGAGCGCGGGCAGCGCCCGCGTCTTCGGCGAGGACCCCGTGGAGAACAGCACCGTGCTGCAGCAGATGTGCTTCGTCTCGGAGGGCCAGCGCTACCCGGACGGTTACCAGGCCCGGCACGTGTTGGCCGGGGCGCCCTGGTTCTTCGCCAACTGGGACGCCGCCTTCGCCGACGATCTCGTGGGCAAGTTCCGGTTGCCGCTGAAGCGTGACGTGAGAAAGCTGTCCCGCGGCCAGCAGTCCGCCCTCGGGGTCATCCTGGGGCTGGCCAGCCGGGCGCCCGTGACGATCTTCGACGAGCCCTACCTCGGCCTGGATGCCGTGGCCCGGCACACCTTCTACGACACCCTGCTGGCGGACTACGCCGAGCAGCCCCGCACCGTGCTGTTGTCGACCCACCTGATCGACGAGGTGAGCAACCTGCTCGAGCACGTGTTGGTGCTCGACGAGGGGCGACTCCTGCTCGACCAGAGCGCCGAGAGCCTGCGCGGCAGCGCGTCGGCCGTGGCCGGTCGGGCCGGCGACGTCGACAGTTTCGCCGAGGGCCGCGAGGTGTTGCACCGGGACACCCTCGGCGGGCTGGCCACCGTGACCATCTCGGGCCGGCTGAGCGCCGCCGACCACCGTGCCGCCGTCGCCGCGGGCCTCGAGGTCGCCCCCGTGTCCTTCCAGCAACTGATCGTCGACCTGACCAACCCGTCCACGCCGCGCTCCGCCGTGGCATCCGTCGTCTTCGAGTGAGGAGCCCGTCATGACCGCCATCAGCACAGCACCGTCGGTGACCTACCCGGCCAGCCGACACCGGATCACCAAGGTGATGCGCTTGCACCTCGTCAACCGACTCACCTACATCGGCATCCCGTGGATCATCACCGGCGTCGCCCTGATCGTCTCGATCGTTGTGGCGCTGCTCATCGTCGCGGCGTCGGTGCCCGGCGCCGACCGCCAACAGGCCCTGGAGGGCATGGGGTACAGCTGGGCGGTGCTCTCGCCGCTCTGGTACCTGGCCGTGGTGGGCGTGCAGGCCGTGAGCGCGGTCTTCCCGTTCGCGATGAGTTTCAGCATCACCCGCCGGGAGTACGCCCTGGGCACGCTCCTCACCTATCTGGTGATCGCGGCCTTCAACGCCGCCGGTTGGGCGATCCTCACCGAGATCGAGCGGGCCATCAACGCATCCGGCGTCGTTTTCCACCACTTCACGGCGCTCTGGCTCGCCGACGTCGGCGTCGGCACCGTCTGGCTGTCACTGTTCAGCCTGCAGGTTCTGATCTTCGCCGTCACCTCGGCCTTCGCCGCGGTCCATGCCCGGTGGCGGGCGATGGGAATGCTGGTGCTGTGGGTGGCCGTGGCCCTCGTGGTGCTCGGGCTCATCGCGATCGCCGTGCTCACCGGGGCGGCTCCGCCGCTCATCGAGTGGCTGATCGGCCTGCCCACGGCGAGCTTCTTCGCCGCCCTGCTGATTCCCGCGGCGCTGGCCTTCGGCCTCGGCTGGGGAGCCCTGCGCGGGGCGTCGCTGCGCGGATAGCCGCTCTATGCCAGCCCGCGGGTGCTGACCGGGCGGGTGCTCGGGTAGCGGAACGAGAGCAGGTCGGGCAGATCGAGCACCGAGCTGACCCGGCGGGTCTCCGGCACCCCGTCACGCGGGGCGGCGGACACGAGCACGGCCTCCATGCCGTGCGCCCGCGGGCCGTCAAAGTCGGCGTCCCAGGTGTCGCCGACGAAGATCACCCGGGCCGGGTCGGCATCCGCCCGGGCGAGGGCCTCGTGGTAGATCGCCGAATGGGGCTTGCGAAAACCCACCTCCAGCGACGTCACGATGTTGGCGATGAGGTCGGTGGCGCCCATGGCCGCCAGCTGGCGCGGCACGACGGATGCGCTGTGCGTGTTGGACACGATCGTGAGCGTGAACGTCTGGCCCAGTTCTTTGAGGGTCTCGGCCATGCCGGGAATGAGCACCACACCGCGCTCCCAGTCCGCCATGTTGCTGGTGGCGCCGTCGGCGATCTCGGCGGCGTCGGGCTCGCGGCCGAGCAGCTGCACGATGGCGCGCCTGGACAACTCCTCCATGGTGAACTCGCGGTGGTCGACGTCGGACTCCACGTTGAGCTGGTGGAACGCATCCAACCAGGCGGCGGCGGTCTCCTGCTCGGTGCCGGTTGCACCCAACGCCCGCATGCTGGCGTGCGTGTCGGCGTAGCCCTGCCCGGCGCGGGAGTCCGCGTAGTTGACGAGGGTGCCGAAGAAGTCCAGAAACAGATGCCGCATGAGCACAGCTTGCCAGTATGAGGCGGGTCGTCGGGCCAGCGACCCGAGGCAGCATCCGCGGGTTTGCCGGCGTGGCCCGGTGTGCGGGTCAGGCGCCGCTGTGCGGGTGGCGCGCCATGGGCATAGCGGCGCTTACCCCGCAGATCGCCCGTTCCGGCCGCTGTGCGGGGGAGGCGCCGTTGCGCGGGGGAGGCGCCGCTGTGCGGGGCAAGCCACCAGAACCGCGGATGAGGGCCGCAAACCGGCGGAGCCTCGGGGAATACCTCGCGGGCCCGGAACGCTGCAGCAACCATGAAGAAGATCGGGTTCCTGTCCTTTGGCCACTACCAGGCCGTGCCGGGCTCGCTCGTGCGCACCGCGCAGGATGCCCTGCTGCAGACGGTGGAACTCGCCGTGGCGGCCGAGGAGCTCGGCGTGGACGGCGCATCCGTTCGGGTGCATCACTTCGCCCCGCAACTTGCCTCTCCGTTCCCGCTGCTCGCCGCGATGGCGGCCCGCACCAGCCGCATCGAGCTGGGCACCGGCGTGATCGACATGCGCTACGAGAACCCCCTCTATATGGCCGAAGAGGCCGCGATCACCGACCTGATCAGCAACGGACGGCTGCAGCTCGGCCTCAGCCGCGGCTCACCCGAGACCGCGCTGCGCGGCGCCGAGGCGTTCGGTCACCTGCCGGCGCCCGGCACCAGCGACGCCGATGACGCCAGGGAGCGCACCGCACGGTTCCGCCAGGCCATCGCCGGGGCCGGGGTCGCCAACGCGAACCCGCAGCTCACCGGGCACAGCGGCCTGCTCGCCATCCAACCGCAGTCACCCGGCCTGGCCGAGCGCATCTGGTGGGGTTCAGGCACCCGCGCCACCGCCAAGTGGACCGGGGAGCAGGGCATGAACCTGATGAGTTCCACCCTGCTCACCGAAGACACCGGCGCCGACTTCGGCGACCTGCAGGCCGAGCAGATCGCCATCTTCAGGCAGGCCTGGGCGGATGCCGGTCACCCCGGCACCCCGCGGGTGTCGGTGAGCCGCAGCATCATGCCGTTGGTCACCGAGCTGGACCGGCGCTACTTCGGTCTGCGCGCGCAGGCCGACAACCGCGACCAGGTGGGCCGCCTCGACGGCGGCCTGGCCCGGTTCGGCAAGAGCTACATCGGCGAACCCGACGTGCTCGTCGAGCAGCTGGCGCAGGATGCCGCGGTGCAGGCCGCCGACACGGTGCTGCTCACAGTGCCCAACCAGCTCGGCGTGGACTTCAACGCCCAGCTGCTCGACTCGGTGCTGCGCTTCGTCGCTCCCGACCTGGGCTGGCGCTGACCGGGCCGAGGCTGTGTGCCGCCGATGCGCTGCCTTCGAGGCTGCCATGAGAGCGCGATCAGCCGAGGTGAAAATCACCCGTGAACGGGGGAGACGCAGAGCGCGTAGCCGCCTCGGCGGCCGCCGTCGCGCTGCTAGGTTCGTGGGTACGAGCAGTTTGGGGACTGAGCCGTGAACGCATTTGGCGTACCGTCGCAGCACTTCCCGCGGAGACCAGCGGGCGGTGCGCTCAGCCTGTCTACCGGTGGCGATGAGACGGCACGGATGCTCGCGGTGCCGGCCGGCACGGGTCGCGCGAACCGCGGTGGTCCGCGATGACCGTTCCCGATGACCTGTTCGCCCCGCTCCCGGCCGGCGCCACCGTGCAGTCCGAACCGACGTCATCCGACGCCCTGCTCGCCGCGACCGATTCGGTGGCCGATGGCATCGCCGACCTCAACTCGGCAGACGGCGGCCGGGCCATGACCCTGCCTGGCGGCTTCGTTGAACTCGCCGACCTGCCCGCACCGGCCAGCGAGGCCATCCTGCAGCAGCAGGCGCACGGCCCCGGGCGCTCGCCGGCACGATCCGCCACGATCAACGCCCTGCTCGACGAGTGCGCCCAGGCCAACCGCGACGGACAGCACCAGTCCGGCGCCGCGCAGGCCGAACGGGTTCTCGCCGACCCGTTCATCACGCCGGCGCAGGAGGCGCGGGCCCGGCAGCTGCTCTCCGGCCACCGGCTGCGGTTGGGCGAGTTCGAGGCCTCGGTGCGGCACGGTCTGCTCGCCATGGAGTACCTCACCGCCAGTGGCGACCTGCTCGCTCAATCCACTGTGCACTGCACGCTCGCGCTGGCGTTCCACGAGACCGCGCTGGAGGAGCCCGCGCTCAGCCATGTGCTCGGCGCCCTCGAGGCGGCGCGGGCCTGCGGCAGTCGCACCGCCGAGTTCTGGGCGTTGTCCCGCTCGTCGATGGTGCACCAGGCGCTCGGCGACGCGGAGCGCAGCATCGAGCTGGGCCGGCAGGCCCTGGCCCTGGCGGACGCCCTCGACGACCCCGAGGCCGCGTTCGCCGCGCGCAACAACCTGGGCGACAGCTACCTGGAGATCGCCCGCGTGCAGCGCGCGAAGGGCGAAGACTCGTCAGCGACGTTGCGTGACGGCCTCGTGATCACCCGCGCGGCCGTGGCGCACTCGGTGGAACAACGGCACGCGTTCTACGAGACGATTGCCCGCACCAACCTCGTCGGGTTCCTCATCGAGCTCGGCGAACACGCCGAGGCCAGGCGTCAGGCCGGTCGGTCCAAGACCATCGCCATCACCAACGGGTACCGCAACCTGGCCGTGAACAACGACGCGCAGCTGGCCGAAGTGGCGCAGGCCGAGGGTCGCATCGACGTGGCGTGCGCCATGATGGATGCCCAGCTCGCCGACCCGTCGGTGGCCGAGGACGCGGCGCTGAAGGTGAAGCTGCACAGGTCGCTCTACGAGATGCACCAGACCGCCGGCCGGTTCGAGCAGGCCCTGCGGCACCACGAGCAGCTGCACGTGCTGATGCTCGGGCTCACCAGGCAGACCGCCGGGTTGCAGTCCCGCATGCTGATCAACTCCCTTGAGATCGAGCAGGCCAGGCACGAGGCGCAGCGCTCGCATCTGGAAGCCGAGATGCAGCGCATCCGTGCCGAGGAACTCGACCAGCAGGCCCACACCGACCCGCTCACCCGGCTGCCCAACCGTCGCGCACTCGACCGGCAGCTGCCCGAGATGATGAAGAACGCCAGGGACCGTTCGGAGCCGCTCTGCGCGGTGATGGTCGACATGGACCACTTCAAGCGGGTCAACGACGAGCACGGCCACGCCACCGGCGACAGGGTCCTCACGACCATGGCCGCGATCCTCGGCGCGGCCACCCGCGACACCGACCTCGCGGTGCGGGTCGGCGGCGAGGAATTCCTGCTGGTGCTCGGCAATACAACCGTCGAGCAGGCCGTGCAGATCTGCGAGCGGCTGCTCGGTGAGGTGCGCACCCACCCGTGGGGCGTCGTCACCGCCGGGCTCCGCTGCACCGCGAGCGTGGGGGTCGCACTGCTCAAACAGGGCGAAAGCGTCTCCCGCTGGCTCGGTCGCGCCGACGCCGCCCTCTACGACGCCAAGGCGGCCGGCCGCAACCGGGTGTGCCTCGCGGCATCGCGCACCTGACCTACCAACCCTGCCCGGCTCAGGGCACCAGCACGATCTTGCCCACGTGAGCGGATGCCTCCAGCCGGCGATGCGCATCCGCCGCGTCGGCGAACGCGAACCGGCTGTCGACCACGGGGCGCAGCGCGCCGGACTGCAACCACGGCCACACTCGCGTGAGCAGGTCGGCCATGATGGCCGCCTTCTCCACGGCGGGCCGGGCACGCAGGGTGGTGCCCCAGTAACGGCCGCGTTTCTGCATGAGGTGGAACGGGTTGAAGACGGCGTCCTCGCCGCTCTGGTTCGCGATCACCATGATGGTGCCGCCCAGGGCGAGCGCCGCCACGTTGCGGGCGGCGTAGGAGCCGCCCATGATGTCGAGGATCACGTCGGCGCCGAGACCGCCGGTGGCGGCGAGCACCTCGGTGACGAAGTCCTGCTCGCGGTAGTTGATGAGCACCTCGGCGCCGAGCTGACCGCACACGGCCAGCTTCGCGGCGGAGCCCGCCGTGACCAGCACCCGGGCGCCGGCCAGCCGGGCCAGCTGGATGGCTGTGGTGCCGATGCCGCTGGCGCCGCCGTGCACCAGCAGGGTCTGCCCGGCCCTGAGACCCGCGCTCATGAACACGTTCGACCACACCGTGGCCAGAGCCTCCGGCAGCGCGGCGGCGTCGACGAGGTCGAGGCCGTCGGGCACGGGCAGGGCGAGGTCCTGGTGCACCACGGCCTCGGTGGCGTAGCCGCCGCCGGCCAGCAGGGCGCAGACCCTGTCGCCGACGGCGAAACGGGTCACGGCGAGGCCGATCTCGGTGACGGTGCCAGACACTTCCAGGCCCGGCCACTGGGGCGCCCCGGCCGGGGACGGGTAGAGGCCCAGCCGCTGTTGCACGTCGGCCCGGTTCACGCCGGCCGCGGCCACCGCTATGCGGATATCACCGGCGCCGACGACCAGGTCGGGAACGGTGTCGAGGGTGAGGGCATCCGGGCCCCCTGGGGTGTGGACCACGAGTGCACGCATGAGTCCAGTGTAGGAGCGTGCCCGGCGACCCTCTGTCTAGGCGTCGATCCAGTGGAGGGTCTGGCCGTGCGGGCCGCACGTGGCGACCGGCCGGCCGTCGAGCGACACCATGAAGTCGCCCGGCTCGGCCGCCTGCGGCAGCAGCGCGTCCACCTGGGGCAGCACGCCCACAGCGTCCAGCGAGATCCACCGGCCGAGTCCGGTCACCGCCGTCGTGAAGGCAGCCCGCTGCTCCGGAGCCAGATAGACCAGTACGGCGGGGCTGACGATGACCAGCGGCACCCCGGTGGGCGCGAGCGCCACCAGCGCCTCCAGACCCTGGGCGGCGTCCCCGGCCGCAAGCAGTGGCGGGTCGCGGCGCACAATCGACATCGCGGCATCCAGTCGGCGGCGGCGCTCGACCTGCTCGGGCCAGATCAGGGTCTGGAGCCAGCGCACGTCGTCGGGGACGCGCACGTCGAGCGGATTCAGATCCAGGCCGGCCCGCCAGACGACCTCGGGCGGATGCTCCGGCACCGGCACCGGCCCGGTGCTCTCGGTGCGCAGCAGCACGGGGCTTGGTCCGTCCACGGGATCCACCCGCCGGCCCGCATAGTCGTAGCTGTACCTGTCGGGGTAGAGGCAGAGCCCGGCGCTGGCGCCCACCTCGATCAGAGCCACGCTCGGGCCGATCGAGGCGAGCACCGGCATGATCGCGGTGAGCCGGCGCGGCTCGTTGGTCTGGGTGGCGCGCACCCGCGCCTCGGCGGCGATCGCCGGCCAGTGCTCGACGAGCCAGAGACGAAAGACCGGATAGCCAGCCAACGGCGCCCCGAGCAAGCGCGCGCAGGCGAAGACGAGGTTCGGCTGGCGCTTGGGCCGGGGCAACCCGATGATCAGGGCGAGCACCTCGGCGTCGGTCTCGACCCCGGCGGCCCACTCGGCGTACAGCTCGGACTGCCCGGGTGTCTCGTTCAATCTGAAGCGCCGGTACCAGTCGGCGGTCTTCGCCAGATCCAGGGTGCGCTGCCCGATGGGCGTTCCGGTGAGATCAGGCACCGATGCGGATGCGCTCCAGCAGCAGGGCGAACAGCAGGCTGGAGCGCTGCTCGTCGTTGATCAGGTCGATGAGCTCGATCACGGCCGCACGGTCGGGTTCGGGGGAGTTGGCGACGTCCAGGTCATTGATGCTCTCGATGGCCGCGATGAGGCGCTCGGCGCTGGTGCGCGCTCCGGCTGAAGCTGTGGCCGAAGCGGTGGCGGGAGCGGTTTCGGTCTGCGGAGTCTGGTCTGAAGTGGGCATCAATCCACGCTACCGCCAGCAGGCAATCGGCAGTCGTGGCACCCCGGAGGCAAAAAGACGCGCTGGCCAGGCGTTAAGAGGGCAAAACAGGCCCGGATCGGGACACCTTGCAATACCCGTTCACATGGGTTTGGCAGGAAAAACTGAGGTTCTGCCCAGTTTGCATAGGCAGGCTAGGCCGCTTGCCCGCGCCGATCAGCGCGCGTGGGCCCACCGAGCAGTGAGCGTGCCGCCTCAGAGCGCACCCCCACTCACGATCTGGAAGTCTATGCGCCCCGATAATTCTCTGAACACCACGCCCGAAAACACCAGCAGCACCAGCACCAGCACCACCAGCACCAGCACCAGCAGTACCCGAGCCGAGCGGAAGACCCGCCGCACCCGCTCCAAGCGCCTCACCCTCCTGGCCGGCGGACTCGTCCTGGCCGGAGTGGTGGCCGGCACCGGCTTCACCGTGCAGTCCGCGGTCGCCGATCAGCAGCAGCAGGCCCAGCAGGAGCGTGACGAGCGCGCCGCCGCGAAGGCCGCCGCCATCAGCAAGACCCACCTCGCCGCATCCGTTGCCCTCGTCGGCGCAGACAGCGCCCTCGCCGCCGCCGCCGACAAGGTGGATGCGTCGGCCCTGTCGAGCACCACCAGCTCGCTGGCCGGCTACATCTCGATGCCGCTCAAGGAGGTCTCCGCGCTCACCTCACAGGTGAAGGAGCAGACCGCGACTGTGCAGGCCGCCGCCGCCGAGGCGGACCGGGTGGCCGTGGAGGCCGCCGCCGCGCAGGCCGCCGCCGAAGCGCAGGCCGCCGCAGAGGCCCAGGCCGCTGCCGAGGCCGTGGCCGCTGGCAACACCCCCGCCGGGGCGAAGGCCACCGCCGCGAGCCTGGCCGCAGAGCGGTACGGCTGGGGCGAATCCCAGTTCTCCTGCCTGGTTCAGCTCTGGCAGAAGGAATCCGAGTGGAAGTACACGGCCTACAACGACAACGGCGGGGCCACCGGCATCCCGCAGGCGCTGCCCGGCAGCAAGATGGCCTCGGCCGGCTCCGACTGGGCCACGAACGCCAGCACCCAGATCGCCTGGGGCCTGGACTACATCAAGGGCTCCTACGGCAGCCCGTGCGCGGCCTGGTCGCACTCGCAGGCGATGAACTGGTACTAACCCGCCAGACGACCACGCCCGGCGGGCCACGCCCCGCCGGGCCCGCGCCGGTCAGGTCCAATAGTTGTTCTGATACAGGAACACGACCACGGCCAGCTCCAGCGTGAGCAGGCCGTAACCCACCCACAGGGCCGCGAAGGCGAACACTCGTCCGCTGGCCTCACCACGGGCGATGCGGG
The DNA here is from genome assembly GCF_052113745.1 of Cryobacterium sp. W22_MBD10_FK3. Lineage (NCBI taxonomy): Bacteria > Bacillati > Actinomycetota > Actinomycetes > Micrococcales > Microbacteriaceae > Cryobacterium > Cryobacterium sp. W22_MBD10_FK3. Next base: position 32,703 of record NZ_JBGQOH010000009.1, read on the forward strand.
ACAGCGTCACATGCGCCAGCACCACCCCGATCACCGGCAGGATCAGCGCCAGCACGAAGCTGAGCACGGCCAGCGCGCCGGTGGCATCCGGGTTCGGGTCCACGGCGGACGCCGCAGCGTTCTGGCGGATGCCGAACCTGAGCAGGAAGATCAGTGCGATGGCACCGGCCACGATGAGCACGATGGTAATCGGGTAAGCGCCCACGCGATGTCTCCTTTCAGCGGGTTTCGGCGGGTCTACCGGGCCGTGAGCTGGCCGAGCACGGTGCCGTCTGCGGATTGCAACGTCATCACGCCGGCCTGCACCCGTCCCTGGGCAGCCTGGCTCAACCACTGGTCCACGCCCTCGCAGGCCATCAGGGTCATGGCGCCGCCGGTGAAGACGATCGCCTCGTCGTCGGCCTGCTCCCAGGTGCCGGTGATCACATTGCAGCCGTCGTTGCCCGAGTAGCTGCCGTCGGCCTGGATCGACAGGAACGGCGCCGTCGGGGTGTTCGATTCGACCCAGTAGCCGATCGGTAGGCCCTGCGGCCCCACGGTGCGGTCCGTCGAGCGCACCAGGGTGGTCACCGTCGAGTCGTATGAACTGTGGATGACCAGGGTGTCGCCGTCAACCTCCACCCGGGTGCTGCGGCTGACCGCCAACGGCAGCTGGGCGCCCTCGCAGGCCATCATCGTCTGCGGCCCTGAGGTCGTGGTCAGGGCGCCGTCGCTGCCGACCTCCCAGGTGCCCTGCACCCGGTTGCAGCCGTCGGAAGCGCTCCAGGTGTTGTCCTGCACGAACGAGACGTACGGCTGCTCCGGGCTGTCAAAGCTCTGGTCGAGCACCCAGGTGCCCACGAGCGCACCCGGCTGCACCGAGCCGGACGGCGACTCGGAATCGGGCGTGACGATCGTGCATCCGGCCAGCAGCAGCAGGGCAGCCGAGGCGACCAGGAACCGAGTGGGGGAATGGGTTGCCATGCGGGTCACCTCTCGACCGGTGGGGCGCCGTGCAGAGTGCGGAGCATGACGCAGATGCGGCGTTCGCCGCACAGGGCAATGTAATGCCTCCAGGCGGCGCGGGCAACGGCGCGGGCCCGCCGACGCCGCGGGGATGCTGTCGTGCCCCCGGTAAGGCCGGTGTAGGTTCACGACGAGCCCGCTCGCGACGAAGCGTTCGCGACGAGCCCAAGGAGGAACGGATGGCGGATTTTCAGGCCGGCGCCTGGCTGCTCGTGGCGCTGCACGCCCTGTTCGTGCTCATCGCCACGGTGTACGTCTCCGCCAACCGGCGGCCCTCCGCGGCCATCGCCTGGGTGCTGGCGATCATCTTCATTCCCTACCTCGGCGTGCTGATCTTCCTGCTGGTGGGGGTGGGCCGGCTACCGCGCCGCCGCCGCGAGAAACAGCACGAGGTGAACCAACTGATCCTGGCCCGCACCGAGGGTCTCGACCAGGTGAGCCACCGCGACGAGTGGCCGGCCTGGCTCGGCTCGGCGGTGCGGCTGAACCGTACCCTCGGCGCGCTGCCGATGGTCGGCGGCAACCGGGTGGAACTGCTGCCCGACTACGAGGACTCGATCGACCGGATGGCGCAGGCCGTCGACGAGGCCACCGACTTCGTGCACGTGCAGTTCTACATCCTGGTGCAGGACACCGTCACCCAGCCGTTCTTCGACGCCCTGGCCAGGGCCGTGCAGCGCGGCGTGCGGGTGAAGGTGCTCTCCGACTACCTGGCCTGCCTGATGCTGCCCCGCCGCAAAGAGACCATCGCGGCGTTCGCGGCGATGGGCGCCGAGTGGCACGCCCTGTTGCCGCTGCGCTTTTGGAAGGGCCAGTGGCGCCGGCCGGACATGCGCAATCACCGCAAACTGCTGGTCGTCGACGGGCGGCTGGGCTTCAGCGGCTCGCAGAACATGATCGACCCCACCTACCTCAAGCCGGGCAACCTCAAGCGCGGGCTGCGCTGGCACGAGCTGATGATGCGCATCGAGGGGCCCGCCGTGCGCGAGCTGAACGCCGTGTTCCTCGCCGACTGGTTCAGCGAAACCGACCAGATCCTGCCGTTCGACACCTCGCCCATCGTGCTCGATCCCGCGCCGGACCTGCTCGACGCGCAGGTGCTGCCGAGCGGCCCGAGCTTCGACAACGACAACAATCTCAAGCTCTACGCCATGCTCATCCACAAGGCCGAGCACCGGGTCAGCATCACCAGCCCCTACTTCGTGCCCGAGGAGTCGACGATGCTCGCCATCGTCACGGCGGCCTCGCGCGGGGTGGAGGTGGAGCTGTTCGCCTCCCACATCGGCGACCAGGCGCTGGTCTACCACGCGCAGAGGTCGTACTACGAGGAGCTGTTGCGGGCCGGGGTGTCGATCTACCTCTATGCGGAGCCCACGGTTCTGCACGCGAAGCACTTCACCATCGACGACGACGTGTCGGTGGTGGGCTCGAGCAATATGGACATCCGTTCGTTCAGCCTGAACATGGAGGTCTCGGTGCTCGTGCACGGCGCCGATTTCGTGCAGCGGATGCGCGTGGTGCAAGACGGCTACCGTGCCAACAGCAGCAAGGTCGACCTGGCCGACTGGCTCGACCGGCCGACCAGCGCCAAGGTGTTCGACAACCTGGCCAGGCTGACCTCGTCGCTGCAATAGCCGCTGCAAGAGCCGATGCTATAGGGGAGGTGCGAGATGGGCGAGTGGGGGCAGCTGCTGCCGCTGGCGCTGACCATCGCGCTGAGCCCGCTGCCGCTGGCGGGATTGCTGCTGATGCTGCTCGCTCCCGACGGCTTCAAGGCGGCCGCGGGATTCAGCATCGGGTGGTTCCTCGGGGTGCTGATGTCGGCCACCCTGCTCGCGCTGCTGTCGTCGCTGCTGCCGCACGACAGGTCGGCCGGTACCCGGGCCCTGCAGGTGGCTGTGCCGCTGGTGCTCGGGGTCGCCCTCATCGTGCTGGGACTGGTGCAATGGCATGACCGGCCCGCACGAGGCGCGGAGGTGCCGCTGCCGCGCTGGCTGAATGCCCTGGACCGGTTGTCTCCGGCGCGCGCGACCATCATCGGGGTCGGCTACGCCGCGTTCAGGCCCAAGAATCTCGTGATGGCCGCCGCCGCCGGAGTGGTGATCCTGGGCGCCCACTCCGACCCCACCGGCATCCTGCTCTCGGTGGCCCTGTTCACCGCACTGGCCTCCATCACCATGCTCGGACCGGTGCTCGCCTACGCGTTCGGCGGCCCTCGGGTACGCGCCTGGCTGGTGCGCCTGCGGATGTGGCTGGTGCAGCACATGCCGCTGATCACGGTGGTCACGGTGCTGCTGCTCGGCGTCTTCCTGGTGCTGGCCGGCCTCAGCGCCCTGGCCGGCCAGCTGCTCGGCTGGCGCGCATAACTCCTGCTGGATTCCCAGTGGCGGCCAGGCAGCCGCGGAACGACGCGGCGCTCGCCGGTGAGCGAGGAGAATTGCAGGAGTTATGCCACCACCCCGACGATGGAGACCCTGATGGCCACACCGCACAGAGACCGTGACAGCGACCTGGACAGCCGCCTCGCCACCCGCCGCACGGCGGCCGGCGAGTTCATCGAACGCCTGGAGCGCCCGGCGCTGGCCGTGGAGCTCGGCCTCGAACCGCATCCGGAGGGCGGCTGGTACCGGCGCACCTGGACGTCGCCTGTGCCGGTGACGCTCACAGATGCCGACGGCGCCGAACGCGTGCGGCCGGCGGCCACGCTCATTCACTTTCTCCTACCGGCCGGGGAATTCTCGGCCTGGCACCGGGTGTCCTCCAGCGAGATCTGGATCTGGAACGGCCAGGGCACCGTGCAACTGGAACTCGGCGGCGACGGCGACGAGCCCGACACCGAGACGAGTCCGGTGCTCGGCGGACGGCTGCTCCGCGGCGAACGTACCCAGGTGATCATCGGGGCGGATGTCTGGCAGCGCACAGTGCCCAGCGAGGAAGACGCCCTGGTGAGCTGCCTGGTGTCACCCGGCTTCGACTTCGCCGATTTCTCGATGGAGTAGGTCCCGCCGCGCCGGCCCGGGTCGCGGTGCCGACGCATCCTGCTGTCGTGCCGTGGTGCGTGCCTGCCGCAGCGTGCGCCGGTGCAGGATCCGCAGCACCACGGCGTCGACGAGGGCGCCGAGCAGCAGGGCGGCGGCCACGGCCAGGAGCGCGCCGAGCAGCGGGTTGTTCCGCAGCCAGGCGCCGGCGAGCACGCCGACGAGCACCGAGTAGCCGGCCCAGGCGAACCCGCCGAGAGCCGCCAGCGGAATGAACCTGCGCAGGGGAAACCCGGTGGCGCCCGCCGTCATGTTGACGGCGACCCGGCCGACCGGGATGTAGCGCGCCGTGAGCAGCAGCGACGCGGGCCGGCTGCGGAGCGCCGCTCTGGCCCGGTCGGCCATGCGGGCGGGGCCTGGCCGGCGCTGCCAGCGGAACCTGGCCACGCCGATCTTCCGACCGATGAGGTAGGCGACGCTATCGCCGAGCACGGCGCCGGCGGCCACCACGCCGATCAGGAAGATCAGATTCGGCGCTCCCGCCGACACCGCGAGGGCGCCGAGCGCCACGACCACGGTCTCGCTCGGCAGCGGCGGGAAGAACCCGTCGATGACCACGAACAGGAACACTATCGGGTAGACCCAGGCCGACCCGGCGAGGGCGAGCACAAGGTCGTTGAGGGCGTCGAAACCAGGCATGTCCCCACGGTAGGGAGACGCCGGTGCGGGCCGCGTCGGCCTGTGGGACGATTCAGCGCGCCGCTGGGATGACCCGCACGGCTGGTGCATTCTGTGGCCGGGTCGGGCCCTCAAACCCCCGATTGGGCCCGGATCGTCACCAGATCGCCCCCGGATGGCCCCGGTTGTGTCACCACGTGCCCCCAAATGACCGTAACTTAGATAGGTAGGCACACGTTCGTCGAACCCGACGACGGTGAGCCTGCGCACACGAAGGGTTGAGTTGTGAACGAGGAATGCATCCACGGACTGGACGGGGAGCTCTGCGCCCTGTGTTTCCCACCCGCCGCCCCCGTCGCACCGACAGTGCCCGCTGCCCGCGCCCCGCGTGCCAGCCGAGCCCGTACGGCCGAGGCGCCGACGGCGCTCCGCACCATCGTCGCGCCCATCACCACGGGCACGGCCAAGACCAAGCGCCAGGACGACAATGTCGGCGAACAGCGCATCTACCACCTCACCCACATCCGCAACCTGCCCGGCATCCTCGCCACCGGCCGGCTGCTGGCCGACAGCAGTGAGGACTGGGCCGACCGCCCCGTCGTCGACATCTCGTCGTCCGCGAACCGGGTTGCCCGTCGCGACGCCCGCGTCTCCGGCCCGGACAGCCTCTCCGTCGCCGACCACGTGCCCTTCTTCCTCTCGCCCAACGCGCTGGTGTGGGAGAACATCCGGGCCCAGTCGCTCGACCCGCGCCTTTCCGACGACGCTCACGAGGCTGCCGCGTTCGACTTCGTGATCCTGGTCTCCACGGTCAAGAAGGTGCTCGACACGCAGGTGGCCGCTGCCGCCGACCCGACGGCCACCCACTTCGCCGTGACGGATGGCGATGCCGCGTTCGCCGCCACCCGCTTCGGCGCCACGGCCGACACGGCCGACCGGATGCTGCGCACCCTCCGCGCCGACCTCGACTCCGACACCATCCTCAAGGCCGAGCTGCTCGTGCCCGGCGAGGTGCCGTTCGGCCTGATCACCCTCATCGGCGTCGCCAACGACAGGGTGCGCGATGCGGTGAAGCCCCTTCTCGCGGCAGCCAGCCACAAGCCCAAGATCGCGGTCTACCCGCCGTGGTTCCACCCGACCGAAGAGCTCTAGCCCGAGCTCAAGCTGAGCCCCCGCACGAGTTGCGGCAGAATGCCCCTTCGCGGATGCTGAAGGGGCATTTCTGTGCATGTCGGCGCAGGGCCTCCCGCGAGTTGCCAGTTGAGGCCAGTTGGCGGGCGCTGGACTGGCCTGAAGTGTCCTCTCGGTGGGGGAGTGCTCGCGAGTTGCGGCAGAGTTCCCCTTGTGGGGAGTTGAAGGGGGCACTTCGGCGCATCTCGGCGGGGAGGCCTTCCGCGAGTTGCGGCAGAGTTCCCCTTGCCGGGAGTTGAAGGGGCACTTCGGCGCAACTCGGCGTCAGGGTTGTCGGCGGGCGTCCCGCGCGAGATGCCCGTTGTGGCCTCTGGCGAGCATCTAGTGGGCCTGAAGTGGCATTTCGGTGCGGGGCGGCGTCTCTGCGGCAGACAGATGCGCCATGAAGACGGATGCGCCGAGCACCTGACGGATGCGCCGACCGGCACACGAATACGCCGAGCGGCAGACGGATGCGGGCGAAGCGGCGCGAGCGCCTAGACCACGCCGAGGGGCAGGTGCTCACCCGTGGGCAGCTCCACGCGCAGCTCGTCACCGGGGGACACGGTGCCGCTGACCAGCACGATGCCCATGATGCCGGCCCTCCGCACGATGCCGCCACCGGCATCCGTGTACTTGAGGGTCTTCTTCAAGCCCTGCTGGAACTTGTCGATCATCGAGCAGGGGTCGCGCATGCCCGTGACCTCCACCACGGCGTCGGCGCCGAGGTGCAGCCGGGTGCCCAGCGGCAGCGCCAGCAGGTCGAGGCCGGCCGTGGCGACGTTCTCGCCGAGCTGGCCGGGGGAGACGTCGAAGCCGTCGGCCGCGAGCTCGGCGAACAGCTCGGAACGCACCAGATGCACCTGGGTGAGATTGGGCCGGGTGGGGTCGGTGCGGATCAGGTAGCGGTGCTGCGTGGTAGCGCCGGCGTGAGTGTCGCCGTCGATGCCGTAACCGGCGATCAGCCGGATGCTCGGCGCGGTCGGTTTGCTGAACCGGTGCTTGTCGTCCAGACTCACCGCCACCACAGTGCCGTGCAGTTGCTCAGTCATGCCGCCATCCTGCCAGACCCGGCCCCACCGCCGCGTCAGCGCACGGCCTCGATCGTGATGCCACCGTTGGTGGTCTGCGCGGTGATCGAGCGCCGCGAGGTGCTGTCGGAGGGCACGGTGTCGTCGGTCACCGACCCGTTGGTGGTCTGCGCGGTGACCCGGTAGCTCACGGCATCCACCGGCACCCGCACCGTGATGGACCCGTTCGTGCTGCCGGCATCGACGGCCTCGGGGGCATCCCGGAACGCCAGGGTGACGGAACCGTTGGTGGTGGACGCAGACACGGTCTTCGAGGTGGCGTCGGCCACCCGGATGTCGCCGTTGGTGGTCCGCAGGTCCAACCGGCCCACCGTGCCCGTGGTCTCGACCTGGCCGTTGGTGGTGCTCAGCGTGACCCGGCCGGTGAGGCCGGATGCCCCGATGCGGCCGTTCTCGCCGGCCGCGGTCACCGGCAGCGCCCGCGGCAGTTGCACCGTCACGGTCACCGAGCAGCGGGAGAAGAACTGCGCCCGGCAGCCGCCGCGCACCTCGGTGACGCCGCCCTCGGTGCGGGAAGACAGGGTGGGCTCGGTGCCGAAATAGGAGCCCGTCATGCGCACGTGCACCTGGTCGTCGGCGCTGGGTTCGAGCACGATCTCGGCGTTGGGGGTCTGGACGTCCACGCTGGTGCCCGACTCGAGGTCGGCGCTCTGCTCAACCGGGCCGCTGCGGCCCCACAGCGCGAACACGAACGCCGCAATGAGCAGGAGCAGCCCCACCACCGGAATGAGGATGTACAGCAGGGTGCGCCACCAGGGAGTGGCGCGCTTCCCGGCGGGCGGCCCGGCCGGCGGCCCGGCCGGCGGCGGCGGCGGTGGCGGCTGTGCTGGCGTTGCGGTCATGGCAGGCGCTCCCCGGGTGAACGGCGCCGCACGCGCGCCGGAGCGGGCCGCGCGAGGCATCCGTGCTGGGGACGGTAGCAGGGTTGCGGGCGAGTCGATATGGCGGGGCCCGCAGCGGGTCAGCGCTTGGTGATGTCCCGGCTGCGGTAGCGCAGCACACGGGCCCGCACCGAGAGGATCCCGCCGAGCACGAGCGCGCCGATCGCCACGGGCAGCAGCGTCGACAGCATCGAATTGCCGGTGGCGGCGTTGACGATCAGGAGTGCCACGGCGAAACCGCTGCAGGCGAACGCGGCGACGGTATAGGTGGTGAACGACCAGGATTTCACGAGGTAAGCATCCAATCTGTGGCAGCCGACGTTCGGGCGTCGGCCTGACTCCACGGTACCAGCGCGCCCCGCGCCCACCCGTGCAGGCCAGATCCGCCCGTCGCGGCGGGTGCTCGATGCTGTATTCGTCACAAAGCGAACGTAGGCTGGATGTCTACCACCGATTCAGAGATAGGTCTGACGTGAAGGTCATCAGCTACAACCTGCGCAAGAACAGTGCCAGCGGAGAACTCATTGCCCTGGTCGAAAAGTACGACCCCGACCTGCTGTGCCTGCAGGAGTGCGACACGCTCGACCTCCCCGCCGAGGTGGGTCTGCTGCACCTGGCGGATTCCACCACCCGCAACCGGCTGGGCCTGGCCGTGTACTACCGGCGTGACAGGTTCACCGCGAAGAAGACGCAGACGTTCGCGTTGAAGAAGTCTCTGCACGACCTGGTGCTCACGCCGGCGCACGAACGGTTGATCGGCACGCGCCTGTACGACATGGCCGCCGAGCGTGAACTCGTCGTGGCCTCGTTCCACGCGGCACCGCTCACGGCGCTCAACTCGCTGCGCCGTAACCAGATCCGGTCGGCGCACGCCGAGCTCAACGTGCTCGGACCCAACCTGCCCACCCTGATGGTGGGCGACTACAACTACCCGATCTTCAAGAAGCACCTCAGCAACGAGGTGAAGGAGTCCGGCTACGACCTCACCCTGAGCGACAGCCGCACCTACACGCGCTACAAGTTCTTCCGCGGTCACTTCGACCTGGCCACCTCGGTGGGACTCACCATCGACAATGTCGAGACCCTGCCCCGCGGCACCTCAGACCACATGCCCATCCTGGTGACGTCGTCGTATAGCGACGAGGTGGCCGGCGCGGCGGAACCGCAGCTGGAGGTCGTTGTGGCCCCCGTCGACGGCGAGTTCTCGATCTGACCGGCGCTAGAGTCAGGCATACCGAAAGCGAAGGAGCCCCATGGCCGGTCCTGGTTTCGCCGTGATCGATTTCGAAACCACCGGCCTCTTTCCCGCCCAGCACGACAGGGTCATCGAGCTCGCCGTGGTGCACGTCTCCGACCGGGGCGTGATCGAGGGGCGCTGGGAGACGCTGGTGAACCCGGGCCGGGACCTCGGCCGGCAAGACATCCACGGCATCCGCGCGGCGGATGTGCTGGAGGCCCCGTCGTTCGCCCAGATCGCCCCGCGGCTGGTGGACCTGCTGCGCGGCCGCGTGCTCGTGGCGCACAACGCGAGTTTCGACATCCGGTTTCTGCGCGCCGAGCTCGACAGGGCCGGCCTGGCGAGGCCTGCCGAGATCGTGAGCCTGTGCACAATGCAGCTGGCCCGGGACTTCCTCCCCGGCGCCGGTCGCTCGCTCGCCGACTGCTGCGCTGCCCTCGACATCGACCTCGACGGCGCCCACCGGGCCTCGGTCGACGCTCTGGCCACCGCGCGTCTGCTGACCGCCTATGTCGAGGCCGCGGATGCGCCGGAGTTCTGGTTCGCGCACCTCGCCGCGGCCGTCAAACGGCCCTGGCCCGCCGGCGGGGCTGCGTCGGCGCCGTGGTGCGCGCGCACGGTGTCGGCACACCCGATGACCGCGGACACCTTTCTCGAGCGCATCACCGACAGGTTGCCGGATGTGGCCGGGCCGGCCGAGTACGTGGACTACCTCGCCCTGCTGGACCGGTGCCTGCTCGACCGGGCCCTGTCGGTGCACGAGGCCCAGGCGCTGGTGCGGCTGGCCGGCGAGCTCGGCCTGAGCCGGGCCGCCTGCGAGAGGCTGCACCGGCAGTACTTCGCCGCTCTCACCACCCTGGCCTGGTCCGACGGCATCCTCACCGCCGCGGAGCTCGCCGACCTGGTGAAGGTGGGGATGCTCCTCGGGCAGCCCACCGAGACCATCGCGGCGGCCCTGGACGAGACCGGCCAACAGACGCCGGCGCCATCCGGTGCGGTGCCTGCCGGGCCCGGCTTCGTGCTGCTGGCCGGTGACCTGGTCGTGCTCACCGGCGAGATGAGCCGCACCCGCGGCGACCTGGAACTGGAGCTGACCGCGCTGGGCCTGGTGCCGTGGCGGGCGGTGACCAAGAAGGTGAAACTGCTCGTGGCTGCCGACCCAGACTCGCTCTCCGGCAAGGCCCGCAAGGCCCGCGACTACGGCATCCCCATCGTCGACGAGACCACCCTCGCCCGGCTGTGCGGAGCCGGCCTCGCCGTGCTTCCCGGCGGCGCAGGCTAGTTCTCGCGGCGCAGGTTAGTTCTCGCGGCGCAGGTTTATGCGTGCACTACCGTGCGCTGCGAGCACAAAGGTGCGCCGCGAGCTAGCCGCGCACCCGCAGCAGGTAGGCTCGGTCCGGATGCTTGGCGAACCACTTGTCGACATACCAGCAGTCCGGCGAGACGGCCCGGGTGCTGGTCGCCTCCACATCGTTCATCGCGAACTCCACGACCTGCCCGGCCAGGCCCTGCCCGCGGCGGCTGCGGTCGGTGAAGGTGTGGTGGAACGACACGGTGTCGCCCTGCACGCTGTAGTCGGCCAGGGCGGCGAGTTCGCCGTCGATGTAGAGGGCGTAGCGGGAGGCATCCGGTTCGTGCACGAGGGCTGTGGTCACCCGTTAAGCGTAGACCGCCGTTCGCCCTGCGGGGCGCGGACCGGTGTCGGTGGCCTCCGGTAACCTGACCACATCCCAGCAGGTGGAGGCGCCTTCGTGTTCTTGCTCGATTCGACCGCAGAGTCAACCGCAGAGTCAACCGCACAGTCGACCGTCGGGTCTACGGCACAGTCGACCATCATCTTCAGCGCGAGCGACCTCGGCGCGGCGGCCGGCTGCGAGTGGGCCGTGATGCGCAAGCTCGACGGCAAGCTCGGCCGCGTCGACACCGTGCCCGATGAGGGCGACGCCATGCTGCGCCGGGCCGGAGTGCTCGGTGATGAACACGAGCGGCGCTACCTCGAACGGTTGCGGCTCGCCCGCCAGGTGGTCGAGTTCGACCGGCCGTCGATGCGGGAGCTGCCCGAGGCCGCCGCCGTCACCGCGGAGGCCTTCAGGTCTGGGGCCGACGTGCTGTTCCAGGCCACCTTTTTCGACGGCCGCTTCGTCGGATTCGCCGACTTCATTATGCGCACCGAAGACGGTGCCTACGAGGTCTACGACACCAAGCTCGCCCGCTCCGCCAAGATCACCGCCCTGCTGCAGGTGGCCGCGTACAGCGACCAGCTCGACAGGCTCGGCATCCGCACCGGCGAGAACGTGCACCTGCTGCTCGGCGACGGACGCACGAGCACGCACCGGCTCCGCGACATCCTGCCGGTCTACCGCAAGCGCCGGGCCCGGCTCGAACGCCTCATCGACGAGCGAGTCGCCGACCCCGAGCCCGCCCCGTGGGGCGACCCGCGTTATACCGCCTGCGGGCGCTGCGCCGCCTGCTCGGTGGAGGTGGAGGCGCACCGCGACGTGCTGCTCGTCGCCGGCATGCGCCTCACCCAGCGCCGGCACCTCCTCGAGGCCGGACTGACCACCATCGAGAAACTCGCCGCGAGCACCGGCCCGGTCGACGGAATGGTCGACGCCACCACCGGCGCCCTGCGCGCCCAGGCCCGGCTGCAGCTGGCCTCCCGCCAGCTGGCCGCCGGCCAGCCCGGGCACGCCGACGCCCCCGCGTTCGAGGTCTACAACCCGGTGGCGCTCGGCGCCCTGCCCGAACCCGACCCCGGCGACATCTTCTTCGACTTCGAGGGCGACCCGCTCTACAGCGAGACCGCCGCCGGCAGCGACAGCCCCGACTGGGGCCTGGACTACCTGTTCGGCCTCATCGAGCCCGACGGCACCTTCCGCGGTTTCTGGGCGCACGACTTCGCCGAGGAACGGCAGGCGCTGATCGACTTCCTCGCCTATGTCGCCGAGCGTCGCGCCCGCTTCCCGGCCCTGCACATCTACCACTACGCCGCCTACGAGCGCACCCACCTGCTCAGCCTCGCCGCCCGGCACGGCGTGGGCGAAGACGCCGTGGACGACCTGCTGCGCGACAATGTGCTCGTTGACCTCTACCCGGTGGTCAAGAAGAGCCTGCGGGTGGGTTCCCGCAGCTACTCCATCAAGAAGCTCGAACCGCTCTACATGGGCGATGACCACCGCGAGGGCGTCGACAACGCCGCCGACTCCATCACCGAGTACGCCGACTCCCGCGACCTGTTCCGGGCCGGGCAGACGGATGCCGCCCAGGCCAAGCTCGACGCCATCGCCGACTACAACGAATACGACTGCCTCTCCACGCTCCGGTTGCGCGACTGGCTGCTCGCCCGCGCCGACGAGGCCGGCATCCCGCGCGCGGCCGGCCGCGACCTCGAACTCGACATTCCGGTGCGGGAGCCCAGTCCGGTCTACCTCGCCCTGGCCGCCGAGGTGGCGGACGCCGCGCTCGCGGACCGCACGGCCGACCAGACCGCGATCGCGCTGGCCTCCGCCGCCATCGACTACCACCGGCGGGAGGGCAAGAAGTTCTGGCAGGAGCACTATGCCCGGCTCGGCGACCCTGTCGACGCGTGGTCGGCCACCCGGGATGTGCTCGTCGCCGAGCACGTCACCGTGGCGCGTGACTGGGCCCTCGTCGGCCGGGACCGCAACCTGTCGCGGGTATTGCGCATCGAGGGCGAAGCCGCCCCTGGCAGCTCGCTCAAGCTCGGCCTCAGGCCGTTCCTGCTCTACGACGCCCCCTACCCGCCGCTGGCGCACACCGGCGCGCCCGGTTCCCGGGTGGCCCACGACCGCACCGAGATCACCGGCCTGGCCGACGAGGCCACCGGCGAGGAGGTGCTCTACGTCACCGAGAAACTCAGCAAGGGCGACGAGCCCTACGAGCACCTGCCGATGGCCCTCACGCCGGGCACCCCGCCGGCGCCCGGCACCCAGGTCACGGCGATTGCCGACTGGGGCCGGCGCGTGCTCGACGCCCTGCCCGCGATGCTGCCCGATGCCGCGCTCGACATCCTGCGGCGGCAGCCTCCGCGTTCGGTCCACGTCGACACGCTCGGCACGGCGTCGACAAGCTCGACCGACATCATCGGCACCATCCGGGACAGCCTGCTCACCCTCGACAGGTCCTACCTGGCCGTGCAGGGCCCGCCCGGCACCGGCAAGACCTACACCGGCTCCCGCATCATCGCCCAGCTCGTGCGCGACCACGGCTGGAAGATCGGCGTGGTGGCGCAGTCGCACGCCACCGTGGAAAACATGCTGTCGGCCGTGCTCAAGGCCGGGCTGGCCGCCGGGCACGTGGGCAAGAAGGCCAAGTCGGGGGAGGAGGCCAGGGAGAACGGCTGGACCGCTCTGACCCCCAACCGGTTCGCCGAGTTCACCGGGCAGGCCGGCGGCTTCGTGCTCGGCGGCACGGCGTGGGACTTCAGCAACGCCGCGCGGATCGAACCCGGCTCGCTCGACCTGCTCGTGATCGACGAGGCCGGCCAGTTCTCGCTGGCCAGCACCATCGCCTCCGCCGTCTCGGCCCGCCGCCTGCTGTTGCTGGGCGACCCGCAACAGCTGCCGCAGGTGAGCCAGGGCTCGCACCCCGAACCCGTCGACGTCTCCGCGCTCGGTTGGCTCACCGACGGGCACGACGTGCTGCCCGAGGAACTGGGCTATTTCCTGGCCAAGAGCTGGCGGATGCATCCGGCGGTGTGCGCGCCCGTGTCCCGGCTGTCCTATGAGGGCAAGCTGGAGTCCCAGGCCGCCGACCGGCACCTCGACGGCATCGAGCCCGGCCTGCACCCGGTGCCGGTGCCGCACGCCTACAACTCCACCTCCTCACCCGAAGAGGCCGACACCGTCGCCGAGCTCATCGGCTCGCTCCTCGGCCGGCCCTGGACCGTCGACGGCCGCACCGCCCCGCTCGGCCAGAGCGACCTCATCGTCGTGGCCCCCTACAACGCGCAGGTGGAGGTGATCCGCCAGCGGCTGGCCGTGGCCGGCTGGCACGACATCAGCGTGGGCACCGTCGACAAGTTCCAGGGCCGTGAGGCCGCCGTGGCGATAGTCTCCCTCGCCGCCTCCAGCGCAGACGAGGTGCCGCGCGGCCTGGAGTTCCTGCTCCTGGCCAACCGGCTCAACGTGGCCATCTCGCGAGCCCAGTGGGCGGCCTACCTGGTCTATTCGCCCGAGCTCACCAACGCCCTGCCCCACAACGCGGGCACCCTGGCCCAGCTGAGCGCTTTCATCGAGCTCGTCGAGGGCTGAGCGCTCAGCGCCCGAGTTCCTGGGCGAACCGCTCCGGCAGCACCACGTTTTCGCCGGCCTTCGCGAAGAACGGTGCGACCTCCATCGGGGTGTACCCGGCGATGCCGCAGCCGATCTCGGTCACCAGAAACCTGAGCTCGGGATGCGCCGCCGCGAAGTGCACAAACCCGGTCACCTCGTGCTGCAGGATGGCCAGGCCGATCATGCTGTTGATCGCGTAGGACTGCCCGTGCAGCCCGTGGCCCTGGCCCCAGACCGCGCCGAACCTGTCGTGCGCCAGCGCGGCGGCTCCGGCAGCGTGCAGTCCCTCCGCGTTCGACCCGAACACGAACACCTCTCCGGGCTCCAGCTGGGTGATCCGCATGGCTCAGACTCCCTTCGGAGCTCCGGGGTTGAGACGGTTGGTGGGGTCGAGTTTCATCAGCAGCTGGTTCGAGATCGCGTCGAGCTGCGCGATCTGTTCGTCGGTGAGTGGGTCGATCACGTTCTCCCGCACCGTGCGCACATGCCCGGGCGCCGCGGCCTGCACGACGGCCCAGCCCTCGTCGGTGAGGGAGGCGTTGGTCGCGCGCCGGTCGCTCGGGCACGGGGTGCGCTGCACGAGGCCGCGGTCCTCGAGCCTCCGCACCACGTGGGAGAGCCGCGGCAGGCTGGAGTTGGTCATCGACGACAGCCCGGTCATGCGCAGGGTGTGGTCGGGTGCCTCGGAGAGCATGGCGAGAACGTAGTACTCGAAGTGGCTCAGCGCCGAGTCCCGCTGCAACTGTGAGTCGAGCAGGCCGGGCACCAGTTCGATGACGGCGACGAAGCGCAACCAGGCGTGCAGTTGGGCCTGATTGAGTCCCTGCACGGCGGGAGTTTCGTTCGTGTCCATGGGGATAGCTTATCAAGCCGAAGCCAGTTTGGTTGACGCGACAAGTAAAAGCGGGTACATTACTTGTAACAACAACTAATCAATCGCCGGAAGGCGAGAGGGAGTACGTCATGACGAGCATCAGCATCATCGGGGCAGGCAACATGGGAACCGCAATCGCGACAATCGCGGCCACGGGCGGCGCCTCAGTGCAGCTGCTGGCACAGGACGCCGAAAAGACCGCGGCGGCGGCCGCCTCGGCCGGCGCATCCGTCGTCGCGGGTACCGCGGGTGACGCCCTCACCGGCGACATCGTCGTTCTCGCGCTGCCGTACCCGGCGGTGGCCGGTGTGCTCGCCCAGTACGAGGGCCAGCTCGACGGCAAGATCCTGGTTGACATCACCAACCCGCTCGACTTCGCCACCTTCGACTCACTGGTGGTGCCGGCGGATGGCTCGGCCGCTCAGGTCATCGCCGCCGCGGTGCCCGGCGCGACGGTGCTCAAGGCCTTCAACACCACCTTCGCCGCGACCCTGGCCACTGGCGGCGTCAACGGCGTCGCCCCCACCACGGTGCTCGTCGCCGGCGACGACGCCTCCGCCAAAGACGCCCTGATCGGCCTGCTCGTCGCCGGTGGCGTGCTCGCCCTGGACGCCGGCGCCCTCAAGCGCGCCCGGGAGCTCGAGGCCCTCGGCTTCCTGCAGCTCACCCTGGCCGCCGGCAACTCCATCGGCTGGACCGGCGGCTTCGCCCTGGTGAAGTAGGTCAGGGCTCCAGGAGGGAACGGATGTCGTCGGCGGTGAGGGAGGCAGCAAAAACTCCCTCATCGTCGAGCACCGCCTGCACGAGCTTGGCCTTGCTCTCCTTGAGCGCCATCACCTTCTCTTCGATGGTGTCGGCGGCGACCAGCCTGTAGACCATCACGTTCTTGGTCTGGCCGATGCGGTGGGTGCGGTCGATGGCCTGGCTCTCGCTGGCCGGGTTCCACCACGGGTCCAGCAGAAAAACGTAGTCGGCCTCGGTGAGGTTCAGCCCGAAACCGCCGGCCTTGAGGCTGATCAGGAACACCGGTGCGTCCCCGGACTTGAACTCGTCGATGACGCCCGGCCGATCGGTGGTGGAGCCGTCGAGGTAGCTGTATGGCACCCCGCGCGCTTCCAACCGGGCGGCGGCCAGGGCCAGATACGAGGTGAACTGGCTGAAGATCAGCGCCCGGTGGCCCTCGGCGATCACCTCGTCGAGCTGCTCGAAGAGAGCGTCGAGCTTGCTCGAGGGCACGCCGGCATACTGCTCGTCGACGAGGGACGCATCCAGGCTCAGCATCCGCAGCAGGGTGATCGACCTGAACACGATGAACCGGTTGGCCTCCAGGTCGTCCATCAGGCCCAGCAGCTTCTGCCGTTCGCGCTGCAGGAAGGTGTCGTAGATCTCGCGATGCCCGGGGTCGAGGTCGATGTGCAGCACCTGCTCCTGCTTGGCCGGCAGGTCGCGGGCCACGACATCCTTGGTGCGCCGCAACATCAGCGGGCGGATGCGTCGCCTCAACCGTTCGATCAGCTCGGCCTGCGACCGCACCCCGCGCTCGGCCGGGCGCAGATACTCCTCGGTGAACCGGCGGGCCGACGGGAACAGACCGGGCGCCACGATCGCGAACAGGGCCCACAGCTCGAGCAGGTTGTTCTCCATGGGGGTGCCGGTCACGGCCAGGGTGAACGGCACGTTCAGGTCGCGGGCGGCGCGGTGCAGCTGCGAGGTGCGGTTCTTCACGA
Source organism: Cryobacterium sp. W22_MBD10_FK3 (assembly GCF_052113745.1). NCBI lineage: Bacteria > Bacillati > Actinomycetota > Actinomycetes > Micrococcales > Microbacteriaceae > Cryobacterium > Cryobacterium sp. W22_MBD10_FK3. Next base: position 49,638 of record NZ_JBGQOH010000009.1, read on the forward strand.
ACTGGGCCTCGTCGAGGATCAGCCCCGCCCAGCCGTGCGCCTGGTAGGCCTCGACGTCCAGCCGGAACAGCGCGTACGAGGTGACGAGCACGTCCAGGCCCTCGGCCTGCTGCACCAGCGTGCGGCCGCTGGTGGCCTGGGTGCTGCTCACCGCGCCGACGCGGAGGCCCGGCGTGAACCTGGCGGCTTCGGTGAGCCAGTTGGACACCACGGAGGTGGGCGCCACGACCAGGAACGGCCGGGCAGGCTCGGCCGGGTCGGCCGGGTGCTGCACGGCGTGGCTGAGCAGGGCCAGCACCTGCAGGGTCTTGCCCAGGCCCATGTCGTCGGCGAGGATGCCGCCCAGCCCGTGCTCCCAGAGGAAGACCAGCCACTCGAACCCGGCCAGCTGGTACGGGCGCAGGGTGGCGTTCAGCCCGGCCGGCAGCGGCGTGGCCCGGGGCAGGGCCGCGGCATCCGCCTGACCGCGCTCGAGCTGCAGCAGCCCGCCCACCGCGGCCCGCCACGACACCGCCTGCTCGGTCTCGTCGGCGAGGTCCTCGAAGTCCGACCACAGGCTGGCCTGGTGCCGGTTGATGCGCAGGCCGGTCTCCCACTCCGACAGCGCCCTGGCCTCCTCGATCAGCTCGCGCAGCCTGTCGAACACCGGCTGGGTGAGCGAGAGGTAGCTGTTGTCCACCAGCAGCAGTTTCTTCCGCCCCTTCGCCAGGGCCGTGAAGATCGGGTTGAACGGGATGCTGCGGCCGTCGATGCGCACGATCACGCCGAGGTCGAACCAGTCGCGTTTCTCGGTCTCCACGGTGGTCACCACCAGCTGCGGGGTGGCGGTGAGTTCCCGGTAATCCGGCTTCTCGCCGATCAGATCCACCCGCACCCCCGGAATCTCGTCGAGTCTGGGCAGCGTCTTATCGGCGTATTCCGCTGCGGGAATGCCCTTGAGGGTCACGCTCGGCGCCTCGGGGTCGGCCGGCGCCGACAGGCCGGGCACCGCGGCGTTCACCCTGTCGAGCACCTCGCCCTCGGCCTGCCCGTCGCGATCGCCCTGCCACTGCCAGCCGAGTCGCACGGACTGCTTGGGTTCGAAGCTCACGGTGTGCACGAGCACCGGCGGGGGCGGCGGCGGAAACTCGATGGAGGCATCCGCGCTCGTGACGGGCAGGCCGCGGCGGAGCGCGGGGTAGTACTCGCGCAGGAACTCGTCGACCTCGGCGGCCGGAACAACCAGGCCAGATGCGCCCGCTGCCCGGTCACCCTCGCCGCCGAGCAGCCGGCGTTGCTCGGGGCTGAGCGGGGTGGGGCTCGGGGCCAGCACGATGGCGGCGTCGGCGCCGAGCCGATAGGCGTAGACGCCGTGGCCGCCGAGGGCACCGGCGGTGCCGACCGGATGCTCGTGGTCGTCGATGCGCAGCACGGGGGAGAGGGTGAGAGCAGACGCGGTCAGCACGGCATCCATGGCCACGCTCGCGGCGGCGCCCACGGTGACGTCGGCGTCTTTGTGGCTGCCGGTGAGGCCGATGCCCAGCCGCTGGGCCTCGGCCAGCAGGTGCCAGAGCAGCGGGCTCTCGAACTCGTCGAGGTAGAGCCACTCGGTGTCCTGGCCGTTGTAGACCGGCCGGTCGACCCTGTGCAGCGGCACGAACTGGCAGAACCAGCGGTGCTGTCCGGCATCGAGGTTCAGCCGGTTGAGCTGGTAGCCCACGTTGCTCCAGGTGATGGTGGACTTGACCCACTTGCCCGAGTCGCTGCGGATGACCGGGCGCACGCCGAGCCTGATGGCGCCGGCCCTGGCCCGGGTGGCCGAAGCGCGCACGGCGGTGGCGCCGCGCCACCGGTCGTTGTTGCGCGGGGTCTGCTCACGCAGTTCGAAGAGCAGGCCCATCGCGGTGCGGGGGGTGTCGCCGGGGGCGGCAAGCGGCACGACCTGGTCGGGCGGGCCCTCGCCGGTGAGCGCGGCAACGGCCGACTTCCAGTCCGCTGTGCCTACCGCCGGGCCTGCAGGTGCACCGGCCGCGGTGCCGGCCGCGCGGCGGGGCGATCGGGCGGTGGGCGGCATGGCTCAATGCTCTCACGCACCCCCGACGTGCCGGGCCAGGCCCGGGCAGCCGGGGCGCCGGGCGTGGGTCAGCGGGCGACCGGCGCTCCGACGTGGGCTACGGCGCGCTCGTCGAGCCATTGTTCCAGGTTCGCGGCGGGAATCGGGCGGGACAGGAAGTAACCCTGGGCCACGTCACAACCGAACTCCTTGAGCTGGTCGAGCACCTCGGCGGTCTCCACCCCCTCCGCCACGATGCGCATGCCCAGGCTGTGGCCGAGGTGGATCGACGACGCGACCAACGCAGACGCCCTGTCGTCGTCGAGCATGGGAATGACGAAGGACTGGTCGAGTTTGAGCTCGTCGATGGGCAGGTCGCGCAGGTAGGCGAGCGAGCTGTAGCCGGTGCCGAAGTCGTCGACGGCGATCAGCACGCCGGCGTTCCGCAGGCGCAGCAGGATGCTGCGGGCGCGGTCCCGGTCCACCAGCAGGAACTCCTCGGTGACCTCGAGCATGAGGGCGGAGCCGGGCAAGCCGCGGGCGGCGAGCATCCTGGTGACCACGCCGGCGAGCTGGTAGTCGGCCAGCGAGCGGGAGGACAGATTGACGGCCACGGTCACCGTGCGGCCCTGCTCCTGCCAGAGCACGGCCTGGTCGAGGGCCAGCTCGAGCACCGCCCGGGTGAGGCCGCGCATCAGGCCGCCGTGTTCCGCCACGTCCAGGAACTCGCCGGGGTAGAGGAGCCCCCGGGTCGGGTGGTTCCAGCGCACCAGCGCTTCGACGCCGGGAACCGTGTTGCTGGGCAGGTCGACCTTGGGCTGGTAGTGCAGCACGAGTTGCTTCTCGGCCAGCGCGATGCGCAGCTCGTGCAGGGTGCGCAGCCGGGCCTCATCGTTGCTGTCGTCGCCGGGTGAGTAGACCCGCTGGCCCATCCGGCTGGACTTCGCCGCGTACATGGCCATGTCGGCCTTGCGCATCAGCCCGCTCAGGTCGGAGCCGTGCTCGGGCGAGAGCGCGATGCCGATGCTCAGGCCGAGTTCGAGGCTCAGGCCGTCGATCACGATGGGGCGTGCGGTCACCGAACGCAACCGGCGGGCCATGGCCGTCGCGCGTTTGCTGTCGGCGGGGTGCAGGTGCACGGCGAATTCGTCGCCGCCGAGCCTGGCGAGCAGGTCGCCGGACTGCAGGGCGGCGGACAGGCGGGTGCCGATCCGCTCGAGCAGGCGGTCGCCGGCCTCATGGCCGAGGCTGTCGTTCACCTCTTTGAACCTGTCCAGGTCAAGCACCAGCAGTGCGCTGGGGCGCGCGCCGGCGGAGCGCAGCCGGCTGGAGACATCCATCGCCAGCGCCCGACGGTTGGGCAGCCCGGTGAGCTCGTCGGTGCGCGACAGGGAGTGCAGCAGGCGTTGCCGGAAGGCCAGCGGAATGGCGGCCAGGGCCAGGGTGCCGCCGGCCAGGCTGACTGCCAGCACCGACACGTGGGTCTGGCTGGCCAGCATCAGCACGGCCAGGCCGGCTGCCGTGGCGGCCATGGGAGCGGCCACGGCCGAGGACGCGTATGTCGACCCGAGGGCCAGGGCGGCGGCGGAGGACCGGTGCTGCCGCTCGGGCCGGCCCTGGCTGCGCACCGAGACGAGCACCCACACGATGATCAGCGCGAAGCCGATGGCCCAGGCCCCGTTGAGAGCGGATCCCATCAGCACCGAGTCCTCCTGCACCCGCTGGGCGTAGACGATGTCGGCGGTCGCGAACAGCAGCAGTCCGCTCACCAGCAGCAGGCCGGTGCGGCCCAGAACCTTGGTGGGGGTCGCGGCGATGCCCGCGAGGGCCGCCACCAGGAGCAGGTCGAGCAACGGGAACGCCAGGCTGAGCAGAATCGGCACGGAGAAGGGGGAGCCGGCCGCCGTCTCCATGGCCGGGGCGAGCAGCACGGCCAGCAGGGAGGTGGCCCCCAAGGCGCCGACGGCGCTGGTGAGGAGCACCGGCCAGGCCTGGCCGCGCAGCGACCGGTGCGCAATCACCGCGAGCACGCCCACCATGAAAACGTAGAACATCAGGTAGCTCGTGTCGGCCAGCGAGGGGGTGAACTCGGTACCGGTGTCACCGGGCAGCAGCCGGTACGCCGTGTCGCCGACGGCCAGCGCCGTGACCGCCGCCGCCGCCAGCACGATGTCGGGCCGGGTGGCGCGTACCCGGCCCGCCGCCAGAGCGACCAGAACGACGGCGGCCCAATCGCTGAGAACGGCGAGCCAGCCGTCGACGAGCGGATTGGAGCCGTCGCCGTGCAAAACCAGGCCGATCAGATTGGCGACGAGCACCACGGCGCTGCCGCCGATCACCACGCTGCCGGTGCGCGAGAGCCGAGAGTGGCGGCGGAGTGTATTCGACGCGGCAGTCACGGTCGGGCACCCCTTCGACAGCTCAGATCTTCGGGACACTCTGCCGCGACGTGCTCACTTTACTGGGTCGGCAACCACCGCTGACCAGGGCCTCCGGGCCAGGCCCCCGAAGGGATCAGTCGATGCCGACCTCCGCGCCGAACTCGGCATCCGAGTCGGCGGCATCGGCGGCGGCACCGACCGAGGCGAATTCGCCCTCACCCGACGGATGCGCTCCCGCCGCGTCGATCAGCCAGGCGTAGTCGAACGCCCGCTCGCGCCAGCCGGCGTACCGCCCCGAAACGCCGCCGTGGCCGGCCGACATCTCGGTCTTCAGCAGCGCATCCGCCCCCACCTCGCGCAGGCGCGCCACCCACTTGGCCGGTTCCACGTAGAGCACCCGGGTGTCGTTGAGGCTGGTGACGGCCAGGATCTTCGGGTAGTGGGTCTGGTGCACGTTCTCCAGCGGCGAGTACGACTTCATGTAGTGGTACACCTCGGCGTCGTGCAGGGGGTCGCCCCACTCGTCCCACTCGATCACGGTGAGGGGCAGGCTCGGGTCGAGGATGGAGGTGAGCGGGTCGACGAACGGCACGCCGGCGAGGATGCCGGCGAACAGGGCCGGTGCCAGGTTGGCGACGGCGCCCATCAGCAGCCCGCCGGCGCTGCGGCCCTCGGCGACCAGCTTGTCTGCCGAGCTGTAGCCGCAGTCGATGAGGTGTTCGGCGCAGGCGATGAAGTCCGTGAACGAGTTGCGCTTCTGGTGGGTCTTGCCGTTCTCGTACCAGAGCCGGCCGAGCTCGCCGCCGCCGCGCACGTGGGCGACCGCGAAGACCATGCCGCGGTCGAGCAGGCTGAGCCTGGAGATGCTGAATGACGGGTCGATGCTGATCTCGTAGGAGCCGTACCCGTAGAGCAGGGTCGGCGCCGGGGTGCCCGGCGCCACCAGGTCTTTGCGGTAGACGATGGAGAGGGGCACCTTGGTGCCGTCGGCGGCAACGGCCCACTCGCGGCGCTGCTCGAACAGGGTCGGGTCGTAGTGTCCGAGCACCGGCTGCTGCTTGAGCAGGCGCAGCTCGCCGGTCGCGACCACGTAGTCGTACACCGTCGACGGGGTCACGAAGCTCGTGTAGCCCAGGCGGATGGTGGGCTGGTTCCACTCCGGGTTACCGCCGGTGCCCACCGAGTAGAGCTCCTCGTCGAAGTTGATCTCGGTGAGCCCGCCGCCGCGCTTGGTGGCGTAGGCCACCTGGGTGAGCCCGTCCTTGCGGTATTCCACCACGACGAAGTCCCTGAAGGCGTCGACGCTCTCGAGGCGGATGCGCGTGTTGTGCGCCAGTACCACCCGGCCCTCGCTCTGCGGGTCGCCGGCCGGCACGCTGACCAGTTCGAAGTTGACGGCGTTGTGGTTGTGCACGATCAGCAGGCGGTCCTCGCCGTCGATGACGGCGTGCTCCACGTCGTACTCCACGTTGTCGCGGCGCGGCCAGACCACCGTGAATTCGCCGGTGGGGTCGTTCGCGTCGAGCAAAAAGGTCTCGCTGGTGACGCTGGAGCCGGCCTCGATCATGAGGTAGCGGTTGCTGCGGGAGCGTCCGACACCCACCCAGAAGCGTTCGTCTGGCTCGGTGAACACCGAGACGTCCGACGCGGCGGGAGTGTTGACCTCGTGGCGCCAGACGGTGTCGGGACGCCAGGCGTCGTCGACAGTCGTGTAGAAGACGTAGCGGCCGCTCGGGTCGAACAGCGCGCCGGCGCTGGTGTTGGGAATCTCGTCGGCGAGGTTCTCGCCGGTGGCGATGGTGCGAATCCGCACCGTGTAGCGTTCGTCGCCCTCCACGTCGACGGCGTAGAGCAACTGGGTGCCGTCGTCGCTCACATCGAAGCTGCCCAGGGAGTAGAAGTCGTGGTCGGCGGCCTCGGCGTTGTCGTCGAGCAGCACCTGCTCGCCGGGGAGACCGGGTGCGGCGGCATCGGTGCCGGCGGTGCCGGTGCCGGTGCCGGTCGCGGGTTCGATCACCGGGGGAGTCCAGTCGTCCGGGCCCGAGATCGGGGCGCGGCAGTGGATGCCGTACTCCTGGCCCTCCACGGAACGCGTGTAGTGCCACCACTGCCCGCGGCGCACGGGCACGCTGAGGTCGGTCTCCTGGGTGCGGTCCTTGATCTCCTCGAAGATCTGCTCCTGCAGCAGCTCCAGGTGGCTGGTGCGGGCATCCGTGTAGGCGTTCTCGGCCTCGAGGTGCTTGATGACCTCCGGGGCATCCTTGTCGCGCAGCCACTCGTAGTTGTCGACGTAGACATCGTTGTGGTGGATGCGCCGCGTGGGCTTCTGGGCGGCGACGGGAGGAAGGTTCATGTCTTCAGCGTAGCCATCCGATCCGGCCGTGTCCCGTGTAACGGCCGGGCCGGCGCAGCTACCCGGTTTGGGGGTGGCCCGGGGCGGTCGCGGGCGCGCGCCGAGGCCTAGGGTGAAGCTCAGGGTGGGTGAGTCGATGAGGGGCACGAGGGGTATGCACACACGGAGTCGGATGGGGCACGGGCCACGTCGAGTGCTGGCGGTGGGAACGCTGCTCGTGCTGTTGACCGGCTGCACGGGCGGGCAGGACCTGCTGCCCACAGTGCCGACGCCGACGTCCACGGCCGCCGTCGTCGCCGAGCCCTCCGCACAGACCGTGCGGCTGGACTGTGCTGTCGTGGTGCCGGCAGCCGGTGTCGCCGGCATCCTGGGCGTGCCGGAGGGCGACCTGGTGCTGGGCGACGCCGAGCGGTCGACCGACGGGTACGCGCCGAACAGCGAGGTGGTGGCGATCGACATGACGGCTGCCGCGGTTGAGGCATCCGGGCAGCAGTCCTGCCGCTATGCGGTGCCCGCAGGCGAGGATGCCGGGCCATCCGTGCTGGTGACGGTCCTGCCCGACAGTGCGAGCTATTTCGCTCTCACCGAGCCCGATCCGAACGACGGCCATCCCATGCTGCCGGTGGATCTCGGTGACGCCGCATTCTTCGCCTGCCGCGGCGGCGAATGGGATGGCTGCCGGGCCCAGGTGCTGGTAGCGACAACATGGCTGTCGATCACCGTGGGCATGCCGGAGCCCGATGAAGCCGAGTTCCTGGCCTATGCGGGCACCCTGGTCGATGCTGTGGCCGGCGTGACGTTGCCCGTTGCGGTGGTGCCCCCGCGGGCGGACTGTGCCACTTTGCTCAGCCCGCATGACCTGACCATCGAGGGGCGGCTGGTCGGAGCGAGCGGCGGAGACATCACGCCGGTCGGCAGCGGCAACTTCAGGTTCGAGGTTCCGGCCTATCGTGCCGGTCTGGTGGATTGTTCCTGGGCGTCGGACCAGAGCGCGAGCTGGGACCGGGTGCACCTGACGGTGCTGCCGGCCGCCGGGGAGGCGTGGCAGAAGATGAAGTTCGCCGCCCTGAACTCCCCGATCGCGCTGCAGAAGGTCGATCTGTCCAGCGAGCCGGATGCCGGCTGGCCGGCAACCGGAGTCGCAGCCCTGTCGGGCTGCGCCGGAGCGGACTGCCAGGTGACCCTTCTGGCGGGTGACGTCTGGCTTACCGTCACGACCACTGGCCCCGCCGATCTCGCCGACGCCACGGCGCTCGCCGTGAGGTCCTACGCCCGCTACGCGGCCGCCACCTAGGCGCGCTGGTCAGGCTATCGAATGACCCGCCATACCGAGGAGGAAAAACTTACGAATTTACCTGTGGAAAACTTGACCTATTCTCACATATTTGTTCGATTCGTGAGAGAATGGGGGTATGGACGACGAGCTGGCTCCAGGCTCCACCGCACCGACGGGAACTCCTCCCGCCGGTCCGAATCTGCATGACTGGAACACCGGCCTCGCCGGCCCGGCACCGGAGCCTGTCGATGAGCTGACCGATCCGCTGACCGGTGCCGTGCCGGGTGGCGCGCCCGATGCCGCCAGTCTCGGCGGCACCACCGACACCGCGGGCTCGCCGCAGTCCGGCCCCGCCCTGGGTAAGCCGCGGCCGCCGTGGCGGGAGCCGTCCGAGTTGCCCGCGGTGCAGCGGGCGCATACCGGGCCGTTCGGCGAGAAGCTGAAGGTGCTCGATGACGCGGCGGCGATGGTGCAGGCGGTGATGGCGTCCATTGATGTGAATGGGCTCAGCGACGCCGAGGTGGTCGCGTTGACGCAGATGGTGGAGCGGGCGGGCCGGCCGGTGGATGCGGCCCGGGTGAGCACTGCGACGGTGGTCGGTTACCGGTCTAGGCGGATGCTGGGCCGGGAGTCGATGGCCTGGCGGATGGGCGCTCCGCACCAGAACGTGTTGCTGACCCGGCTGACGCTGGCGTCGGTGCCGGAGATGAAACGTCGGATGGCGTTGGGTGAGAAGGTGACGCCCCGGGTGCTGGGCGGTGCCGCGTTCGAGCCGGTGTTCCCGGTGGTCGCTGCGGCGTTGCGCTCCGGAGAACTGGGCATCGACGCGGCGGAGACCATTGTGGCCGGCCTGACCGACTACACGGCAACCGGCCGCCTCGACGCCGACCCCGCCCACGTTCAGAAAGCCGAACGCGACCTCGTGGAACAGGCCACGGGGTCCGTCTACGGCCACACACCCGGCCCCGGCGAGACTGGCACCGGGTCGGACGACGACGGCGACGCCGACACTGCCGGCGATCGCGACGGCGACACCGACGGCGACACCGGCACTGACGCCGACGCCGACGCTGACGCCGATGGTGATCGCGGGCCGGCCGGCGGGTTCACCGGGCCGATCGGTCGCCTGGGCGAGTCGGACGGGTTCACCTATCCGGCCGATGAGATCCGCAAACTGGCGGTGCGCTGGCAAGCCGTGCTCAACCCGGACGGACTCGCCCCGAACGCACCCACCGTCGAAGCGAAATCCACCTTCTCGTTCGGCCCCTGCAAAGACGGCCTGCACCCCCTGCGCGGCGGGGTGACGCCGGAGCTGAAAGGGGTGATGCAGAACCTGTTCAACACGTTCCAGTCCGCCCGGTCCGCGCCCTCGTTCCCGTCCGTGGACGAGCAGCAGCGCATCGAGGCCGGCGAGCTGGTGCCCGGCGAGTTGATCGACGAGCGCACCGGCGGCGAGAAGCGCGCCGACATTCTCCGCGGCATCCTGGTGCAGGTGGCCCAGGACCCCCGCACCCCGACGATGGGCGGCATGCCACCCACGGTGATGGTGCACGTGAACGCCACCGACCTGCTCAACCAGGCCGGGGTGGGCTGGATCGACGGGGTCGACGAACCGATCTCGATGACCACGATCACCCAGCTGATCGACAACGGCGGCATGCAGCCGCTGTTCTTCGGCACCAACGGTGCCGTCCTCGGCCTCGGCTCGAAGGAGCGCTGCTTCACCCCCAAACAACGCAAGGCGATCACAGCAAGGGACGGCGGTTGCATCATCCCGGGCTGTGACTGCCCACCGCAATGGACCGAAGTGCACCACGTCACACCCTGGCAGTCAGGCGGCGACACCCATGTCAGCAACGGGGTGCTGCTGTGTTGGTATCACCACCACACGATCACCAGTGGGGGCGGGTGGAAGATCCGCATGGTCGCCGGCATGCCGCAGGTCAAAGCACCGCGCTGGATCGACCCGACCGGCGCTTGGCGGCCACCGAACCAACACCGGGCCCACGACCCCCGCACCCGAAGACCTCCCCGAACAGAGTGACCGTCCCGTGACCACACCCTGGCCCGCGCATTGGCGCCACAGTGACAGAACAGGGACCACATTCTGGCCGCCGTGCGACTACGCCCTGACCCACACTGCGGCGACACCCCGGCCGCTCAGCTACCACGCGCAGGGCGATTACCGGCTCGCATGGGGCTTCGTTAGGGTCGAAGAAGGAGCATCAGAGCGTCCACCTCCACCACGGTGCTTCGGATAGGAACCACCATGACGACGTCCGACAACACCGCCTCAGGCACGACCTCAGGCATGACCTCAGGAACCTCAGACGACACAGCCGGCACGATCGCCGACAGGCTTGTCGGCGCCGACATCGAGGCCGATCTGCAGAGCATTCTGCAGGCGGTTCCCGAGCCGGTTGCTGAGAACGAAGCGCACGCCGTGGTCGGCCGGGTCTTCCAGGGGGTGCTCTTCGACATGGACGGCACCCTGGTGGATTCCACCAAGGCCGTGAACCGGTCTTGGCAGCAGTGGGCAGACGAAATGGGCTTCGGCGCCCTGTTCACCGGCGTGCCACACGGTCGCCCGGCCCGCGCCTCGGTGGCCGAGCTCGTGTCTGCTGACAAGGTCGAATCCTCTGTCGCCCGAGTCAGCGAACTCGAACTGGCCGACACCGACGACATCACCATCCTCCCCGGTGCCGCCGAACTGATGGCGAGCCTGCCCGAGGAACGACGAGCGATCGTCACCTCGTGCAGCCACGACCTCTGCTACACCCGCATGGCCGCGGCCGGCTTCACAGCTCCCGCCACCGTGGTCACCATCGAAGACACCGTCAAGGGAAAGCCCGCCCCCGACCCGTTCCTCGAGGCCGCGGACCGCCTGGGCCTGGATGCCCGACAGTGCGTCGTGATCGAAGACGCCCCCGCCGGCCTGGCGGCGGGACGAGCCGCCGGGTGCGCGACCATCGGAGTCGTCGGCACCCACTCCGCCGACGAGCTGGATGCCGACCTGGTCGTGTCCAGCCTCGACCGCCTGCGCATCGAACTACACGATCACGGCGTGGTCTTCTCGCTCACCCCCGAGTCATAAGGTCCAAAACCGACGTCAGCGTCGAAGCCATCACGCTGAAAGACACAATGAACCCCAGTACGGTGATGCCCACCCAGATCCAGATGGGCGTGAGACCGCGTCCGATGCGGCGCTGCACGATGATCGACCGTCCGATCACGTAGACCCCGGTCGAGAGGAACGCCCACGCCCAGTGGAACGGTCGCACATAGCCGGCGCCGAGCAGAGTGCGGCGATCGGCGTAGGCCAGCGCAACCGTCGTGCCGTAGATGAAGAGGCTCAGCAGGTTGCGCAGCATCGTCGACGGGTCGAAGGACTGCAGCTGCCCGGCGGACTGCGGGTCAAAAGCCGCCGAGAGCGAAGCGGTGGGGATCAGCACAACGCCGAGCGTCGACAGCAGCGGCAGCAACACGATGATCCAGAGCGGCACCGTATAAACGACGGTTTCGGGTGCCAACGGCTGCTGAACGGGAGGCCCCAGCTCGGCCGGGCCCATCACGGCTGACGTCCACTGGGTTCCGTCCCACCAGCGAAGGCCCTGCCCTCCAGCCGGGTCGGCGTACCAACGCGGTTCCCCGAACTCAGGCGTTGTGGCTGTCATGATGTCCCCCTTCAACAGGTCTATTTCTCTTGCTGCAACCAACGTAGTAGACAGGACACATGACAGGGCGAGAGCAGACCGAGATCGAGCGCAAGTACGACATCGAGGGGCTCACGCCAGTGCCGTCGCTTCTGGGGGTCGACGGCGTCACCGCCGAAACCGCAGCTGAACCCGACATCCTCACGGCCGTCTACTACGACACCGACGACCACGCGCTCGCCCGCCGGCGGATCGTTCTGCGTCGTCGCGAGGGTGGCGGCGACGCCGGCTGGCACATCAAGATGCCGGCCGCCGAAGGCCGCACCGAGGTGCACTGGCCACTCGAGACCGGTGACGACGACGGCTCGGAACGAATCCCCGCAGAGGTGCTCGAACCCGTTCGCGCCATCGTGCGCGACCGCCCCCTCACCCCGCTGGCGCGGATCAGCACGGTGCGCACCACGGTGCGACTCGACGACGCCGATGGCCGCCCCCTCGCCGAGATCGCCGACGACCACGTCTCGGCCTCCGACGCACGCGGTGGCGCGTACCGCAAATGGCGCGAGTGGGAGGCCGAACTGCTGGACGGCGCCCCCGACACCCGCAAGAAGCGCACCAGACTGCTCGACTCCATCGAACAGGCCCTACTCGCCGCCGGTGCGACGCCATCCACCAGCGTGGCAAAGATCGCCCGTGCCGTGGGCGTGGACTCGCTGACCGACCTCGACGGCACGCGGGTCCTGTCCGGCCTGCTCCCTGCCCTGGCGCTGCAGAACCCGGGCTCCGTCGGCGCCGTCGTCGTGGGAGCGCTGCGTGGCCTGACCGAGACCCTGGTGACCAAGGACCCCCTGGCGCGCGCGGATGCACCGGACGCGATCCACCAGATGCGCACGACGGTGCGCCGCCTGCGCAGCGTCCTCGCGATCTACTCCCGAGTGTTCGAGAAAACGGCGTTGAACGAGCTGCGGTTCGAGCTCAAGCACCTCGGAATCGTGCTGGGCCGGGCCCGCGACGCCGAGGTGCGGGGCGGGCGGTTGGCCGACGAACTCGCCGCCGCCGCCGAGTACCCCACCGAGGATGCCGAGATCCGGCTGGTCGGCGGCGCGCGCCGGGATTACGCCGACGGCTTCGCGGCCGCGCGCGACTACCTGCTGAGCACCCGCTACTACCGACTCCTCGACTCTCTCGACAGCTTCGTGGCGTGGCCGCCACTCACCCCCAAGGCCGAGAATCCCGCGGCTGCGGCCATCAAGCACGACCTCGGCCGGGCCGTTGCCGCGCTCGCGAAGAGCACCACCAAGGTCGCCGACGCGGATGCCCCCGAGCAGGCTCTGCACGAGGTGCGCAAGGCCGCCAGGCGGTTGCGCTACGCGGCCGCCGCGGTCGCATCGGCCCAGCCCGTGACGCCGGCGGAGCCGGGCACGAAGGGCAGCAAGAAGTCCGCCAAGAAGGCCGCCAAGAAAGCGGCGAGGAAAGCCGCCTCGGCCGCCGCCCGGTTCGCCAAGCACCGTCGTCGGTACACCCACATCGCCCGAGTGGCCAAGCCGGTCGTGAAGCGACTCGGCGACCGGCACGACAGGCTGCTCTACATCGACGACATCAACCAGGCCGCGCAGGCCGCGCACGAGAGCGGCGAGAACACACTGGTCTACGGCCTGCTCGTGGCTCGGGCCGAGCGACTCGACGACACCGTGCCGGTCGTCCTGGACGAGACGGATCGAGCCGTGCGGCAGCTCGAGCGGCTCGTCCGCGACCTCTGAGGCACGACGGCCGCGGGGAAGCGCCCTACCAGCGTTCGGCCGATGACGCCGAGATGATCTGCAGCAGGGCGGCGCGCAGCTCGTCGGCGTTGTCGAGCGGCGGAAAGACGTCGGCCTCGAGGGTGCGAGCCTTCCGCCAGGCCGCGGTGCCGGCATCCGTGCGGGTCACCACGTGGCGTCTGGCATCCCGTTCGTCACGGATCCGGGCGACCAGGCCCTCGCGCTCGAGCCGGTCCAGGGTGCGCGACATGGTCTGCGTCTGTACCCGCGCCTGCCGGGCCAGCTCGGTCTGACTCTGCGCGCCGGTGCCGAGCAGGTGCAGCACGATCAGGCCGGCGTGGGTGAGACCGAGGGTGTCGAGGGCCTCGACCCAGGCATGCTCCACCAGCCGCGCGGCCGTAGACAGCAGCCGACCGTTCGGCCACTGCGCCATGCCGCTCTCAGGTGCGGAATCGGGAGTGGTCACCCCCTCAATGTACTGCTAGCGTGGTTTAGTCAGCTAGCTGATGAATAATTCTACGACGGAGGAGAACCTCATGACCACGTCCCGCGACCTGCTCCGCCAGAGCGCCGTGCTGATCAGTGCCATCCTCGCCCTCGTCGGGTCGTTCATCGGCTCCGGCGCCGCCGGCGGCACTCCCATCCAGAACGCCTCCGGGGGAGCGCTGGCCGCCGACGCCACCCCGATCGCGCCCGGCGGGCCGGCCTTCGCCATCTGGACGCCGATATATGCGGGACTCGTGCTCTACGCCATCTGGCAGTTCCTGCCGAAGCAGAAGGCCGACGCCAGGCAACGCCGGCTCGGCTACCCGATCGCGGCCTCGCTGCTCCTGAACGCCGCCTGGATCCTCAGCGTGCAATTCGACCTGCTCTGGCTGAGCGTGCCTGTCATCGTGCTGCTCCTGGCCGTGTTGGTCTGGGCCTTCCTGATCATCCTGCGCACCCGCCCGCGCACCCTCGTGGAGACGGTCCTCGTGGACGGCACCATGGGCCTCTACCTCGGCTGGGTCTGCGTGGCCACCGCCGCCAACATCACCGCCGTGCTCGTCGCCGCGGGCTTCGACGGCTTCGGCCTGGCCGCGGATGCCTGGGGCGTTGTGGTCATCGCGGTGGCCGGAATCGTCGGCGTGCTCCTGGCCGTGGCCGGACACGGCCGGCTCACCCCCACCCTCGCGCTCTGCTGGGGCCTGGCCTGGGTGGCCTTCGCCCGCCTCACCGGCGACCCGCTCTCCACCCCCACCGCGATCACCGCGATCGTGGCCGTCGTCGTGGTCGTCGCGGTCACCGTGGTCCTCCGCATCCGGGCGCCGCGCCGATGACCGGGGCCCGCCGCCGCTGGTTCGGCCTGGTCTTCATCAGCATCGCCGTCGCCCTGATCATCGTCGACTCCACCATCGTCAACGTCGCGATCCCCTCGATCATCGACGACCTCGACATCACGTCCACCCAGGTGCAGTGGGTGCAGGAGAGCTACACCCTGGTCTTCGCCGCGCTGCTGCTGGTCTTCGGCACCCTCGCCGACCGGTACGGCCGCCGGCGCATCCTGCTCACCGGTGTGGTGATCTTCGCCGTGGCGTCGGTGCTCGCCGCGTTCGCGCAGACCGGCGACCTGCTCATCGCCGCCAGGCTCGTGCAGGGCATCGGCGGGGCTATGGTGCTGCCCACCACCCTGTCGCTGATCAACGCCACCTTCCGGGGCCGGGACCGCGGCATCGCGTTCGCCATCTGGGGCTCCACCATCGGCGGCATGGTCGCCGTGGGTCCGCTGCTGGGCGGCTGGCTCACCACCTACTTCTCCTGGCGCTGGGCGTTCGGCATCAACGTGCCGCTGGGCCTGGTCATCGTGGCCGGGGTGCTCGTCTTCGTCTCCGAATCGCGTGACGCCGGCGAGCCGCGCCGCATCGACGTGGTCGGCGCCGTGCTGTCGGTGCTCACCTCCGCCACCCTCGTGTTCGGCCTCATCGAGGGCCGCACCTACGGCTGGTGGCTCACCGAGACGGCGCCCACCCTCGGCGACTGGACCTGGCCGTTCGACCTGTCGATCATCCCGGTCGCCTTCGTGATCACCCTGGTCTCAGGCACCGCATTCATCTGGTGGGGCCTGCACCGGCAGCGCCAGGGCAAGTCCACCCTGCTCGCCTTCTCGCTCTTTCGCATCCCGTCGTTCCGCAACGGCAACATCGCCGCCCTGATCGTGTCGCTCGGCGAGTTCGGCATCATCCTCTCGCTGCCGCTCTGGTTGCAGAACGTGCTCGGCTACGACGCCCTGCAGACCGGATTCGTGCTGCTGGCCCTGGCCATCGGGTCGTTCGTGGCCAGCGGCATCGCCGGGGCCTTCGGCAACCGGGTGTCACCGCTCACCATCGTGCGGATCGGCCTCGTCGCCGAAATCCTCGGTGTGGCGGGCCTCGGCACCGTCATCTCGGTGGATGCGACGTGGCTGTCGATAGTGCCGTTCCTGTTCGTCTACGGCCTGGGCGTTGGCCTGGCCACGGCTCAGCTCACCGGCGTCGTGCTCGGCGACGTGCCGGTGGACCAGTCCGGCCAGGGCTCCGGCACCTCCAGCACGGCCAGGCAGATCGGCTCCGCGCTCGGCATCGCCGTGCTCGGCACCGTGCTGTTCACCTCGGTGGGGCTCTCGCTGGATGCCAAGCTCGCCGAGCAGGACATCCCGGCGGCGACCAGCAGCCAGATCGTCGATGCGGTCGTCGACAGCGCGGGAGCGGCCATCCCGTCGCTCGACGCCGAGAGCCCGGCGGTGGCGGATGCGGCCCGTGAGGCCTTCAGCGAGGGCACCCGGTACTCGGCCTACGCGGCCGCCGGGTTCCTCGTGATCGGGCTGCTCGCCAGCCTGAGGCTGACCGGCCGCCCCGTGGAGCACGAGGAGGAACCGGTCACGACGACGGTAGCCGCGTAGCGCCGGGTCGGCTCGGCTGCGGCTTCTGCACCGACAACTCACCGCCGAGGCGGCCGCCGAACGGGCGACCGTGGTCGGCGTACTCCTCCCGGAAGAAGCCCATCCGCCACGGCCCCATCTCCAGGCGTGCGCCGGTGCGCAGGATCAGACCCGGCGACGGATCCTCGGAGCGGGCGCCGCCGCCCACTACCCCGTGCGACACCAGAACGTACTCGTCGTTCTCGTCGTGCCGGATCTCGGCATGCAGCCCGTCCAGCCCCGCCAGTCGGAGGTCGGCGTCGTCCGCGCTGCCGATCCGGGTGACGCCGGGCAGCAGGTCGAATTCCCGCGGTGGCCGGCCGTCCCAGTTCTCCGAGCCCACCACGAAGATCAGGCGGGGCCGACCGGCTCCGGGGGAGTAGTGCGTGGTCGTCACCTGCCGCCGGATGCGCCGGGCGAGCGTGGGGACCAGCGGGAACGGTGTGGGCGGCGGTGCCGGCACCGCCCGCTCGGCGGCCGCCGGCTGGCGCCAGCGCCGTAGCAGCTGGGTCACCGCGGCGGCGCTGCCCAGCATGAGGTGCGGCGACTTCGTCACCAGGCGCTGGGCGAGGGGAGCCTGCACGGCCCCGATCCGGGCGATCACGCCGTCCGGCCCGCTCACCGACACCACGAGGCCGCGTTCGGCCAGATCCGCCGCCACCGTGCGCAGGGCCGGAAGTGACGACATCCGGGCGCGCACAAAGCGGTCCGGATCGCTGAGGAATACGTCGATGTCCAGGCCGTTCGCGCGGATGGTGCCGTTGAGGCCGGGCGGCTCCTCGTCGGCCGGTTCGATCGTGAAGGTCAGATCGATGTCGAGGTGCGTGCCCATGGCCTTAGTCGGCCGGCTTCTCGCTGGTGGTCACCCGCACCGTGCCGTTGAGCTTCCAGGTCGCACGGGGCGCATCCGGACCGATGTCGCGGGGCACCTCGACCGTCATGTCGATGAAGCTGTAGTCGATCACGGCGCTCTTGCCGGTCAGGTACGACCACATCTCCTTGCCCAGGTCGGTCCAGTCCTGGATGCTGTGCGTGTCGGGTGCGGCTGCGGGCTCGACGGAGTCATTCTGCAGATCGGTCATCAGAGGGTCCTATTCGCTCGTCGTTGAGGATAGGGCCACGATAGCCGGGCGGGGCGGGGCGGAACTGGGGATCTGCCCAAGACCGGCAGAGACACAAACAGCCCGCCCGCCAGAGGCGAGCGAGCTGAAGTGTGTGAAGCCGGATCTACTCGGCGTCGAGGTCGGTCTCGAGGATCTTGACGAGGCCGGCGAGGGCGTCATCCGCTCCGTCACCCTCGGCGCGCAGCACGACGACCTGGCCGTTTGCGGCACCCAGGCTCATGAGCGACAGGATGCTCGACGCGTCCATGGCGTCGTCGGCCGGGTCGCCCTCGAGGGCGATGGTGACCTCGAGGTCGAGGGCGCCGACGGCCTCAGCGAAGATCGCTGCGGGACGAGCGTGCAGGCCGACGCGGCTGGCGATGGTGGCGGTACGTTCTGACATGGTTCCTCCTGAAGACTTGCGGGTTTCTACTGTATTGCCCGCACGATGTGCGCACGCCATGAGGCGGCGCACATCGTGCGGTTGACGGCTGGGTTGCGGCTTGGCGCTACAGTCCCAGTTCGTCGAGAACGGGCAGCTCGGCGCGCACCCTGGCGCGTGCCTCGAGCGCACTCGGTGCGGCCAGGGCGATGCCGGCGAGGCGCTGGGCCTCGGCGACGGTGACCTTCGCGAGCACCGCGGCCACGGCGGCCAGGGCACGGGCAGTCATCGACAGGGTGTTGACACCCAGGCCAACGAGCACCACGGCCAGAGCCGGGTCGGCCGCGGCTTCGCCGCAGACGCCGACGGGCTTGTTGTTGCCCTCGGCGACGGAACCGGCCACGGTGAGCTGGATCAGCTTGAGCACGGCGGGCTGCCACGGAGTGTTCAGCGCCGCGAGCGGGCCCAGCTGGCGGTCGGCCGCCATGGCGTACTGGGTGAGGTCGTTGGTGCCGAGGCTGGCGAAGTCGACCAGGCCGAGAATCGTCTCGGAGGTCAGCGCGGCGGAGGGGACCTCCACCATGACGCCGGGGGTCTTCAGTCCGGCTTCGCGGCACATGGCAGCGAAGTCCGCGGCCTCGTCGGCGGTGGAGATCATCGGGGCCATGACCCAGACATCCGCTTCGGTGCCCTCGGCTGCGGTCGCGATGGCGGCCAGCTGGCGCTTGAGCACGCCGGGCGAGGTGAAGTCGGTGCGGTAACCGCGCACGCCCAGGGCCGGGTTGGGCTCGGACGCGTCGGTGAGGAACGGGAGCGGCTTGTCGGCGCCGGCGTCGAGCGTGCGCACGACGACCTTCTTGCCGGGGAACGCGTCGAAGACGCCGCGGTACGCGGTGACCTGCTCGTCGAGGGTGGGTTCTTCTTCCCGGTCGAGGAAGCAGAACTCGGTGCGCAGCAGGCCCACGCCCTGGGCGCCGGCTGCGGCGGCCTTGACGGCATCCGCTGCGCCGCCCACGTTGGCCAGCAACGGCACGAGGTGGCCGTCTGCGGTGACGCCTTCGCCGGAGAACACCGCGAGGGTGGCGGCGTTGGCGGCCCAGGCCTCGGCGGCCGCGAGCTGTTCGGCATCCGGGTCGATGGTGATGCTGCCGGCCGCGCCGTCGACATAGACGGTGGAACCGTCTGCGACGGACTCGACACCGACAGCGGCCACGACGGCCGGGAGGCCCAGTGCACGGGCGATGATCGCCGTGTGCGACTGCGGTCCGCCACCTGAGGTGACCAGGGCCAGCACGACGGCCGGGTTCAGCGTGGCCGTGTCGGCCGGCGCCAGGTCGTCGGCGACGAGGATGAACGGCTCGTCGGAGGCGGGGATGCCCGGGGCGGGCACCCCGCGCAGCTCGGCGACGATGCGCGAACGAACGTCGAGAACGTCGGTGGCCCGCTCGGCCATGTAGCCGCCCAGGTTGTGCAGCATCTCGCCCACGGATGCCGCGGACTCCCAGATTGCCCGCTCAGCGGAGGTGCCGTTGTTGGTGATCAACTTCACGGCGCCCTTGATGAGCATGGGGTCCGCGGCCATCAGTGCCGTGGCTTCGAGAACCGACTTGCCCGCGCCGGTGGCGCTGACCGAACGCTGCTTGAGTTCGGCCTGCACCGCCTTTGCGGCTGCGCGCAGGGTGACGGCGGCTTCCTCTGCCGTCGTCGACGAGGCCAGCTTTTCTCCAGCTGGCGGCTCGCTCACGGCTTTGGGCATCTGCCGAACGGATCCGACGATCCGACCGGGGCTGACCCCTACTCCTGTGAAACTCTGCACGGAACTTCCTCTATTCTTCGGCGTTAATGGTGCCCACTAATGTTAGGCGGTCACCAGGGTGTTGTTCTGCTGGATGGACTCCGCACTCGGGGTCTTTCGGACGTAGCGCTTGAGCACGATTACTGCTACAGCCGAGATGACGGTGCCGATCACGATCGCCAGAATGAAGCCCAAAACGTTCTCGATGGCGAAGAAAACGAAGATTCCGCCGTGCGGTGCCTTCGACGTGACGCCCCAGGCCATGGTCAGGGCGCCGGTGGTGGCCGCGCCGAGCATGCTCGCCGGGATCACGCGCAGCGGGTCGGCCGCGGCGAACGGGATGGCGCCTTCGGAGATGAACGACGCACCCAGCAACCAGGCTGCCTTACCGTTGTCGCGTTCCACCGGGCTGAACAGCTTGCGGTCGAGCACGGTGGCCAGGGCCATGGCGAGCGGCGGAACCATGCCGGCGGCCATGACCGCGGCCATGATCTGCCACGGAGCCTGGTTGGCCAGCGTTGCCGCGCCGAGGCCGGCGACGGCGAAGGAGTAGGCCACCTTGTTGACGGGACCACCGAGGTCGAACGCCATCATGAGGCCCAGGATCAGGCCGAGGATGACAACAGACGCGCCGGTCATGCCGTTGAGCCAGTCGTTCAGTGCCACGGTCAGCCAGGCGATCGGTCCACCGAGCACCAGGAACATCAGCCCGGAGGCGAAGATCGACGCCAGCAGCGGGATGATCACGACGGGCATCAGGCTGCGGAGCCAGCGCGGCACGTCGAACGAACCGATCCAGGCCGCGGCGATACCGGCGAGCAGGCCACCGACGATGCCGCCGAGGAAGCCGGCACCCATGAAGCCGGAGACCGCACCGGCGACGAAGCCCGGAGCGATACCGGGGCGGTCGGCGATGCCGTAGGCGATGTAACCCGCCAGCGCGGGAACGAGGAAGCCCATCGACAGCTGGCCGATCTTGAAGAAGACCGCGCCGAGGTAGATGAGCATGCCGCCGTCCGGCAGGTTCCAGAGGCTGTTGTCCAGCACCACCTTGTCGGCGACATCGGTGATGTCGTAGCCGCCGAGCAGGAAGCCCAGGGCGATGAGCAGGCCTCCACCGGCGACGAACGGGATCATGTAGCTGACACCGGTGAGCAGGGCGCGCTTGACCTTCTGGCCCATGTGCTCGTTCTCGGAGACCGAGTCGGATGCCGCGGCGCCGCCACCGCTGACGCGGCGGGCGTTCGGGTTGTCCACGGCGGCGAGGGCCTCTTCGATCATCTTCTTGGGTTCGTCGATGCCGCGCTTGACGGGCGCCTGGATGACAGGCTTGCCGGCGAACCGGCCCTTGTCGCGCACGTCGACGTCAACGGCGAAGATCACGGCGTCGGCGGCGTTGATCACGCCGGCGGCCAGCGGGGTCGCTCCGGCGGACCCCTGGGTCTCGACCTGCAGGTCGATGCCCATCTCCTTGGCGGCCGCGACGAGCGCATCCGCTGCCATGTAGGTGTGTGCGATGCCGGTGGGGCAGGCGGTGACCGCGACCAGGCGGCGGTTGCCGGTGGGTGCGGCCCCGGTGGTGCCGGCTCCGGTGGGAGCGGCGGCGACCCGCGGCGCGTTGGTGTGGGCACCGGCGGCGGGAGCGGCGGCGACCGGCGCGACGATCTCGGTGACCAGGGTCACGATCTCTTCGGGAGTCTTCGCGGCGCGCAGGGCCGAGGTGAAGTCGGCCTTCATGAGCGAGCGGGCCAGCTTGGAGAGGATCTTCAGGTGGTCCTGGTCGGCGCCTTCGGGGGCGGCGATCATGAAGATCAGGTCGGCGGGGCCGTCGGCCGAACCGAAGTCGACAGGGTGCGACAACCGGGCGACCGCGAGGGTCGGCTCGGTCACGGCCGCGGAGCGGCAGTGCGGGATCGCGAGTCCGCCGGGGATGCCCGTGGAGGTCTTGGCCTCTCGGGCGAGGGCATCGGCGTAGAGCCCCTCGATCTCGGTGGCCCGGCCGGCTCCGGCCACGAGCTCGGCGAGATGCCGGATCACGGTCGACGGCTCGGCGCCGAGGTTCTGGTCCAAAGCAACGAGCTCTGGGGTAATCAGTGCGCTCACTGGTCATCCTCCTTTGGATGGGTAGCAAATGCCGTCACGATGACGGCGCTGGGGTCGGTTTGGGACAAGGCCGGCACGGTTGAGCCCGGCAGGGATGCGGCAGCGGCGCCGTGGGCGACGGCCTGACGCAGGCAGTCCGGGGCGGATGCTCCGGCCAGGTCGCGGAGCAGGAAGCCTGCCAGCGAAGAATCTCCGGCGCCGACGGTGGAGACCGCGACGATCGGGGCACGAGTGGCCAGCCAGTAGCCCTCGGCGGTGACCAGCAGCGCGCCCTTGGAGCCGAGCGTGGCCAGCACGGCGCCGACGCCGGCGGCGATCAGGGTCGCTGCGGCCCGGGCGGCCAGGTGCGGGTCGGCCTCGAGGCTGTCGGGGTCGCCGATGCCGGTGAGCTCGGCGAGCTCATCGGCGTTGGGCTTGAGCAGGTCGGGGCCGGCCGCGATGGCAGCGGCCAGGGGAGCACCCGAGGAGTCGATGGCGACCTTGGGGGCCGCGGCGCCGAAGCGGGCCTTGAGCGCCAGGGTGAGGTCGGCGTAGAAGGTGTCCGGCACGCCAGGCGGCAGGGATCCGGCCAGGACCAGCCAGCCGGCGCCGGCGGCCTTGTCCAGCACGAGCTCGACCAGGGCGGCCTGCTGCTCGGTGCTGAGGGCAGGGCCGGGCTCGTTCACCTTGGTGGTGGTGCCGTCGGGCTCTGTGATGGCGATGTTGCTGCGCAGCGTGGCCCCGATCGGCAGGCCCAGGTGCGGGATGCCCTGCGCCGTGAGTGCGAGCAGCACCGGGTCATCCGCGTCGCCGGGCAGAATCGCGAGGCTCTGCACGCCGGAGGCCTCGAGGGCCCGGCAGATGTTGACGCCCTTGCCACCGGGTTCCTGGTGGGCATCCAGGGCGCGCTGCACATCGCCGCGCGCGAGCGGGCCGGCGAGTTCGATGGTGCGGTCGAGGCTGGGGTTGGGGGTGAGTGTGACGATCATGCGATTACGACCTCGACATCCGCCGCGGCCAGGGCCGCGGCAAGTTCAGGGGAAGGGGGAGCATCGGTGATGAGCGCGTCGATATCGCCCAGCGCCGCGAATCGAACCAGGGTTTCCTGGTCGAGTTTGGAGGAGTCGGCCAGCGCGACGACGCGGCGGGCAGAGCGCACGATGGCGGTCTTCACGGCGGCTTCGACCGAGTCAGGGGTGCTGAGGCCGAAGCCCGCATCCACACCGTTGGCTCCGACGAAGGCGATGTCGGGGCGCATGGCGTCGAGCATCTGGGTGGTGCGCGTGCCAACGATGGCGCGGGTGAGGCCGCGCACCCGGCCGCCGAGGATCTGCAACGAGATGGCCTCGTTGCCGGCCAGCTTGTAGGCGATGGGCAGGGCGTTGGTGATCACGAGGAGCTGGTCGCCGAGGTTGGCGGGCTTCCAGTCGAGCAGGCGGTCGGCCAGCAGCTCGGTGGTGGTGCCGGAGTCCAGGATGATCGAGCCGGTGGTGCTCGCGGGGATCATGGCCAGGGCGGCGTCGGCGATGCGGGCCTTCTCGTCGTGATGCTGACTCTGACGTTCCTCGAGGCTCGGCTCGCTCATGCTCAGCCGGTCGATGGCGACGGCGCCGCCGTGCACCCGGCGCAGGTGGCGGCTCAGCTCGAGGGTGGAGAGGTCGCGGCGCACGGTCTCCGGAGTGATGTCGAAGCGGAGGGCGAGTTCGTTGACGGTCACGCGGCTGCGGTCGGACACCAGTTCGGCGATCATCGACTGACGCTCTTCGGCGAACATCTGGCCTCCTCGACGGTGAGAACTACGGGGGTGAACTGCGGGTGAACTGCGGGGTGAACTACTGCGGGCTGCGCGATCCGGTGAACCGGACCCAAAACTTTGTATGCCTGACTTTAGACCCGTTTGTTTTTGAAAGTCAACACAAACGCAGATAAACAAAGATCCCTGAGCGCGAGCCGGACGTTTCCGGGGCGCTACACGGGGACAAGCGCTCTCGTTTCGAAACTTCGCAGGGGGCGGCAAACCAAGGAAGGTGCTTTCTTCCGAAACGAGAGCCGAGCGGCCGGCTCGGGGAGTCCCTTGTGGAGAATTCCAGCGCGGCACCCGCGCTGTGAGGCACTCTCTACCGGTGACCGCACGCATCCCACTCCCCGACGGATGGGCCGACCGCCCGTTTCGGGTAGGCGATGCCCTCGACGCCGGGGTTGGCCGCTCACGGCTGTGGAGCGGCGACCTCGACCGGCCCTTCTGGGGCATCCGAACCCCGGCGGCGCGCCCAGCCGATGGCCCGAGCGCCAGGAGTAGTACCGGGTCTGGGGCGACACGGGGTCCCGCGCGCCGCAGCGAGGTGGAGGCGCTCTGCCGGTCCCTTCTGGTACGGATGAAGCCCGACGCGTTCTTCACGCACACCACCGCGGCGCTGTTGCTCGGCCTGCCCATACCCGCCCGACTTGCCCGGACGCGACCAGTGCATGTCGGCGTCACTGCACCTGATTCCGCAATGGTGGCGCGCGACATCGTCGGCCACAGCCTGCGGATCGCCCCCGACGACCTCGTCGACAGGGGGGCGCTACGGCTTACCGGCCCGGCCCGCACCTGGCTCGACCTCGCCGCGGTGCTCACCCTGGGCGAGCTCGTCGCTGCTCCGGGTGATCATCGTGCTCGCCGGGCTACCCGAACCCGAGTGCAACTACAACGTGTTCGATGCCGGCGGCAGGTTCCTGGCCCGAGGAGACCTCGCCTATCCCGCCTACAAGGTGCTCATCGAATACCAGGGTGACCAGCACCGCACCGATCGCGCCCAGTGGCGCTCCGACATCCGCCGCGTCGGCCGGCTCGAAGACAACGGCTGGCAGGTGCTGCAGTTTCTGGTCGCCCGCATCGCGCGGCGGGTGCGGGCCCGCGGCGCTCCCTATTGATAGTGGGCGAGGCCGCTCAACTCGCCGCCGTCGGTGAGGAACTCGGCGCCGGTGGAGAAGCTCGACTCGTCGCTGGCCAGGAACAGCACCAGGTTGGCCACCTCGACGGCCTGGCCGACGCGGTGCAGTGCCACGTGGTTCTGCGGGGTGTCCAGCCCGGCCGTCATCGGGGTGGCGATGGCGCCGGGATGCACCGAATTGACCCGAACGTTGTACTTGCCGAGGTCGAGGGCCACCGACTTGGTGAGGCCGCGCACCCCGAACTTCGCGGCCACGTAGCCCGGCAGCGCCTCGTAGCCCTGCAACCCGGCGGTCGAGGACACGTTGATGATCGAGCCCGCCTTGGAACGGATGATCACCGGCACCGCCGCCTTGATGCCGAGGAACACCCCGGTGAGGTTGATCGCGATGATGTCGTTCCAGGACTCGAGGGTGTACTCCTCGATCGGGCCGAAGTTCACGATCCCGGCGTTGTTCACGAGCACGTCGAGCCCACCGAATTCGTCCACGGCGACAGCGACCGCGGCATCCCAGTGCTGCGCCCGCGTCACGTCGAGGTGCACGTACCGGCAGGCGTCGCCCAGTTCGGCGCTGAGGGACTTGCCTTCGTCGCCGAGCAGATCGCCGATCACCACCTGGGCGCCCTCCTCCACCAGGCGGCGGGCCATCGCGGCCCCCAGCCCCCGTGCTCCGCCACTGATCAGTGCGACTTTGCCGCTGACACGAGCCATGGTGTTACCTCACCTTCCGGTCGACGTCGGGTAAACGAGTTCGACGGGGAATGTACACGCGCGGGGCTCAGACCAGTACTGTCGGTGGCCGACGGTAGCGTGAGAGTCATGAAGATCCTGCACACGAGTGACTGGCACATCGGGCGCACCTTCCACACCCATCAGACCCAGGAGCACCTGCGGGTGGTGTTCGATGCCCTCGTGGACATCGTGCGCGAGCGTCACGTCGACGTGGTTGCCGTGGCCGGCGACATCTTCGATTCGGCCACGCCCTCCGCCGACAGCTATGCCCTGCTCAGCGGCACCCTGTCGCGTCTGCACGCCACCGGCGCGCGCGTCGTGCTGACCAGCGGCAATCACGACTCCGCCACCCGGCTCGGCTTCCAGTCGGAGTGGGCGGGGCTCGCGGGCATCCACGTGGTCACGGGCTTCGACCAGTACCGCACACCGATCAGCATCGACGACGAGCACGGGCCCGTGCACTTCTACGGCATCCCGTTCCTCGAGCCGGCACTGGTGCGGCACCACTACCCCGACGAGCTGCTCAAGACCCACGAACAGGTGCTCGGCCTGGCCATGCGACAGGTGCGCGCCGACCTCGCCGAGCGGGGCGGCCGGTCGGTGGTGCTCTCGCACTGCTTCGCGGCCGGCGTCGCCGCCAGCGATTCCGCCAGCGATGTGGAGCGCGACATCAGCGCCGGCGGCCTCGACCTGGTTCCTATTTCAGTCTTCGACGGCCCCGACTACGTGGCGCTCGGCCACATCCATGGCCGGGCCAGAATCAGCGACAGGGTGCGCTATTCCGGCGCCCCGCTGCACTTCTCCTTCGCCGAGGCCGACAAGCCCCGCGGGGCCTGGCTCGTCGACCTCGACGCCGCCGGCCTGGCCGCGGTGGAGTGGGTGGACCTGCCGATTCCGCGGCGCCTGAGCGTGCTGACCGGGGAGCTGGAGACGCTCACCCACGACGACGCCTTCACCGCGAACGAATCCGACTGGGTCGCCGCGGTGCTCACCGACCGGGTGCGCCCGCTCGACGGCATGCGCACCCTGCAGAAGCGCTTCCCGCACTGCGTTGCCCTCGAGCACCGCCCTGCCGTGACCGAGGCCGCCGCGGGTTCGACCTACTCTGCCCGGGTGAAGCACAAGAGCGACCCCGAGATCGTCGCCGGCTTCCTCGAGTTCGTGCGGAACGGCGTGGGGTTCAGCGACTTCGAGCGCGACCTCGTCGCCGAGGTGCTCGGCCAGACGACGGACGCCGCGGTATGAAGATCACCCGGCTGCGCATCGCCGGCTTCGGCCCGTACAAGACCGAGCAGGAGGTGGACTTCACCCGCTTCGACGCCGACGGCATATTCCTGATCACCGGCAAGACCGGTGCGGGCAAGTCGAGCATCCTCGACGCCATCTGCTTCGCCCTGTACGGCTCCGTGCCCAGGTTCGACGGCAGTGAGCTCAGGCTCCGGAGCGACCACTGTGACCCCGCCGACCCCAGCTTCGTCGAGCTCGAGTTCACCCTCAAGGGCGACGCCTATCGGGTCTACCGCACCCCGCGATACGAGAAGCCCAAGAAGCGCGGCGTGGGCACCACTACGTCACAACCGGATGCGCGCCTGGAGCGGTACGACAGCGCCGAGGGCGACTGGGTGGGCATCGCGGCCCGCCCGGTGGATGTGGGCAACGAGCTCAGCCGCATCCTGCCGCTCAAGCAGGACCAGTTCCTGCAGGTGATCCTGCTCGCCCAGAACCGGTTCCAACGCTTTCTGCTGGCCAAGACCGACGACAGGCTCACCGTGCTGCGCACGTTGTTCGGCACGCTGCGGTTCCAGCAGTTGGAGACCGAGCTGCTCGCGCGCCGCAAGGTGCTCGACGACGAGTTGGCGCTCGTGCGCCACGAGATCGACGGGATCGTGGCGGCGACACTGCGCCAGCTCTGGCGCGACGGCGATGCTGACCGTGCCGACGGTGCCGACGGTGCCGGCGATGCTGACCGTGCCGACGGTGCCGACGGTGCCGACGGGGCCGACGATGCCGGCGATGCCGCCGCAGCCGAGCCGACCGACCCCGACCTGGGCTGGTTCGAGGCCGCCCTCGGCACCCTCGACGAACGGCTGGCGGCCGCCACCCGGCGGGCCGAGACCGCCTCGACCGCGCTGGCCACGGCCACCGCCCGCTACCAAAACGAGGAGGACCGCCGGCGCCGCCAGGACCGCCGGGATGCTGCCGAGCGCACGCTGACCGCCCTCGAAAGCCGGGGCGACGACATGCTCGACCGTCGCGACGCGCTGCGGGCGGCCGAACGCGCGGCCAGGGTGTGGCCGCAGGTGCGGGCGCGTTCCGACGCCCAGAACGCCGTCGCCGCGGCAAATGCTGCCGAGATGGCCGCGCGCGCAGCCTGGCAGCGGCTGGTCGCCGATTCCGCCGATGCCTCGCCCGATGCCCCGGCCGATGCCCTGTACGACGCAGCCGGCCTGACCGGCCTGATCGACGACAGGCTGCGCCAGCTCGGCGGCCTGGACGACCTGCTCCTCGAGGAACGCCGCCTGCCCGGCCTCGACGAACAGATCGCCGCCCTCGAGTTCCGCTTGGCGGCCCACGTCGAGGCCCTCGACGACGCGAGGCTGCTGCTGCTCGCCCTGCCCGAACGCATCGACGCTGCCTCGGACGCCCTCGCCGCGGCCACCCTCGGCGCCGCCCGCGCCCCCGAGGCCGAGGCGGCGCTCAACCGGGCCGAGGCAGCGTTGGCCGCGTTCGACGACGTGCGCAGGTTGGAAACCGAACTGGTGGGGGTTCACCGCGCCGAACGGGAAGCCGTGGCGGAGAACACCGCGGCCGCGCTGCACTACCAGCAGCTTGTGGACGCCCGGCTCGGCGGCTTCGCCGTTGAGCTCGCCGCCGGCCTCGTCGACGGCAGCCCCTGCGCGGTCTGCGGGGCCACCGAACACCCGGCGCCCCAGACCGGCGACGCCGAACCCGTCACCGAGGCCGACCTCGATGACGCCCGCAGCCTGATGGCCCGCCGGCAGGCCGCCGTCGACGCCGCGCGCACCCAGTCCCAGAGTGTCGCCACCCTGCTCACCGCGGCTCGCACCCGGGCCGGCGACGGCGACGCCGAGGAGATCGACACCGTGCTGCGCCAGGCCGGGGACGCGCTCACCGTCGCCACCGGGCACCTCGCCAGGGTGCCCGCTCTCGAAGCCGAGCTCGCCAGGCTGCGCGCCGACCAGGCCGAGGCCCAGGCCGCCGTGGCGCCCCTGCAACTGGTGCGGGACGAAGCCGCCCTGCACCTGGCGGAGCGACGCACCGAGCGCGCCGGCATCGTCGACCGGATCGATGCCCAGCGCGCCGGGTTCAACACCGTGACCGAGCGGGTCGCCCTGCTGCAGACCGAGCTCGACGCCGCCCGTGCCCTGGCCGACGCTCTGGCGCATTCCGCGTCGACGCGCCGCGCCGCCGACGCGGCCGGCGACGCCTTGGCCGCGCAGCTCCTGGAAGAGGGGTTCGCCGACGAGGCCGCCGCTGTCAGCGCCCGGCTCAGCCCGGCCGAGATCCAGGCCGGCCAGGCCGCCATCCGCGCCTACGACGACGAACTCGCCGGCGCCCGCGGCGTGCTGGCCGAGACCGACCTGACCGGGTTGCCCGAGCACCCCATCGACCTCGATCCCGCGCGGCTCGCCCGCGACAAGGCCGCCGCCGACCGCGATGACGCCGTGGCCCGGCGGGAGTCGCTGCGCGAACGCTCCACGGCGCTCACGGCCCTGGTGGCGGATGCCCGCACCAGGTTCGCCCTCGCCGCCGACATGCTCGCCACACAGGCCCAGGTGCGCCAGCTCGCCGCCGTGGTGCACGGCGACGACCCGAACACCAAGCGCATGAAACTCGAAACCTACGTGCTCGCCGCGCAGCTCGAGGAGATCATCGCGGCCGCGAACAACCGGCTGCGCACCATGACTGGCGGCCGGTACGCCCTCGAACACGACGACGCCCTGCAGTACCGCGGCAGCCAGGCCGGGCTGGGCCTCGCGATCCGCGACGAACACACCGGCCGGGCCAGGGCCACGCATTCGCTGTCCGGCGGCGAGACCTTTCTGGCGTCCCTGGCGCTGGCGCTCGGGCTGGCCGAGGTGGTCACCAACCAGGCCGGAGGCATCGCCCTGGACACCCTGTTCGTCGACGAGGGGTTCGGCTCCCTCGACGCCGAAACCCTCGAGACCGCCATGAGCACCCTCGACGGCCTGCGGGCCGGTGGCCGCACCATCGGGCTGATCAGCCACGTCGAGTCGATGAAGGAGCAGATCCCGGCGAAACTCTCGATCCGGGTGACCGCCCAGGGGTACAGCGAGATCGACCGGGCGGCCGTGGCGGTGTCCTAGGATCGGTCGGCTGATCGACAACGGATGTGCCGCGAGCGACCAGATCGCGGCACACTGTGGTCATGAGCCGAACTGACGCCACCCCCGACACGTCGTCCGCCGCCGCCGGTTGGACGACCCTCACCTTCATCTACCTGGCCCTGGCCGTGGTGGGGCTGATCGGCACCTGGACCTGGAACATCCAGGCGATCGTGGAGGCGAGTAACTTCATCGCCGACTGGACCATGAGCGGCCCGGCCGTGTCATCGCTGACCACCGACCTGCTGGTGGTGGCCATCGCCGGGAGCGTTTTCATCATCGTGGAGGCCCGCCGACTCGGCATGAAGGCGGGCTGGGCCTACGTGGTGGTGGGGCTGCTCATCGCCTTCGCCTTCGGCTTCCCGCTGTTCCTGGCCATGCGGGAGCGCCGGCTGGTGCGCTCGGGCCTCAGCTGACGTCTCCGGCGGCGAGGCCGACCTCGTCGCCGGCGAACCGCTCGCGCAGGGCATGGAAGTGCGACACCGTGAGCCCGTGCCGCAGCAGGTACGGTTCGGGACCGCCGAGGGCGCCGATGCCGGCCAGGGCCTGTAGCAGGGCGGCCGGACGCGATTCTGCCGGCAGGGCCGCGGCCACGGCCTCCTCGTGGGTCAGACCGGCGGCGAGCAGCGCCAGGGCCAGAACGAGGCCGGTCTGGTGCTCACCGCCGGTTCCGTGCACGAGCAGCGGGCCGTCTCCGTCGGCGAGAACGGCCACGGCGTCGGCCAGGTCCCGACCGTGCTGGGCGACCAACTCGGCGTAGTCGGACTTGTGTGCGGTTGTGTGCTCAGCAGCTTGACCGTTCATGTCACCCTCCGGAACGTTGCGTCATCGCATGGCCCGTTGGCCACGTTCGGCTCAGTATCGGTCGTCGAGGTGAACGGCAGATGTCGCTCAGGCCGGTTCGGGTTCCAGCCGTGCCGGCTCGCGGCGGCCGAGGCGGCTCAGGCCGATCGCGGCTGCGGCGATGCCGACGATCACTACGGCGATCACCAGAACGTAGAGCAGCACAGACGGCCAACCGCCCGGCTCGTTGGGGTTCAGGAACGGGTAGGTCCACCAGTCGGTGAACGTGCCACGGAGCAGCGCGTAGGCCAGCCAGGTGAGCGGGTAGATCAACGCGAACCAGATCCGCTTCCAGGCCAGCGCCGGTCGCCCGGGTGCCAGCAGCCAGTCCAGCAGGATCAGGGCGGGCGCCCACACGTGCAGCACCTCGTTGGGCCAGCTGACCCCCACGAAGGTGCCGTCGGCGGGCAGGTTGCGCAGCAACAGGTTGTAGACCACCCCGGTGATCACGGCGTAGGCGAGAGTCGACATGCGCACCCGTGCCAGCAGTTCGGGTTCGGCGGCCAGGCGCAGGGCGAGCACGCCGCCCACGACGAGTACCACCACGTTCATCAGGCCGGACTGGATGGTGAAGAAACCGAAGTACCCGGCCGGGTCGAACGCGTCGTTGAGCAGCTGGTCGGTGATCTGCGTAACGATGGCCGCGAGTACGAGCCCGGCCAGCAGGATGCGCAGCACCCCGACGATGCGGCGGAAGGGCGTGGGGCCGGCGTCGCCCCGGCTGGGCATCGTTGGTGAATTCACCTGATCAGGTTAGTGCCGGGCATGCTGCTGAGTAGCATCGTTAATGAGCGCGCTCCATTATTCGCGGATGCGTGTTCGACTGGACACCACCGTTCGGATTCACAGGGAGATGCAGATGTACTACAGCAGCGGCAATTACGAAGCCTTCGCCCGGCCCCGGAAGCCGGAGGGCGTCGACGGGCGCACGGCCTGGTTCGTCGGCGCCGGCCTGGCCTCGCTCGCCGGCGCGGCGTTCCTGATCCGGGACGGGCAGATGGCCGGAAGCACCATCACCATCCTGGAGCGGCTGACGCTACCCGGCGGAGCACTGGACGGCATCAAGGCGCCCAAGAAGGGCTTCGTCATCCGCGGCGGCCGCGAGATGGAAGACCACATGGAATGCCTGTGGGACCTGTTCAGGTCGGTGCCGTCGATCGAGATCGAGGGCGCGAGCGTGCTCGACGAGTTCTACTGGCTCGACAAGGACGACCCCAACTCCTCCCTGCAGCGGGTCACCGAGAAGCAGGGCCAGGATGCCCACACCGACGGCCTGTTCACCCTGAGCGAGAAGGCGCAGAAGGAGGTCACCAAGATGTTCCTCGCGCCGCGGGCCGAGATGGAGGGCAAGCGCATCAACGAGGTCTTCTCGGCCGACTTCCTGGCCAGCAACTTCTGGTTGTACTGGCGCACAATGTTCGCCTTCGAGGAGTGGCACAGCGCGCTGGAGATGAAGCTCTACCTGCACCGCTTCGTGCACCACATCGGCGGGCTGCCCGACTTCACCGCGCTCAAGTTCACCAAGTACAACCAGTACGAGTCCCTGGTGCTGCCGCTCTACCGCTGGCTGCTCGATCAGGGTGTCACCTTCAGGTTCAGCACCGAGGTCACCGACCTCGACTTCGACATCAACATCAGCGCCGGCCGCAAGCAGGCCACCCGCATCCACTGGCTCACCGACGGTGCGCCGGGCGGTGTGACAGAAGGCAGCGTGGAGCTCGGCGAGAAGGACCTGGTCTTCACGACCATCGGGTCGCTGACCGAGAACTCCACCGACGGCGACCAGCACACCCCGGCGGCGCTCAACGAGGGGCCAGCGCCGGCCTGGGACCTCTGGAAGAACATCGCCCGCAACGACAGGGCGTTCGGCCGTCCGGAGGTGTTCTGCGAGAACATCGCCGAGAGCAAGTGGGAGTCGGCCACCGTCACCACCCTCGACGCGCGCATCCCCGCCTACATCGAGAAGATCGCCAAGCGCGACCCGTTCAGCGGCAAGGTCGTGACCGGCGGCATCGTGACCGCGCGCGACTCGAGCTGGCTGCTCAGCTGGACCGTGAACCGGCAGCCGCACTTCAAGCAGCAGAGCCCCGACCAGGTCGTGGTCTGGGTGTATTCCCTGCTCGTGGACACCCCCGGCGACTTCGTGAAGAAGTCGATGCAGGACTGCACGGGCGAGGAAATCACCCAGGAGTGGCTCTTCCACCTCGGGGTCCCGGTGGCCGACATTCCCGACCTCGCCGCCAACGCCGCCCAGGCCGTGCCGGTGATGATGCCGTACGTCACCTCGTTCTTCCTGCCCCGCGTGGCCGGCGACCGGCCGCAGGTGGTGCCCGAAGGCGCGGTGAACTTCGCCTTCATCGGCCAGTTCGCCGAGACCACCCGCGACACCATCTTCACCACCGAGTACTCGGTGCGCACGGGGATGGAAGCCGCCTACCAGTTGCTCGGCATCGAGCGCGGCGTGCCGGAGGTCTTCAACTCCACCTACGACGTGCGCAGCCTGCTCGCGGCGATGAGCCGGCTGCGGGACGGCGCCGAACTCAAGATGCCGGTGCCCGGGTTCGTGCAGAAACGCATCGTGAAGAAGCTGGGCAGCACCGAGATCGGCGAGCTGCTCACCGAGTTCGGGCTGACCAGCTAGACCGCCGGAGCAAAGGCTGGAAGAGGCTGGACGAGGCTGGAAATGGCTAGAAGGGGAATAGCAGCCGGTGCAGGAACTGCCGGGTGCGTTCGTGCTGGGGGTTCCGCAGCATGACCTTGGGGTCGCCGTGCTCCACGATGGTGCCACCGTCGACGAATGCGACCTCGGTGGCCACCTCGCGGGCGAATTCCAGTTCGTGGGTGACGATCACCATGGTCCAGCCCTCGGCCGCGAGCTCCTTGATCAGCCTCAGCACGTCGCCCACCAGTTCGGGGTCGAGGGCGCTGGTGGGTTCGTCGAAGAGCAGCAGGGTGGGCCGGAGCGCCAGGGCGCGCACGATGCCCACCCGCTGCTGCTGGCCGCCGGAGAGCTCGAACGGGTAACTGTCGCGCTTGTCGCTTAGTCCCACACGCTCCAGCAGCGCCAGCGCCTCGGCCTCGACCTCGGCCCGTGGGCGGCGCTGCACGACGACAGGGCCTTCCATCACGTTCTCGAGCACGGTTTTGTGCGGGAACAGGTTGTAGTGCTGGAAGACCATGCCGGACTGGTCCCGCAGGTTGGTGAGAGCCTTCTTGGGCACGCCACCACGGGTGCCGTGGGCGGCGGCGAAGTCGATGGTCACCGGCGCATGCCTGGCGTCGTCGGCGCCGACAACGCTGATGGTGCCGCCGTCGGCGATCTCGAGACCGTTCAGGCAGCGCAGCACCGTGGTCTTGCCGGAGCCGGACGGGCCGATGAGCGCGAGCACGGTGCCGCGGGCCACGGTGAGGTCCACCGATTTCAGCACCTGGTTGGCGCCGAAGCTCTTTTGCAGGCCGCGCACCGTGAGCAGCTGGTCAGTGGGCGACATACCGGTCCAATCGCTTTTCGAGCACGCCCTGGCCGCTGGAGAGGACCAGGCAGATCACCCAGTAGAGCAGGGCGGCCTCCAGGTAGAGGGCCATGAATTGCCCGCTGAACGCCGCCACCTGCTGGGCCTCGCGGAACAGCTCGGTGACCAGGATGAGCGAGGCCAGCGAGGTGTCCTTGACCAGGCTGATGAAGGTGTTCGACAGCGGCGGCACCGATACCCGGGCGGCCTGCGGAAGGATGATGCGGGTGAGCGCACGCTGGTGCGACATCCCGACCATGTAGGCCGCTTCCCACTGCCCCTTCGGCACCGACAGGATGGCTGCGCGAATCACCTCGGCAGCGTAGCCGCCGACGTTGATCGAGAAGGCGATGATGGCGCTGGGCCAGGGATCGATCACGACCCCGAGTGACGGCAGGCCGTAGAAGATCACGAACAGCTGCACCAGCAGCGGGGTGCCGCGCACGAGCGAGATGTACACCCGGGCGATCGACGACAGCCAACGCCGCCTGGACAACCGCATCAGCGCCAGCAGCAGGGCCAGCACCAGCCCGATCGCGAACGACGACAGCGCGAGCGGGATGGTGCCCTTGATCGCACCGCTGAGCATCGGCCACAGCGAATCGAGCATGAGCTGCCAGGTGGAGGGGGGCATAGGGCGAGCCTACTTGGAGACGTCCGCCCCGAAGTAGGTGTCCGAGATGGCGGCCAGGGTGCCGTTCTCGCTCAGCGTCGCCAGAGCGTCAGACACTGCGTCGGCCAACGCGGTGCCGCCCTTGGCGAAGGCGAACGCACTCTCGGAGCGGTCCTCGGTCTCCGCGGCGACCTTGAGCCCGGCGGCGCCGGTCTGCTTCTTGTAGTCGAGGTAGGTGAGCTTGTCGTTGATCGTGGCGTCGACGCGGTCCTGCTCGACCAGGGCCACGGACTGCGCCCAGCCCTCGACGCCCTGCACGGTGGCGCCGCTCTCGGTGGCCAGGGTGTTCCAGTTGCTGGTGAGCGACTGGGCGGTGGTCTTGCCGGCGAGGCTCTCGAACGACGTGATGTCGGTGTTGTCCTCCGGCACCACGATCACGCCGGTGGAGTAGGTGTACGGGGTGGAGAACGCGTAGGACTCTTCGCGCTCCGGGGTGATCGACACCTGATTGGCGATGGTGTCGAATCGGCCGGCCTCGAGGCCGGCGAAGATGGCGTCCCACTGGGTCTCTTCGAACTTGATGTCGACGCCCAGCTCGTCGGCGACGGCCTTGGCCACCTCGACGTCATAGCCGGTGAGGTCGCCGGAGCCGTCTGCGTGGAAGGAGAACGGGCGGTAGGTGCCCTCGGTGCCCACGGTCAGGGTGCCGGACTCGAGCACCGAGCTGAGCGAGTCGTCGGTTCCGGCCGTGGCGCCGTCACTGCCGGAGTCACCGGCGGAGCTGCTGCACCCGGTCAGGGCCACCACTGCGGCGAGGGTGAGGACGGTGGCGGAGACGAGGCGACGCTTCATGTGTGGGTTCATCCAATGTGCTGATCGAGGTTCAGGGCTGTGCGGGAGCTTGCGCCCCTACACCGAGGTTAACAAGTCCGGGGCCCCGGGGAATATTCCGATGACGCCGGATGACGTGCTCGAGGGGGCCCCTGGCCCCCGTTCGAGCACCTGTCGGGCCCGGGTCTTTCGGCATAGGCTGCCGCCGTCGCACTCAACCCGAAGGAGTACGCGTGAAACTGTCGATGGTTCAACACGATCGTTCGGCCGCCGTTCTGCTCGGAATGGCCTGCGGCGATGCCCTGGGCGCCGGGTTCGCCTACGCCGGACCGTTGGCGCCCGCCGCTCCGGTGGGCATGCGTGGCGGCGGCGGTGCGAACTGGGCGCGCGGGGAGTGGACCGACTACACGGCCCTGGCCATCCCGGTGGCGCGTGCCGCGGCCGACGGACTCGACCTGCGGGAGGAGTCGACCCTTGATGTGATTGCCGCCGAGTGGGTGGACTGGGCGAACACGGCACCGTTCGCGGGCCTGCAACTCGGAGCCGCGCTGTCTGGACCTGAGCCGACGGCCGCCGGTGTGCGTTCCGCCGCGCGCGCCCAGCACGCCAGGGTCGGCCGGAGCGCCGGCAACGGCTGCCTGCTCCGCACCGCCCCGGTGGCCCTGGCGTTCCTGCACGATCCGGAGGCCCTCGCGGACGCGGCCCGGCGGCTGAGCGACCTCACCCACTGCGAGACGGATGCCGGCGACGCCTGCGTGCTGTGGGGGCTGGCGATCCGGCATGCCGTGCTGAACGGTGAACTCGACCTGCGGGTGGGCCTGGGCACGCTGTCGCCCGGCCGCCGTGAACTGTGGTCGGCGCGCATCGACCACGCCGAACGCCGGCAACCCCGCGACTTCACCCGCAACGGCTGGGTGGTGCAGGCGGTGCAGGGGGCCTGGTCGGCCATCGTGCAGACCGACGACACGGATGCCGACCAGTACCGGTTCGGCCTCGAAACCGCGGTGCGGGGTGGCGGCAACACCGACGCCGTGGCGGGAGTGGCCGGTGGCCTGCTCGCCGCCCGGTGGGGACTTGCCGCGGTGCCCAGCGAATGGCGCCGGCTGGTGCAGGGCTGGCCGGGCCTGCGCGGGGCCGACCTGGTTCGCCTCTCGGTGCTGGCCGCGCACGGCCGGGACACCAACGAGGCCGGCGAACGCGAAACCTTTCGGCTCCACGCCGTGAAGTAGACGCCGTGACGTAGGCGCCGTGAAGTAGACGCCGTGACGTAGGCGCCCTTACGACCGCAAAGCCAGGGTGAACGGCAGCACCGCCGGGGCGCCCGCGCGGCGGAGCAACCGGCCGGCCACGGTAATGGTCCACCGGCTGTCGCCGAGGTCGTCCACCAGCAGCACCGGTCCGTCGGCGCCGGCGAGGTTCGTGGCGAGCTCCTGGCCCACCTCGAACGCGCCCCAGACGCTGGAGAGCCTGTAGGCGCTGTTGCCGCCGGACTCGCCGGTGGGCCCTGAACCGACCAGGCTGAGCGTGCCCAGCAGCGGCAACCGGCCCACCCGGCTGAGTTCGGCGGCGACCGAGGCCACCAGCTGCGGGTGCGCGCGGGACGGCATGGCCACCACGCCAACGGGCCGCTCGGCCCAGCCCCACTCGGCGAGCACCCGCACGCAGGCGGCCAGCAGCGCCGCCGAGGCGGGCGCATCCGGTGTGCCCGGCGCGAAGACGGCGCGCAGGGTGTTGCCCCAGCCCAGGTCGGTGAGCCTGGCCAGGGCGCGGCCGGGCAGCACCCGGTCGGCCGGGTCGATGCGGCCCTTGGCGGTGACGCCGAGCCTGTCGGCGCCGGTGGGCCACTGGGCGCGGGGGTCGACGGCCACGCCCACCCTGTCCAGGGCCGAACTGGCGGTGCTCGCGGCCTCGGCCAACACGTCGGTGGGATACCAGGGCGCCGCGCAGTTGTCGCAGCGACCGCAGGGCACCGCGGTGTCGTCGTCGAGGGCGCGCTGCAGGAATTCCATCCGGCAGCCGGTGATGCGTTCGTAGTCGAGCATGGCGTTCTGTTCGTTGACCCTGGCCGCGCCGATGCGCTCGTACCTGTCGCTGTCGTAGACCCAGGGCGCTCCGGTGGCCAGCCAGCCGCCGGTGACCCGGCGCACGGCGCCGTCGACGTCGAGGACCTTGAGCAGCAGCTCGAGCGGCGAGCGGCGGAGGTCGACCCTGGATTCCAGCGCCGGGGTCGACAGCGGAGCGCCGCCGGCCGCGTTCAACGCGTTGAGCACGGCTTCGGCCTTGTGCTGGCTCGGCATCGAGGAGGTGGCGAAGTACTGCCAGATGGCTTCGTCTTCGACGCCGGGCAGCAGCAGCACGTCGGCGTTCGCGGTGGCGCGGCCGGCGCGGCCGACCTGCTGGTAATAGGCGACCGGGCTGCTGGGAGCGCCGAGGTGCAGCACGAAGCCCAGGTCGGGTTTGTCGAAGCCCATGCCCAGGGCGCTGGTGGCCACGAGGGCCTTCACCCGGTTGGCCTTGAGCAGCCCCTCGGACTCCTCGCGTTCGGTGGTGTCGGTCTGCCCGGTGTATGCGCGCACCTCATGGCCGGCGTCGCGCAGCAGCCGGGCGGTGTCTTCGGCCGCCGAGACCGTGAGGGTGTAGATGATGCCGCTGCCGGGCAACTCGGCCAGGTGGCTGAGCAGCCAGGCCAGCCGGGCGCGGGAGTCGGGCAGGCGCAGCACGCCCAGCCGCAGCGAGGCCCGGGCGAGCGGGCCGCGGATGGTGACGACGTCCGTCCCACCACGAGCGACCTGCTCGGCCACATCCGTCACCACCCGGCTGTTGGCGGTGGCGGTGGTGGCCAGCACGGGCACGCCGGTGGGCATCGCCGCAATCAGGTCGCGCAGCCGCCGGTAGTCGGGTCTGAAGTCGTGGCCCCAGTCGGAGATGCAGTGCGCCTCGTCGACCACGAGCAGGCCGACCCGCTCGAGCAGCGCGGGCAGCTGTTCGTCGCGGAAGGAGGGGTTGTTCAACCGTTCGGGGGAGACCAGCAGCACGTCGACCTCGTCGGCGCGGAGCGCAGCGAGCACGTCGGTCCACTCGTGGGCGTTGGCGGAGTTGATCGACACCGCGCGCACACCGGCGCGGGCGGCGGCGGCCACCTGGTCCCGCATCAGCGCCAGCAGCGGTGACACCAGGATCGTGGGGCCGGCGCCCTGGCGGCGAAGCAGCAGGGTGGCGACGAAGTAGACGGCCGACTTGCCCCAGCCGGTGCGTTGCACCACGAGGGCGCGGCGGCGCTGGTCGACGAGCGTCTCGATGGCCTCGTACTGGCCCTCGTGGAAGTCGGCGTCCGGCCGGCCCACCAGGGTGCGCAGGATCTCGAGCGCAGCCGCGCGGGTGTCGGTCATGACTGGGCGTCGAGCCTGGCGGCCACATCGGCGGGGAACCCGCCGGTGGCGATCGGGCTCCATCGCGTGGGGGTGATCCTGATCAGGGACTTGTCTTGCAGGGCCATGGCCGCCCGGTACTCGTCCCAGTCCGGGTGTTCGCCGGCGATGCAGCGGTAGTAGTCGACGAGCCCGTCGGCGGCCTCGGGCATGTGCAGGATCTCGGCGGTGCCGTCGACCTGCACCCAGGCGCCGTTCCACTCCTCCGAGAGCACCAGCACCGAGGTCTGCGGGTCGCGTGCGGCGTTGCGGGTCTTGGCCCTGGACGGGTACGACGAGATCACCAGCCGGCCCGCGTCGTCTACCCCGCCGGACACCGGCGACATTTGCGGCCGGCCGTCGCTGCGCACGGTGGCCAGCAGCATCCGGTGCCGGGGCCTCACGAAATCGAGCAGGTCAGGCAGGGAGACTGTGGTGCTGGTTGCGACGTTTCTGGCCATACCTTCAGGCTAACGGAGCCCCCCGACACTCGTTCCTCACGGCGGGTCGAGCAGGAAATCATGGGTCTGCCCGGGGGAGAGTTGCGCCTCGCGACCCTCGACACGCACCCGGGTCGGGGCGATGCCGCCGGGGGACAGCGCCAGCCGCAGGTTGGTCGGCGTCACCTCCACCTGGATCGGCTGGTCGCGGTAGGTGATGCTGAAGTCGACCTTCTCCAGCCCGAGCGGCAGCACCGGGTGCAGCCAGAGCATGCCGTCCCGGATCTCGAGGCCCGTGTAGCATCGCACGACCATGTCGAGCGAGCCGGCCATCGCGCCCAGGTGGATGCCCTCGTGGGTGGTGCCGCCGGCCACGAGGTCGAGGTCGCTGTGGAGGGCCCGCACCAGCGAGCCCCAGGAGCGTCCGCGGTCGGCGCGGGCGTCGACCCAGGAGTGCACGACGTTGCTCAGCGTCGAGCCGTGCGTCGACCTGGTGCGGTAGAACTCGACGGTGCGCCGGACCTGGTCGGGGGAGAGCGAGTAGCCCAGCTCCTCGATCAGCTCGCGCAGTTCCTCCGCCGAGAACAGGTAGAGCAGCATCAGCACGTCGGCCTGCTTGGCCACCTGGTAGTTGTTGGTGCTGTCGCCCTCGGCGTTGAGGATGAGGTCGAGCCGGCCCAGGGAATGGTCTCTGCTGCCGTAGACGGTGCGGTAGTGCTCCCAGTCCAGCTCGGGCAGGCCCTCGTAGCCCTCGAACTGGCTGATCACGCCGTCGGTGTGGAAGACCAGCCGCAGCCGCCGGCCGATCTTCTCCCAGTTGCTCACCTCGTCGGGCCCGAGCCGCAGCCGGTTCCAGAGCGGCCGGCAGGACCGGCCCTCGAGCACGCCGATGGTCTCGACGGCGCGGCGCATCAGCCAGGCCACCAGAACGTTCGTGTACGCGTTGTTGCGCACCCCCTCGCCGGGATGGCCGGGCGGCCCGTCGTGGAACTCGTCCGGCCCCATCGTGCCGCCGATGTCGAACCTGTCCGCCTCCTCGTCGTATTCGGCAAGCGAGGCGAAGAACCTGGCGACCTCCAGCAGCAGCTCCGCGCCCTGCTCGATCAGGTATTCGACGTCGCCGGTGGCCTGGTAGTAGCCCCAGACGCTGTAGGCGACCGCCAGGCCCACGTGGTGCTGCAGGCCGGAGTGGTCGGGCATCCAGTGGTTGGTGCGCGGGTTGAAGAGCTCGGTGGGGGTGACGTCGCGGCCGTCGATGCCGCTCTGCCAGGGAAATCTGGCTCCGGCGTGGCCGGCGGCGCCTGCGGCTGCCCTGGCTTCGCCCAACCGGCGGTACCGGTAGCCCAGCAGCGCCCGGCTGAGGTCGGGCCGGCGCAGGGTGAGCACCGGGTAGACGAACATCTCGTCCCAGAACACGTGGCCGCGGTAGCCCTCTCCGTGCAACCCGCGGGCGGGCACGCCGGAGTCGAGGTCGGCATCCACCGCTGCCACGGTCTGCAGAACGTGGAAGGTGTTGAGGTTGACGGCGAGCGACAGCCGTGGGGCACTGTGCAGGTGCACCGCGAACTCGTCCCAGAGAATCTGCCAGGCCCGCTCGTGCGCGGCCAGGAGCTCGGCTGTCGCCGGCATGCGGCCGAGCCAGGTGGCAACCGCCGAG
This sequence comes from Cryobacterium sp. W22_MBD10_FK3, assembly GCF_052113745.1. NCBI lineage: Bacteria > Bacillati > Actinomycetota > Actinomycetes > Micrococcales > Microbacteriaceae > Cryobacterium > Cryobacterium sp. W22_MBD10_FK3. Next base: position 90,725 of record NZ_JBGQOH010000009.1, read on the forward strand.
GCGGGGGAGACCACCGCGCGGTCCCTGGAGGTGCTCACCACGACGACCTTCTCGACCCGCACGGCCACGCCGCGCTCGAGGGTGAGGTCGAACTCGTGGGCGACCCAACGGCTGGAATCGGTGAGGAACCGGCGTTCGGGCTCGAGCAGGGCGCCACCGGAAAAGGCGCGGGTGCGGGCTGCCATGGCGATGTGGATCCCCGACCTGCTGGTCTCGACCTCGAGCAGCACCGCCTCCCCGCCCAGATCCCTGGTGCTGCCGGGGATCAGGTGCAGGTGGGCGAGCAGCCGGTCCGAGGTCACATTGCGGTTGGCCACCCGGCCGTCGATGGCCGAGCGCACGGTGAGCGGCCCCGACCAATCCTCGGCCACGAAGGTGGTCTCGAGCACCGCGACGTGCGGCGCAGCCTGCGACACGAATCGCCGGCTCTGCACCCGGGTGATGCGGCCGCGCGGGTCGCGGAACCGCATCAACCGGGTGAGCAGGCCGCGGCGCAGGTCGAGCTCCTGGCTGTAGTCGAGCAGGTCGGCGGTCTCCGGGTGGAACCAGCCCGTGTCGGGGGCCGCGAAGTCGCCCACGCTGCTGCTGCCCGGGCCGCCGCCGGTGCGGAACCAGAGCGACAGCCAGTTGGGGGCGTTCACCATGTGTTCGTCGTCGCGCACGTGTTCGCCGCCGGCGGCTTCACCGCGGTGCACCTCGGTGCTGAGCGGGTTGTAGACCCCGGCCAGGTAGGTGCCCGGGTAGTGCACGGAGTCCGTGCGGGCCTCCGGCGCCGCGCCGCGTGTGCCCCAGTAGCCGTTGCCGAGGGTGCAGAGCGCCTCCCGGTGTCCCTCGGCGGCGGGGTCGAAGCCGTCGAAGCGCAGCAGCCAGGGATCCTCGTCAAAGTGCTTCTCGGTCACGGTGGCCTCCTCGCCCGATCCCGAGGGTCGCACCGCTGGGCTCGGTTGTCGAGGTGCGGGTTGTCGAGGTGCCGGTTGTCGAGGTGCGGATGGTGGAGGTGCCGGTGGTGGAGGCGCGGATGGTTGGATGGACGCATGACTTCTCTCTCGGCCTACATCGACGACTTCGCCCGCTTCATCACCGCGTCGCCGTCGTCGTACCATGCGGCGGCGGAGGCGGCCCGGCGGCTCGACGACGCCGGTTTCGAGCGGAGGGACGAGGCGGAGGACTGGACCGCCACTACGAGCGCCGGCCGCTACTACGTGGTGCGGGATGGCGCCATCGTCGCCTGGGTGCAGCCGGCAGGGGCGACGCCGACCATGCCGTTTCGCATCCTCGGCTCGCACACCGACTCACCCGGATTCAAGCTCAAGCCCAAGCCGACCACGGGGTCCTTCGGCTGGTTACAGGCCGGCGTGGAGGTCTACGGCGGCCCGCTGGCCAACTCCTGGCTCGACCGGGAGCTCGAACTCGCCGGCCGGCTGGTCACCACCGACGGGGTGGAGCACCTCGTGCGCACCGGAGCGTTCCTGCGGATTCCGCAACTGGCCGTGCACCTGGACCGCACCGCGAACGAGGCGCTCTCCCTCGACCGGCAGCGGCACCTGAACCCGGTCTTCGGCGTGGGCGACCTGCGCCAGGCCGACCTGATCGGGCACCTGGCGGCGCTCGCCGGGGTGGACGGCGCCGACGTCGCCGGCTACGACATCCTCACCGCAGACACCAACCCGCCGGCCAGGTTCGGGCTCAACCACGAGCTGTTCGCCGCCGGCCGGATGGACAACCTCTCCTCGGTGCACGCCGGCCTGGTGGCGCTCATCGCGGCGTCCGAGAACGACGAGACCATCAATGTGCTGGCGGCGTTCGACCACGAGGAACTCGGTTCGCAGTCGCGGTCAGGGGCGAGCGGGCCGATGCTCGACGACATCCTCAGCCGCATCGGCGACGACCTCGGCGCCACGATGTCCGAGCGCAAGCGCGCCTACGCCGAGTCCTGGTGCGTCTCGGCCGACGCCGGCCACTCGGTGCACCCGAACTACCCCGAGCGGCACGACCCGGCCAACCTGCCGTTGGCCGGCCGGGGTCCGCTGCTGAAGATCAACGGCAACCAGCGCTACGCCACGGATGCGGCGGGTGCGGCCCTCTGGGCGCGCTGCAGCGCGGCGGCCGGAGTGCCGTATCAGGAGTTCGTCTCGAACAACACCGTGCCCTGCGGCTCCACGATCGGGCCGCTCACCGCGACCCGGCTGGGCATCCGCACCGTGGATGTGGGCATCCCGTTGCTGTCGATGCACTCGGCACGGGAGTTGGCGCACGTGAACGACCCGTTCAGCCTGTCGGCCGCGATCGGGGCGTTCTTCGCCGGCGCGTGACTACAGCCGCCCGGTGAGCCGGCCGTGCATGGCCCGGCTGCGCTCGTCGAGGCCGTGGAAGCTGACCGTGGCGCCGTGCTGGCGGTACTTGGTCTCGACCGAGTCGAGCACCGCCACCGTCGACGCGTCCCAGATCTGCGCCTGCGACAGGTCCACGTCGACCACGGCGGGGTCGACGCCGTAGGAGAACTGCTCCACGAGGTCGTTGCTGCTGCCGAAGAACAGCGGCCCGCTCACCGCGTAGCGCACCGAGAGACCGTCGTCGGCGAGGGTGCGGTCAACGCGCACGACGTGGGCCACCCGGCGGGCGAAGAGCACCATCGCCAGCACGACGCCGGCGACGATGCCGATGGCCAGGTTATGGGTGGCCACGACCACGATGACCGTGGTGAGCATCACGACGGTCTCCGGCACGGGCATCCGGCGCAGGGTGGCCGGGCGCACGCTGTGCCAGTTGACGGTGGTGACGGCCACGACCATCATCACGGCGGCCAGGGCCACCATGGGGATCTGCTCCATCAGGCCGCTGAGCGCGGTGACGAGCAGCAGCAGGAAGGCGCCGGCCACGAAGGTGGAGATGCGGGTGCGGGCCCGGCCGAGTTTCACGTTCACCACGGTCTGGCCGATCATGGCGCAGCCGGCGATGCCGCCGTAGAGACCGGCGAGCAGGTTGGCGATGCCGAGCGCCCACGCCTCCCGGCCCTTGGGGGAGCGGGTGTCGGTGATGTCGTCGACGAGCTTGGCGGTGAGCAGGGTCTCGACCAGGCCCACGAACGCCACGCTCAGCGCGGTGGGCCAGATGATCTGCAGGGTCTCCAGGTTCAACGGCACGTTGAGCGGCGTGATGTCGGGCAGGCCGCCGGAGACGTCGCCCTGGTCGCCCACGGTGGGCACGGCGAGGTGGGCGACCATGGTGATCGCGGTGACCACCACGATGGCCACGAGCGGTGCAGGCACCACCCTGGTGATGCGGGGCAGCCCGAGCACGATGACGATGGTGAGGGCAAACAACGGGTAGACCAGCCAGGGCACGTCGACAAGGTGCGGCACCTGGGCGACGAAGATCAGGATGCCCAGCGCGTTGACGAAACCGATCATCACCGACCGAGGGATGAACCGCATCAGCCGGGCCAGGCCCGTGACGCCGAAGAGGATCTGCACCAGCCCGGCCAGCAGCACCGCCGGCAGCAGGTATTCGACGCCGTGGTCCTTCACCAGCGGGGCCACCACGAGCGCGACGGCGCCGGCAGCGGCCGTGATCATGGCGGAGCGGCCGCCGAGGAACGACATCGAGACGGCCAGCACCACGGAGGCGATCAGGCTCACCTTGGGGTCGACGCCCGCGATGATCGAGAACGAGATCACCTCGGGGATGAGGGCCAGGGTGGCCACGACGCCGGCAAGCACCTCGACGCTGAGCGCCTTCGGCTCGCGCAGGGTGGCGCGCACCGTCGGCGGGGTGGGGGAGAGCGCGGTGTGGGGTCGTTGGGGCACCGTGCAACTGTAATCGGCGGGACGTGCTTTGGTATGCGACCAGGTATAGACAGTTGCACTATCCGATAGTTACACTATCTGCATGAGGATGGCGCAGCTCAGCACGACCAGCGGGGTTCCCGTGGCGACGATCAAGTACTACCTGCGGGAGGGGCTGCTGCCGGCGGGGGAGCGGCACGGCCCGAACCAGTCGTTGTACGGGCCGGAGCACCTGCGCCGGCTGAGCGTCATCCGGGGCCTGCTCGATGTGGGTGGACTCAGTATCGCTGCCGCCCGGCGGGTGATCGACGCCATCGACTCCGACCTGGGCCTCGCCCACACCTTCGACATCGCCCAGCGCACGGTCTCGCCCGAGATCGACCGCGAGACGCTGACGCCCGAGTCCGTGGCACAGGTCGACGAGGTGCTCAGTGGCTGGCACGTCTCGCCGGAGAACCCCGGCCGCCTGGCTGCTGCCCGTGTGCTGCAGACCTTCGCCGAGCTCGGCCAGCCCGACCTCAGCGGTTGGGTGCCCGGCTACGCTGCCGCGGCGCTCGCCGTGGCCGAGGCGGACCTCGACGAGGTCGACGCCAGAGACGACCGCGAATCCAAGACCGAGATGGTCGTCATCGGCACGGTGCTCGGCGACGCCCTGTTCGCGGCCCTCCGCCGCGCCGCGCAGGAACACGTCTCCTCCCAGCGTTACTCCGCACCACCCAACCCGTAAGCCACCCCCATCCCGACAGGAGTCCGTCATCATGGCCAGCACTCGCACCGGAACCGGAACCACCTTTCGTAGCACCCTGCTCACCGGCCCCGCACTCGGCGCCCCGCCCGCCATCCGTTGGCACCGGCCGCTGCTCTGGCTGGCGGTGGCCATGGGAGTCGTTGCCGCCGCGGCCCTGGTGGGCCTCGCCGTCGATCCCCGCGTCATCACCGGCGCCCCGCTCTGGGCCAAGCCGCTCAAGTTCGCCATTTCGGTGGGCATCTACGCGGTGACCCTGTCCTGGCTGATCGGGCTGCTGCCCGGCACGTTCGCCAGGCGCCGCCGCCTGGCCTGGTGGGCCGGCACGGTGGCCGCGACCTTCCTCGTCGTGGAGATGGTGATCATCGTGGGAGCGGCCGCGGCCGGCTTGACCAGCCACTTCAACGTGTCCACGGGGTTCCACGCGGCGCTCTGGTCGATCATGGCGGCTTCGATCGTCACGGTCTGGGTCGCGGCCGTGCCCATCGCCATCCTGCTCCTCCGCACCGACCTGGGTGACCCGGCCAGGGCCCTCGCGATCCGCTCCGGGCTGCTCATCGCCCTCGTGGGCATGGGCCTGGCGTTCCTGATGACCGGGCCAACCGCCGCCCAGCTCGATGACTATCAGGGCATCGTCGGCGCGCACACCGTCGGCGTCGCCGACGGCGGCCCGAGCCTGCCGCTCGTGGGCTGGAGCACCGTGGCCGGCGACCTGCGCATCCCGCACTTCGTGGGGATGCACGCCCTGCAGGTGCTGCCGCTGGCGGCCCTGTTGCTCGAGGCGCTCGCCCGGCGGATGCCCGTTCTCGCGCGTCCACTGGCCCGCAGCGGCATCCTGCGCGCGCTGGTGGGTCTCTACCTGGGTGTGCTGGCCCTGGTGACCGGCCAAGCCCTCGCCGGCCAGTCGATCGTGGCGCCGAGCGCCCTGGTGGTGGGCCTGGCGGCGGGCCTGTTCGCCGCCACCGCCGCAGCCATCACCCTCACCCTGCGCCGAGAATCCCGCCGTTAGCTCACACCCAGGCGGGCGATGCGGGCCCGGGCGGCGTCTTCGGAGGTGGAGGAGGCGCCGAGCAGCAGGCGCACCAGGCCGAGCACCGCGCCGGTGGCCCAGATCACGGGCAGGGGAGACCGGCGAAGGCCCAGCATCCGCCGGTATTCGACCGGGATCGAGGCCACGGCACCGGCGAACATGATGCGGTAGAACGGCATCATGCCGCGCCGGAGCGGCGGGTTGCGGATGAACCGCACGGCCTCGGCCACCCTGTCGCCGCCCGTCAGCACCCCGGCGTCGGAGAACGCCGTCAGCTGCGCGGCGAGCTCGGCGCCGGAGCGGGGCGGGTTCTGCACACCCACCAGCTCGCCGGCCTTCGCCCACTCCCGCACGTACCGGTCGGCGCCGCCCGGGATGGGCCCGCCCCAGAGCTTGTGGCTGGCCAGGAAGGCATCCGTGAAGACCACGTGCACCCAGGAGAGCAGCTCGGGGTCACCCGCCGAGTACGGTCGCTCGAGACCGTTGGCGTCCAGGTAGGTGCCCACCACCCTGTTGTGAAACCTGCCGACCCGGCTGGATTCGTGTTCGGCCTGTTCGGTGGCGGCGAACGTCACCGTGACCAGCCACTGGATGGTGCCGCTGAGCCGGCCGAGCGGATCCTCCCGGTACCTGGACCAGTCGTGCACCCCGGCCATGGCGCCGGGATGCAGGGTCTGCATCAACAGCGCGCGGATGCCCGCGACCATGGTGGCCATGCCGCCGTGCACCGCCCATGACGCCGAGCCCGGCCCGAAGAAGCCGGCGTCGTCGCCCTCGGCCATGGTGCCCACCCAGGCCGGCCGGCCCTCGTCGTTGCCCGAGAGGGTCACCAGCAGGTGCGACCGCCAACTGTTCACGAATCCATCCACGAGGCCAGTCATTCTTCGAACCCTAATCGAGAAGACCGGACGGATGGCTGGGGATGCGCCGTAAACTCCGCTCATGAGAATCGAGAACATCGAGCTGCGCCGGGTGAGCCTGCCGTTGGTGCGGCCGTTCCGCACCTCGTTCGGCACCATCACCGAGCGCCAGATCTCCCTCGTGCACGTGTCGACCGCCGGCGCCGAGGGATGGGCGGAGTGCGCGGCCGAGGTGCGTCCGCTGTACAGCTCGGAGTTCATCGACGGCAGCGACCTGGTGATCCGGGACCACCTCATTCCCCGGCTGCAGGCTCTCGGCGACGCACTCACCGCCGAACGGGTGGGCGGTGCGCTCGCGGCCGTGAAGGGCCACCAGATGTCGAAGGCCGTGCTCGAGGCAGCGATCCTGGACGCCCAGCTGCGGGAGAGCGGGCAGTCCTTCGGCGGTTACCTCGGCGCCGTGCACGACCGAGTGCCGGCCGGCGTCTCGGTGGGCATCATGGACTCCATCGAAGAACTGCTCACGAACGTCGAGGAATACCTTGCCCAGGGCTACCTGCGCATCAAGCTCAAGATCGAACCGGGCTGGGACCTCGCCCCGGTGCGGGCCGTGCGCGAACGGTTCGGCCCCGAGCTGCTGCTGCAGGTCGACGCGAACACCGCGTACACGCTCGCGGATGCGCGGCACCTGGCCAGGCTCGACCCGTTCGACCTGCTCCTGATCGAGCAGCCGCTGGGCGAGCGGGATCTGCTCGGCCATGCGGCGTTGGCGCGGCTGATCTCCACCCCGGTGTGCCTGGACGAGTCGATCGAGTCGGCGCAGGATGCCGCCGCGGCCATCAGCCTGGGCGCGTGCAGCATCATCAATGTGAAGCCCTCACGAGTGGGCGGCTACCTGGAGGCGCGGCGCATCCACGACGTGGCGGCCGCGCACGGGGTGCCGGTCTGGTGCGGCGGGATGCTGGAAACCGGCATCGGCCGGGCCGCCAATGTGGCGCTGGCCGGCCTGCCGAACTTTGTGCTGCCGGGGGACACCTCCGCCTCCGACCGCTACTACGCCCAGGACCTCACCGCCCCGTTCGTGCTCGAGAACGGGCACCTGCGGGTGCCGACCGGCCCAGGCACCGGGGTGGCGGTGCTGCCGGACGTGCTGGCCGAGGTGACCAGGTCGCGCCAGGACATCCGCTTCTAGCCGAGGCCCGGTCGCGGTCGTATGCTGGCCGGGTCTGTGCCGTGGCAGCGTGCCATGGCCCGAAACGAGAGGATCCGCCATGGACATGAAGATCGAGCTCGTCTACATTCCGGTGACCGACGTCGACAAAGCCAAGAAGTTCTACGTGGACCAGCTGGGCTTCAACGCCGACTACGACCAGACCGTGAACGAGAACCTGAGGTTCGTGCAGCTGACCCCGCCCGGTTCGGCCTGTTCCATCGCCCTCGGCCTCGGCCTGACCGACATGCAGCCCGGCTGGCAGCGCGGACTGCAGATGGTGATCGCCGACGCGGACGCCGCCAGGGCTCAACTGCTGGCCGCCGGCGTCGAGGCCAGCGACGTGGACGAGCAGGCCTGGGGCCGTTTTGTCTACTTCTCCGACCCCGACGGCAACACCTGGGCGCTGCAGCAGCTGCCGCCGCGGGACTAGGCCAATACGCTGGTCGGATGCCCTCCTACCGCGTGATCATGTCCATCGGCGCCCTGCAACCCGGTGTGCGACCGGATGCCGTGCTGCCGGCCGCGGCGGCGGCCGCGGCGGAACTCGCCACGGTGGAGGCCTCCGACCTGGCCGTGGTGGCCGGATCTGCCCGCGCCACCGTGCGGTTCACCGCCGACGACGGTGCCGCTGCCGTGACCATCGGCGACCACGTCGTGACGCGGACCCGGCTGGTCGCCGTGCCGGTGAGCTGGCTGGTCACCGAGAGGGTGAAGGGGCGCTGGCTGCCGGTGCGCTGACCGCGGCGGCCCGCAACAGGTCGTCGCCACGACGCTGCTCCAGCCGGGCCGGCGCGATGATGGTGCCCCGACGGCCGTCGACGACCAGGGGGTCGGCGGCGCCGAGCACCTGGCTGCGCACGGTGCCGAAGCGGTGCCAGAGTGATGCCGTCCAGGCGCAGAGCAGGGCGTCGATCAGGTCTTCGCGGTGCTTGTATGCGGTGTCGGTCAGTGGCGTGGGCTCGGTGACCAGCCTGTCTGCGGCCTCATGTGTGCTGAGGTCCATCGGCGGCGAGGCCTCGTGCAGCCGCCAGATCCGCTCGATCAGGTCGTCGCAGACCACGGCCCGCTCGGCGCGGCGTTCCCCGATCGGCAGCGCCGAACCCATCCGCTTGTAGCGCGGCCGCAACTGGCCGTAGCCGAACTCTTCGGCGCCGACCAGGGTGGTGTACGGGTAGCACTCGAACAGGGTTGCGGCCCCCGGTGTCACGGGATCGAGCCCATCCGAGTAGGCCCAGCCCAGCTGCTCGAGCCGTCCGCGCAGGGTCACGCCGCCCAGGCGGGGCAGGGCCTGATTGGACGCGTTGGCGGACACGTGCCAGCGACCGTAGCGCGAGCCGGTTTCCCGCTCGCAGTCGCGCATCCCGGTGGGGTTGTTCACCACCAGCGGGGCGTCGACGGCGAGCACGGCGCCGGGTTCGACCATCGACTGCACCCAGTGCACGACCTCGTCGATGCCGCGGGCCCAGCCCGCATCGATCACCCGACCCGTGTCGTCGATGCAGGCGAGCCCGCTCTCGTTGGCCGGTTTCGCCGTCGTGCCCTCTGCCCAAGCCAGATCCACCCCGAGGAATCGCGTCATGTGGTCATAGATACCACGTCACCCCCGAGTGCGGGTCAGGCGTAGGATTTTCAGGTTGCTCACACAGCGCACACAACAGGGGATACGGGGGAAGTGGCGATGACAGACACGACAGGATCGAAGGCGGACCGGATTCAGGACAAACCGGCGACAAACCGCAAGGTCATCGCCCTGGCCATCGCCGGCGCGTTCGGAGGGTTCCTGTTCGGATTCGACTCCTCGGTGATCAACGGCGCGGTCGAGGCGATTCAGGGCCAGTTCGGCCTCACCGAAGCCATCACGGGGTTCGCCGTCGCCAGCGCCTTGCTCGGCGCGGCAACCGGCGCCTTCCTCGGTGGACGGTTCGCCGACACGTACGGCCGCATCCCGGTGATGCTCGTGGGCGCGATCGTGTTCCTGGCCAGCTCCATCGGCTCCGGCCTGGCGTTCGGCGTGATCGACCTCATCGTGTGGCGGGTGGTCGGCGGCATCGGCATCGGGCTCGCCTCGGTCGTCGCGCCCGCCTACATCGCCGAGATCTCGCCGCGTCAGATGCGCGGCCGGCTGGGCTCCCTGCAGCAGCTCTCCATCACCATCGGTATCTTCGCCGCGCTGCTCTCGGACGCCGTGTTCGCCACGACGGCCGGCGGCGCGAGCGAGATCTTCTGGTGGGGCCTGGAGGCCTGGCGCTGGATGTTCCTGATCGCCGCGATTCCCGCCATCGTCTACGGCGTGATCGCGCTGCTGCTGCCCGAGTCGCCGCGGTACCTGGTGCTGCACGACAAGGAGCAGAAGGCTCGTGAGGTGCTGCACAAAGTGTGGCCGAACGGCGACGTCGACCGGGAACTGCGCGACATGAAGGCGTCCATCGACGACGACATCCGGGCCAAGCGCACCGGGTCGCTGCGGGGTGCGGCCTTCGGCCTCAAGCCCATCGTCTGGGTGGGCATCATCCTGTCGGTGTTCCAGCAGTTCGTGGGCATCAACGTGATCTTCTACTACTCGACCACGCTGTGGAGCGCGGTGGGCTTCGAGGAATCCAGCTCGCTGGCGATCTCGGTGGCCACCTCGGTGACGAACATCCTGGTCACGCTGGTGGCGATCGCCCTGGTCGACCGGATCGGCCGCCGGCCCATTCTGCTCAGCGGCTCGATCGGCATGACGGTGTCGTTGGCCACCATGGCCGTGGCGTTCAGCCAGTCGGTCATGGTCGACGGCGAACTCGCCCTGCAGGGCGTCTGGGGCCCGATCGCGCTGGTCGCCGCGAACGTCTTCGTCATCTCGTTCGGCGCCTCCTGGGGACCGGTCGTCTGGGTGCTGCTGGGCGAGATCTTCCCCAACACCATCCGCGCCAAGGCCCTCGGCCTGGCCGCGGCGGCGCAGTGGATCGCGAACTTCCTGATCACCGTGACGTTCCCGACAATGTCGGCCTGGTCGCTGCCGCTCACCTACGGTATGTACGCCCTGTTCGCCGGCCTGTCCTTCCTGTTCGTGCTCACCAAGGTGCCCGAGACCAACGGCATGTCGCTCGACGAGGCGAACACGCTGCTGCCGAACAAGAACGCGGCCAAGCCGAAGCCGAAGATGCGGCGTTAGCTAGATCAGGTCGCGGAGCAACTCTTCGGGGCTGACTCCGCGGCTGGTCGCCCGGCGCTTGAGCCGGCCGAGTTCCTCGGTGCTCAGCGACACCTGCACGGTGTGCGGGCGGTCATCCTCGAAGTCGAACAGGCCCAGATTGGCGGATGCCTTCGGTGCGGCGGCTTTGGCAGGCGCAACTTTGGCAGGCGCGGCTGTGGCAGGCGCGGCTGTGGCAGGCGCGGACTTCGCCCGCGCAGCCGACGCCGTCGGAGCCGGCCCGCCGGCCACGAAGCCCGGTCCGGCCGGGATAGACGCGTTCCGCTGATAGGCCTCGGACACCGCGCGGGCGCGGGAGTCTGCGGCCTCGTTGAGCGGGTGGTTGGCGTGGCCCTTGACCCACTCGAACCTGTACTTGCGGCCCGCCAGGGCCTCGTCCAGCTCCTGCAGCAGGTCGAGGTTCAGCACGGGTTTGCCGTCGGCCTTGCGCCAGCCCTTGGCCTTCCAGCCACGCATCCACTTGGTGATGGCGTTGATCACGTACTGGCTGTCGCAGAGCACGAGCAGGTCGTCGTCTACGTGTGCGGTGGCCCGGAACAGCTCGAGCACGGCCTTGAGCTCGCCCTGGTTGTTGGTGGCGTGCTTCCACCCGCCGGCGGCCCAGTTATTGTCGTCGATGTACCAGGCCCAGCCGGCCGGTCCGGGGTTGCCGAGGGCCGAGCCGTCGGCGGCAGCGGTGATTGTCATGGGAGCCTTTCGAAACGCAGGTGGGACGGGCTCTAGTCTGCCAGCGCTGGCTAGCCCTGGATGCAGGTACCGGACGAGACCGCGCCGGTGAGGCCGGCGGCCTGCTCGACGACCGGGGTCACCTCGGACATCGCCAGGGCGTAGCCCACGTTGGCGGTGTTGGCCGCCTTGGCGAAGATCACGCCGGCCACGCGGCCGTCGGCACTGAGCAGCGGACCGCCCGATTCGCCCTGCTGAACGTCGGCGGCGAGCGTGTAGACGGCCCGGTCGGTGGGCGACTGGCCGTAGATGTCGGCGACGAGCACCGAGCCGAGCGACATGACCCTGGCCGGGTCGGAGTCGAACGGTCCACCGAACGGGTAGCCGAGGCTGACGCCCTCGCTGTCCACGGCGAGGTCGCCCTGCAGGGTGAGCGGTGCGGCGGCCAGGCCGGGCACGGCGATGATCGCCAGGTCGTCGACGGGGTCGAAGTAGACGATCCGGCCGGTCAGGGCGCCGGCGCCCGGCACCTCCACGACGGCTTCGGTGACTCCGGCCACGACGTGGGCGTTGGTCATCACCCGTTCGGGGGCGATGACGAAGCCCGACCCGGACTGGCTCTGACCGCAGGCCACGGCGTTGCCGGTGATGCGCAGCACCGATGCCGCGGCGGTGTCGAGAGCGGCGTTGTCGAGCTGGGCCTCCGGCAGGGTCGGGCTCTGCCCGCCGAACGCGTCCGCGATCAGGGGCAGGCCGTCGTCGACGACGGTGGAGCGGAGCTCTGCGAGGAAGCTCTTCACCGGGTCGGGGGTCACGGAGTCGATGGTGCGCACGACCCCTGAGGAGGCGATCGCTGAGGTGAGGAGTGGAATGCCGAGGGCGCCGACGCTGAACGCGACCATCGACATGACCGCGGCCGCGGCGGCCACGCCGATCACGGCACCGAAGAGCCTGTCGATGCCGCGCAGTTTGCGGGGCGTGCGGCGGCGGAGGGCCAGGCCGATGGCCTCGCCCACGGTGAGTCCAACGACCACGAGCACCAGCGCCGCAGCGATGGATGCCGCGGTGCGCCATTCGGCGGCGGGCACCCAGGTGGGCACCAACGGCACCACGAAGTAGGCGGCCACAGCGCCGGCGACCAGGCCGAGCAGCCCGCTGATGCTGCCGATCAGGCCACTGCGGTAGCCCGCGCCCAGGCTGGCGACGAGCAGAACGACCAGAACGACGTCGAGGATGACCGATCCCTGCATGCACGCTCCCGTGGGTCTTGAAGTGGCGTGAATTCCGCCGGGTTCAGCCTAGGCGGGCGGATGCGGGTTTAGCTGGGAGGCGCACGTGGCGTCAGTCGCGGCGGAGTTCCACGAAGCTCAAGCCCTGCAGGTCGAGGCAGACCGTGTCGCCGGTGTCCACGAGCCGCAACAGGATCTCCGTGCAGCCGGGGCAGCGCAGCAGCAGACCGTGCGAGTTGGGGTAGAGCCGCGCGGTGGCCAGGGCGTCGGTGCGGCCGCAGTGGGCGCAGCGGCCGCGGGCGCTGGTGACGTCGATGGCGAAGAACTCGCCGAGCGGCCCGGCCGCGGCGTTGCCGTCCAGGTAGTCCAGGCCGGTGTTCGAGGGCGTGCCGGTCACGGTGTGCTCCCCATCCCGCCGTAGCGTTCGGTCTTGATCCGGTCGGAGGAGTGTCCGCCCTGCACCAGCCAGTCGGCCACGGCCTCGACGAACGCGGTGGCCCCGCAGATGAACACGACGGGGTTCGCGGATGCCGGCAGCACGCTGGCCAGCAGCGTCGCGGCATCCAGCCGGCCGGGCGCGACCGGGCTGCCGGCCGGAGCCTCGCGGGTGTAGACGTGGGTGACGGTGAGGAGGCGGGCGGCGGCCAGCTGCTGGAGTTCGGCCGAGTAATAGGCCGAGTCGGGGCTCCGCACCGAGTAGAGCAGCTGGAATGCGGCGCCCGCGCCGGGCACGTCGGGGCCGGCGGCGGCGTGGGCGCGGATCATCGCCATCAGCGGAACGACCCCGGACCCGCCGGCGATCAGCTGCACCGGAGACGGGTCGGTGGGGTCCCAGATGAACCAGCCGCCGACGGGGCCGCGCACCTCGAGCTGGTCACCCACCGAGACGCCGTGCACGAGATACGGTGACACCTCGCCGTCGGCCAGCTCCTCCACGGTGAGGTCGAGTTCGTCGCCGGGCAGCGCCGATGCCACGGAGTAGGAGCGCACTGCGGTGTAGCCGTCAGGGGCGGTGAGGCGCACGTCGACGTGTTGACCGGCCCGGTGACCGCTCAGGCCGGGCAGGCGCAGGCGCAGCGTGCGGGCCGTCGCCGTCTCCTGGGTCACGCCGGTCACCTCCGCAACATTCCAGCCGGTTCTCACCAGTAGCGCTCTTCGCGCCAGGGGTCGCCGTACATGTGGTAGCCGTTGCTCTCCCAGAACCCGGGTTCGTCCTGGCGCAGCATCTCGAGGCCGCGCACCCACTTGGCGCTCTTCCAGAAGTACAGGTGCGGCACGAGCAGGCGGGCGGGCCCGCCGTGGGCAGGTTCGAGCGGGTCGCCGTCGAACTGGTGCGCGATCCAGGCCTTGCCGTCGAGCAGATCCTCGAGCGGAACGTTGGTGGTGTAGCCGCCGTAGGAGTGCGCCATGGTGAATTCGCAGTCGGATTCGACGGACTCGAACAGGGTGTCGAGCGAGACGCCACGCCAGCTGGTGCCGAGCTTCGACCAGCTGGTGACGCAGTGGATGTCCTGGGTCACGTCATCCTGCTTGAGCGCGAGGAACTCCTCCCAGTTCCAGCGGTGCACCACACCGGTTTCGGTGGTGATGGTGAACTCCCACTCGGCGGGGGTGATGCGTGGGGTGGGGCCGGCCGAGAGCACCGGGAACCCCCCGGTGAGGTACTGCCCGGGTGGCAGGGCCGGGTCGTCGCGGCGGCCGCGACCGAAGAAGCCAGGAGAGACGATTCCCATGGGGTTCCTTTCAGTTGGCCGCAGCCTATTGGACGGGCGGCGCGCGGTCTATGTTTTCGCCTGGTCCATCCACCACTCGGTGAATGCGCTGGCCCTGCCGTCGGACGCGAACCGGATCACCCACAGATTGCTGTAGACGGTGCCCGTGGCGTACCGGGTGGTGCCCTCCACCACGGAGAGGTCGCCCGTGACGGCGAGTGGGGCCCAGTCGAACGTGAAGGAGTCCGGGGAGTCGGCGTGGTCCAGCCATCCGTCGACGATCTGCTCAGGGCCAACCCAGGGATCCGCGTACGGTTCGGTGCGATAGCTGGCGTCCGGGGTGAAGAGGGCGCGAATGTCGTCAGGTTCATTGGATGCCCAGGCCACCAGGTAGGCCTGGATCCACTGACTCGTCACGTCGGGCGAAAGAGGCTCTGTCATCACCCTGTTCTAGCCGGTTCTGATGAATTCGGCCAGCGTCCGTCGTCCATTTTCGCCAGCTTCCGCCCACCTTCTTCGAGGTCGCGCGTCTTCAGAACGGGGGTGGCTCCGCTGGCTCTGCCTGTAGCTCTGCCGGTGGCGGGTTGGGCGCTCTGGGCGGCTGGGAGCTACAGCTGGCGGGGGAGATCGCCGGCTCGTAGGTGGCGGGCTCGTTGTCGGCGGGGGATGAACCGTATTTCTTGCCGCCGGGGGTGGTCCAGGTGAGGGCGCCGCCGGGGCCCTGGCTGGTGCTGAAGCTGGTTTGGTGTTTGAGGCGGTGGCAGGGTTTGCAGAGGTGCACGAGGTTGTCGACGTCGGTTCGGCCGCCGGTGTTCCAGGGTTGGGTGTGGTCGATTTCGCTGAGGGTGGCGCGCCGGGTGCAGCCGATGCCTTGGCAGGTTTGGTCGCGGATCTCGACGTAGCGGCGCATGTCGGCGGGCGGGGCGTATTGGTCCCGGCCGACGGAGAGCCGGCAGCCGGTTTCGGGGTGGGTGAGGATGCGGGTCCAGCTGGTCGCGGTGCCGGCGATGCGGCGGGCGGTCTCGGGGTCGATGGGGCCGTAGCCCTGGAGGATGGCGGGTTCGTCGCTGCGGCCCAGCAGGGTCAGCGCGGGCACGGTGATGTGCACGGTGCCGCGGATGCCGTGGCCGAGCCCGGTCGGGCCCACGCCCTCCAGGAGCAGGTCGCGGTAGGCGTCGGCGCGGCGCTGGTCCTTGGTGCGGGCCGGCACGGGCTCCTCGGCACCGGGCGCCGGGGCGGCATCGGCGTCGTCGGCGAGGTTCTTGGCGACCTGGCTGAGCCGGTCGTAGATCGCCTGGGCATCCTCGGCCTTCAGGTAGGCGTTCAGCCAGGCCATGCCGTCGGCGTCGGGGGTGAGCAGCACGCGGCGTTTGGTGAAGCCGGCGTCGGCCCGTTCCTGCAGCGGCACCGGGTGCATCCGCTCGAGGATGCGGCCGGCGACCCGGACGAACTGGGTGGAGGTGAGTTGCTGGGCCGCGGGCAGCGCCTTCACCTCGAACGCCGACAGGATCTTGTCGGGCACCCCGTCGGTGAGGGCGAGCATCTTCACCGCGTGCCCCCAGGTGATGCTGCCCTGGCCGAGCGCGGCGTGGAAGCGGGGGAGCTGATGGGTGAGGCGGGTGGCCTCGACGATCATGATGCCGGCGGTGCTGGCCGTCAGCCGCAACGCACCCGCGGCCTCGGCGGCCATGCTGCGGCGGGCGAGTTCCTCGTCGTTCCAGGCCGGCCCGTGTGCCTGGGTGTCGGGGTCGTCCCGGCCGCTCTCGACCGGGTCGCCGCAGAGGCCGGCGACGATGCGAGGCTCCTGGCCGAGCCGGTCCAGCTCGGCCAACAGACGCACGCGTTCGGCGTAGCCGGCGGCGATCACCTTCTCGTTTTCGATCAGCGGATCGATGACCGCGCTGATCGCCGCCGCGGTGGGATCCGCGGCCGGGTCGGTATCTTCGGGTGTGGCATCCGAGGTGGCCATGAGGACAGTGAACCACCGGCCACCGACACTCCAGGGCCCGAAAAGACGACAGTGGAAAAGTCGTCAACAGACCCGCCTGTGGAGGAGCGGCGCTCCCACCGAGCCAGCCCGCCCGCCCTGCTTCAGCCCTGCTCCCGCGCGCAGTCGATACAAAGCTCGGCGGCCGGACGGGCCTCCAGCCGTTCGCGCCCGATCGGCTCACCCCGGCGCAGACACCGACCGTAGCTGCGGTCGGCGATGCGGCCCAGGGCGGCGTCGATGGCCGCCAGCGCGGCGGTCAGTTCGGTGTGCACGCCTGCCCGCAGCGACCACTCGTCCGAGAGGGTCGGCCCCTCGGGGTCGTGCTCGTCGTCGGCATCCGCGCCGCTGCGGGCGGCGCGCACCGCAGCCAGCGAGGCGCCCTGCCGGAGCAGGTCCTGCTCAAGATCGTGGCGCCGCCGCCGCAGCAGTTCACCGAAGCGGGCCAGGTCTGCCTCGGTGAGCTCCGGGTCGATGCCGGGCACGATCAGGAGACCGACAGGCTGATCGAGTGCAGGCCGGTGGCGCCGTCTGGCACCACGTCGGCGGTCTTGCTGGTCTGCACCTCGCCGTTGGCATCCGTCGCCCGCACCGTGAGGGTGTGCGAGCCGCTGGTGGCCGGCCAGTCCCAGCGCCACTGGCGCCAGGTGTCCGCGGAGATCGCATCGGCCAGGGTCGCGGCATTCCAGTCCCCGTCGTCCACCCGCACCTCGACGGCGGAGACACCCACGTGCTGGCTCCAGGCGACCCCGGCCACGGTGACAGTGCCGGCCTCGGCATCGCCGCGCGGCACGTCGATGCGTGAGGAGAGCTTCACGGGGCCCTTCTCCGACCAGCCGCGCGTGGTCCAGTAGGCCGTCTCCTCGTCGAACCTGGTCACGACGAGCTCGGTGACCCACTTGGTGGCCGACACATAGCCGTAGAGGCCGGGCACTACCATCCGTACCGGGTAGCCGTGCTCGAGCGGCAGGGGGTCGCCGTTCATGCCCACGGCCAGAATGGAGTTGCGGTCGTCGGTGAGAGCCTCGAGTGGGGTGCTTGCCGTCCAGCCGTCCTCGCTGCGGGAGAGCACCATGTCGGCGTCGGCCAGCGGCTTGGCGCGGGCCAGCAGCTCGCGGATCGGATAGCCCAGCCAGACCGCGTTGCCGATCAGGTCGCCGCCCACATAGTTGGACACGCAGGCGAGCGTGGTCGTGCTCTCCTCCAGCGGCAGCGCCAGCAACTCGGCGAAGTCAATCTCCACCTCGTTCTCGACCAGGCCGCTGATCTTCAATGTCCAGGTCGACGGGTCGATGCGGGGCACCGACAACGCCGTGTCGATGCGGTAGAACTCGGCGTTGGGGGTGATGATCGGCGACAGCCCGTCGATGTCGAACGACGCCCCAGCCGCAACCGGCACGCCTGGTGTCGCGGGAGTAGGCAGGGTGAACAGCGTCCTGGCCGCATCCGCTGCCCGGCTGCCGGCCGTGAGCAGCTGGCCGCCGAGCGCCGCGAGCACGCCGGCGCCGGCGCTGACCCCCGTGTAGGCGAGAAACCGGCGTCGGTCCACGGCGGCGCGGCTGGCTGCGGCGGGGGTGACGGATGCGGTTCGGCCGGGGTCCACGGAGGCCGCCGCGGCCGCTTCCGCGGGCGCCCTGCTGGCGTGCAAGCGCCGGGTGAGCATACTGAGCACCAGCGCGGCCACGACCATCGCCAGCACCGGCGGCACGGCGTCGAAGGGAGAGGCCCCGGCGCGGGTGAGCGCGGCGACGAGGGCGACGAGCCCGGCGGCCACGATCACATACCGGCCGAACGGCGGCCGGCGGTACTCGAGTATTCCGGCCAACCCGGCAAGTACCGCCGCGACAACCGCGATGAAGACGACCAGGGCCGCCTTGTCGCCGGTGCCGAACAGAGAGATCACCAGCTCCTTGACCCAGGCCGGAGCCAGGTCGATCAGGAGCGCGCCGACCACCAGCACCGGGCGGGCACCCGGCGCGATGAGCCCGGCGACCAGCTCGGCGAGACCGAAACCCGCGAGCACAGCGGCCAGGCCGGCCAGAACAGCCAGCCGGGTCGTTCCCCGGCCGAGGGCCGCCGCAGAGCCGCCGGGCGATGAGTCTCCGGGCGAAGCCGATGCCGACGGGGGAGACAGCGGGCTGGACATGGCCCCAGCATAGGTTCGGACGCTGGGAGATATGCGGGGAATCGTGCCGGATCGGCCTTACGAAAGGCTTACGAGACCCCGCCGCGAGGATCTCGCCGACCGCTCAGCCGCCCGCGCGGGAGTCCGGGTTACGGCCGTGTTACGAATACGAAAACGTTGGGGGAACCGATAGGCAGATGAGCGGTGCCGGTTCTACGGTGAGATCTACCCGCCACGACGAACGGTCGAACCCGACCTCCCCGTTTGTCGTCAACGCCGTCCCCGGCACTCGCCCCTCAATCCGCATCCAGATCCCTCGTGGATCCCGATCTCGATAGACCCCGCGACACTCGGACGCCGAAGCCCACTGCCCTCCCGTCAGCACCCCCTGTCGGATGGTTTCTCCCGTGCGCTCCCGGGTCTGTCGACCAGCTCTTCGAACCAGCTCCTCGGCCCCATCCCGTGACCTCCCGGCCACGCTTGCGTTCAGCACTAGCACCGCGAACCTCGCCCGAGATCCCGTTCGCGAACCCCGGATTTTCGAATCCGGCACCGAAAGAGAGACGGATGACCACCCTTCATCCCAGCCTTCGCGTACCCGGCACCTCTGAATCCACCCTGGAGTCCGTGGTGCCGCCCGAGGCCATGCACCGAGTCCCCGCCCACACACAGGCGACCGAACCTCCCCAGATTCGGCCAGCGCCCACGGGTCATGCCCACTCGCCATCGCTGGTGATGCTGGTGCTGATCGCCACCGTCGGCATCCTGGCGTACGCCCACTTCCTACTCAACCCGGCCAGTCGTGGTGACTGGCTGCCGTATTCGTTGGTCATCGCGGCGGAGTCGATCCTGATCTTCCAGGCGCTGCTGTCGATGTGGACAATCCTGTCCGGGTCGAGCGACCCTCGGGAGTTCAACGTGCACCAAGCCCAGGCAACCCTGATCCACAGCCGATCCCTCGTCAGGGACGGTCTGCTGGACCAGCCGGAGCGGTGGCCCCTGCACCTGGGCGACCACCCTGCGACGGTCGATGTGTTCGTCACGACCTACGGCGAGGACATCGACGTGATTCGAACGACCGTGACCGCTGTGCGGGCGATGCACGGCGCGCATCTCACCTGGGTGCTCGACGACGGCCGTTCGAACGCGGTGCGGGATCTGGCCGCCGAGCTGGGCGTGCGGTACCTGCGCCGGCTGAGTTCGAACGGCGCCAAGGCGGGCAACGTCAACCATGCCCTCACCGTGAGCACCGCGGAATACTTCGTGATCTTCGACGCGGACTTCGTGCCCAAACCTGAGTTCCTGATCGAGACCCTGCCGTTCTTCATCGATGACAAGGTCTCCTTCGTGCAGACCCCGCAGGCCTACAGCAACCTGCACAACGTCATCTCCCGCGGCGCCGGCTACATGCAGGCCGTCTTCTACAGGTTCATCCAGCCCGGCCGCAACCGGTTCAACGCGGCGTTCTGCGTCGGCACCAATGTCGTTTTCCGTCGGGACGCCATCAACGACATCGGGGGCATGTACACCGACTCCAAGTCCGAAGACGTCTGGACATCGCTCAAGCTGCACGAGCGCGGCTGGAAGACCATCTACATCCCGACCGTGCTGGCAACCGGTCACGCGCCGGACACCGTGGAGGCGTACACGAAGCAGCAACTGCGCTGGGCCACGGGTGGCTTCGAGATCCTGCTGCACAGCAACCCACTCAGTCCGCGCCGCCGCCTCACCTTCGACCAGCGCCTGCAGTATCTGGTCACGGCATCCTTCTACCTCACCGGGATCGCTCCGCTGTTACTCCTGTTGGTGCCGCCGCTGGAGATCTACCTCGATCTGCGGCCGATGAACATTTCTACGACGGTGGTGACCTGGCTGCTGTACTACGCGGGTTTCTACCTGATGCAGGTGCTCCTGGCGTTCTACACGATGGGCTCGTTCCGCTGGGAGACTCTGATGCTCGCCACGGCGTCCTTTCCCATCTACGTGGCGGCGTTGGTCAACGTCCTGGTCGGCAAGGAACAGCACTGGAGTGCCACCGGCAACAAGTCCACGGTGAGGTCACCGTTCAACTTCATGATTCCGCAGGTGCTGTTCTTCGTATTCCTCCTGCTCACCTCGGTGGTGGGGGTGTGGCGTGACATGGTGATCGGCACTCTCACCCTGGCCACGGCGTGGAACGTGACCAACACGCTCATCCTCGGCACCTTCGTGGGCACGGCTCTGCATGAGTCGCACCGGGCCCGTCGTGCTCGCGCCCTGACCCGAAAGATGGTGAACTCATGACCTGGGCCAATCGATTCAAGCTCCTCGTCGGACTCGTCGCCGTTGTCGGCATCGTCGCGGTCCTCACCCTCGTGTTCAACCAGCGGCAGGCTCAGGTGATGAGCGCCTCCGCGTCGATCCAGGCAGCGGAGTACCCGGTGGGCTCCGACTACGGCGGAACGGTGCTGGATCGGCTCGTCGACGACGGCGACCAGGTTCGAGCCGGGCAAGCCCTGTTCACCCTGCAGAGCCCCACCCTGCAGGCGGACCTTGCCGAAGGGCTGGTCACGGTCGACAGCGTCGCCTACTCGGTGGCCGACGACGGCGTGCTCACCCTGACCGCCTCCGTCGACGGCACCCTCACCGACATCACCACCGAGCGCGGTTCCTTTGTGCAGGCCGGCCAGGTGCTCGCGGTCATCGACAAGACCGGGTCGCTGTTCGTGTCGGCCGATTTTGTGCTGACCAGCGGTGACTACGCGCGGATCGAACCCGGTGCTGCCGTCGACATCGTGCTGCCCAACCAGGCCAGAGTGGCCGGCACGATGGACACCCTGGACGTGCAGACGGCCGACGGTCAGGCCGAGACCACAGCCAAGGTGGTCAGCCCGGATCTGGTCGACGGCGCCGCGAACGGTCTCATCGCTCCCGGCACGCCGGTGACGGCCACGATCGCGCTGCGCGACGACGGCCTCCTCGCCGGCGCCAGCGACGGCCTGTTCAGCTTCCTGCGGACGATCGGGCTGTGACCGTGCGCAGCACCAGACGCACCTCGGCCGCGACCGCAGCAGTCGTGATCGCCGTCGCGCTGACAGCGTGCACAACGACGGATGCCGTCGGCCCGGCCGATCCCGGAGTGGTGGCGCGCGGCGCCGCAGTCTTCCCCAGTGCCGAGGTGGGCCCGCTCGTCGATGCGGTGCCCCAGAAAACTGTGAAGGGCCTGCCGGAGGCGCGCCTGGCCGACGGGCTGATTCCACCGACCAACCGGTGGTTCTCCGGCCTGGTGTTCGGTGAGGAGTCGATGCCGGTGTTCCCACTGCCGCTGTCGTTCCAACTGACCGACACCGGTTTCGCCTTCGGACTGCCAACGGTGTCTGCGGAGCCCAACGTCATCATGGGCGGCTTCGCCGGGCAGATCGGCGTGCGCGTCGGCGCCGGCGACGGGCGTCTGGAACAGCAGGTGACCGCATACGACGAGGCATCCGTCACCATCGGCCAGTTCGTCGACGGCGACTTGGTCGGCCGGACCGTGATCGCGGAGGGCTCGCCGTTCGTGTCGTTCACGGCCACTGCCCAGGTCGCCCTGGCCATGCCGACGGCCTTCGCCGAGGCCCAAGGGGCGGCCGATGGAGCGTGGAATGTCGACGTGGCGGACGACACCTACGGGTTGGTCAGCAGCGGAACGCTCGCCGCCGGCACCGATCTGACGCTCGCAGCGGGCCAGTCCGCCACCTGGTTCGCCCTGCCGAACGGCGGTGATCAGGACGCCTTCGTCGAGGCGGCCGGGCACCCGGTCAGCGGCACGCGCGTCGAGTACCGGTCGGACGCCGAAACCGCGACCACGACCATCCACTACGACACCGATGACGGCGGCGACACCCTGATCGCCGCGATGCCGCACCAACAGGAAGGCCTCGCCGGGAAGCCGGCCTGCGGCGCGGGGGAGTACCGCAGCATCTACGGCACTCTCACGGTGTGCCCGGGGCCGGCGCTGAGCTGGTCGGTACCCACTGTCGCGCCCAGCGGCGGCCTGGACCTCGCGGCCCTCGGCGACGACGACCGCGAACGGCTGGCCAACCAGGTGCGGGCGGATGTGGCCGCCACCACAACCTTTGCCGCCGACACCTATTTCGGCGGCAAGTCGCTCTATCGGGCCGCCAACCTGCTCGAGGTGGCCCGGCAGGTGGGCGCCGACGATGCGGTGGTCCTGATCACCGACCGCCTCAGTGCAGCACTCGACGACTGGATGGACCCCGACGGCTGTGCAGTGCGCACCGAGCGCTGCTTCGTTTACGACCCTGCCGCCCAGGGGCTGGTGGGTCTGGCCACCTCGTTCGGCTCGGAGGAGTTCAACGACCATCACTTCCACTACGGCTACTTCTTCTATGCCGCGGCGGTGGTCGCGGCCGACGGCCCCGAGCTCGCCGAGCGCTGGGCCCCAGTGCTCAACCTCCTCGCCGCCGATCTGGCCACCAGTGGCGGCAGCGAGTACTTTCCCGACCGTCGGGTGTTCGACGCCTACGCGGGCCACTCCTGGGCCAGCGGCGCCTCGCCGTTCGGCGACGGCAACAACCAGGAGTCCAGCTCGGAGGCCGTGACGGCCTGGAACGGGTTGGCCCTGTGGGCCGACGTGAGCTCTCAGGCGCACCTGGCGACCGAAGCCGGGTGGATGCTCTCCAACGAGGCCGCCTCCTCCCGCGCGTACTGGACCGACTTCGACCTGACCGACCCGGTCTACGCGGGCTTCGACCACACCATCACGTCGCTGGTCTGGGGCGGCAAACGTGACTACGCCACCTGGTTCAGCGCCGAGCCGAGCGCCATGCTCGGCATCCTGGTGCTGCCGATGAGCCCGGTCGCCGATTACCTCGGCGGTGACCCCGATCGGGTGCAGGCCAACCTGGCCGGCGCCCTGCCCGCCGGCAGCACGGGAACACCGAGCTACGACGTGATGTTCGGCGACTACCTGCTGATGTACTCGGCGTTACAGGGCCGGGACGCGGCATCCGCAGCCCTGGACGCTGCCAAGGGGCTGCCGGAGGCCCGGATCGACGACGGCAACAGCCGCGCCTACCTGCTGGCCTGGCTGATGCTGCACGCCGCCTGACCCGGTTGCCGGCGGCGTCCGGCTGGTCGGCGCCGGTACAGGTGCAGGTGTGGACCAGCCGGATAGGGCAGGATCGAAGGATCATGGCAACCCTCACCGCCCTCCCGCACGTCACCGATCCCGACCAGCTTTTTGAAGCCTTCGAGCTCTGGGCGTCGGATGCGGGACTCCGCCTCTACCCGGCGCAGGAGGAGGCGGTCATCGAGATCGTCTCTGGGGCGAACCTGATCCTCTCCACCCCCACTGGCACCGGCAAGTCCCTCGTGGCGGTCGGCGCCCACTTCGCCGCGCTCTCCGCCGGCAAGCGCACCTTCTACACCGCCCCGATCAAGGCCCTGGTGAGCGAGAAGTTTTTCGCCCTGGTGGAGATCTTCGGCGCCGAGAACGTGGGCATGATGACCGGCGACTCCTCGGTGAACTCCGACGCCCCGATCATCTGCTGTACCGCCGAGATCCTCGCCAACCTCGCCTTGCGGAACGGTGAGGACACCCCGGTCGACCAGGTCGTGATGGACGAGTTCCACTTCTACTCCGACCCCGACCGCGGTTGGGCCTGGCAGGTGCCGCTGCTGTTGCTGCCGCGGGTGCAGTTCATTCTGATGTCGGCCACCCTCGGTGACGTCACCGATATCGCCGCCGACCTGTCCCGCCGCACTAACCGCGACACCGCCGTGGTCACCGGCGTCGAGCGTCCGGTGCCGCTGCACTACTTCTACGAGAGCACTCCCGTGCACGAGACGGTGGAGGACCTGCTCAAGACCGGCCAGGCTCCCGTGTACATCGTGCACTTCGCCCAGGCCGCCGCGCTGGAGCGCGCGCAGGCGCTCTCCAGCGTGAAGGTGGTCACCAAGGAACAGAAGGAAGCCATCGCCGAGCTGATCGGCGAATTCAGGTTCACCACCAGCTTCGGCAAGACCCTGTCCCGGCTGATCCGGATGGGCATCGGCGTGCACCACGCCGGCATGCTGCCCAAGTACCGCCGGCTGGTGGAGCAGCTCGCCCAGCGCGGCCTGCTGCGGGTGATCTGCGGCACCGACACGCTGGGCGTGGGCATCAACGTGCCCATCCGCACGGTGCTGTTCACGAGCCTGACCAAGTACGACGGCGTGAAGATGCGCCAGCTGAACGCCCGCGAGTTCCATCAGATCGCCGGCCGGGCCGGCCGGGCCGGCTTCGACACCGCCGGCACCGTGATGATCCAAGCGCCAGACCACGAGACCGAGAACCTCAAGGCCATCGAGAAGGCCGGCGACGACCCGAAGAAGCGGCGCAAGATCGTGCGCAAGCGCGCCCCCGAGGGTTTCGTCTCCTGGGGCGAGCCGTCGTTCCGCCGGTTGGTGGACGCCGAACCGGAGACCCTCACGTCGAGCATGCAGATGACCAGCGCCATGCTGATCAACGTGATCGCCCGCGGCGGCGACGCCTTCGCGAACGTGTACTCGCTGGTGTTCGACAACCACGAGCCGTGGAAGCGCCAGCTCGCCCACGCCCGCCGGGCCCTGGGCATCTACAAGACCCTGCGCGCGGCCGGGATCGTGGAGCAGTCGGCGGATGGCAGCATCCGTCTCACCGTCGACCTGCAGGCGAACTTCGCGCTCAACCAGCCGTTGTCACCGTTCGCGCTGGCCGCGTTCGACCTGCTCGACATCGAGGCGCCCACCTACGCCCTCGACATGATCTCGGTGCTGGAGTCCACCCTGGACGACCCGCGCCCGGTGCTGATGGGCCAGCAGTTCGCCGCCCGCGGTGAGGCCGTGAACGCCATGAAGAGCGAGGGGATCGAGTACGACCAGCGCATGGAACTGCTCGAGGAGATCACCTGGCCCAAGCCCCTGGATGAGCTGCTCAGCTACGCGTTCGAGACCTACAAGCAGTCCCAGCCCTGGATCGCCGACTTCCCGCTGCGCCCCAAGACCGTGGTGCGCGACATGTACGAGCGGGCGATGTCGTTCGGCGAGTTCGTGGCGTACTACAAGCTCGCCCGCAGCGAGGGCGTGGTGCTGCGCTATCTCTCGGATGCCTACCGGGCCGCCCGGCAGACCATCCCCGACGAGGCCAAGACCGAGGACCTGCTCGACCTCATCGAGTGGCTCGGCGAGCTGGTGCGGCAGGTTGACTCCAGCCTGCTCGACGAGTGGGAGGAGCTGATCCACCCCGACCTGGCCGCACACGAGAGCGTCGCGCACGCCGTGGTGCCGCCGGCCCCGCACCGGCTCACCACCAACACCCGGGCGTTCCGCATCCTGGTGCGGAACGAACTGTTCCGCCGGGTGCAGCTGGCCGCGCTGGAGAACTACGACGCGCTGGGCGACCTCGACCGCGACAGCGGGTTCGGGGCGGATGCCTGGGCCGACGCCATGGACGGCTACTACGGCGACCACGACGAGCTGCTGGCTGGCGCGAACGCCCGCGGCGCCGGGCTGCTCATCCTCGAGGAGGGCCCCGCGGTGTGGACCGCCCGGCAGATCTTCGACGACCCGGCCGGGGATCACGACTGGGGCATCAGCGCCGAGATCGACCTCGCCGAGTCCGACGAGCTGGGTGTGCCCGCGTTGACCGTGACCGGGATCAACCGGCTCTAGCCGAGACCGCCCGCCGGTCGGGCCGGCCCGCTGGTCGAGCTTGTCGAGACAATCTCCCCACAACCGTCGGTCAGAGACCCTCCGCGTCGAATATATTGGACCCATTCGGCGATCGCGCCGTCCAAGCTTCGGTAGTGAGGACCTCGCCATGGTGGCACCCAAGAACCGGCTGGCCGTCTCCAGCGATGCCCTCGACGCCGTCGACCTGGGTCTGCTGGGCCTCCTGCGCTCCAACTCCCGGCTTTCCAACGCCGCCCTGGCCGCCTCGGTGGGCATCGCCGCATCCACCTGCCTCGAGCGGGTGCGCTCGCTGGTGAGCCGCGGGGTGATCCGCCGGTTCACGGTGGATGTCGACCCGGCCGCGCTGGGCCTCGGGGTGCAGGCGCTGATCAGCATCAACATCCACTCGGGGGCACGGTCGCAGATCACCCCGTTCGCCACCCGCATCCGCGAGCTACCCGAGGTGGTGCAGTTCTTCTTCGTGGGCGGCAACGAGGACTTTCTCGTGCACGTGGCGGTGCAGGACACCGCGGGCCTTCGCCGCTTCGTGGTCGACAACCTGTCGGCCGACCCGGTGGTGGCGGCCACCCGCACGAGCATCATCTTCGACCACGTGGCCCCGCCGCTCTGACCCTGCTAGGCCGGCTTCGCGGCCCGCCGCCAACTGTTGCCGAATCGGACAATTGGTGCCGGCACACCGGGTGCAAATGTCCGGAACGGACACAGTTGTGGGCGGTGGGCCCAGGGAACCGGCGTAACCTCGAAGCCATGGCCTCTTCAGACATTCAGCCGGAATCCCCGATCAACCCGCCGAAGCCGGCACCCAAGCCGGGCCCGCGGCCCGCACCGGGTGCTCCGCACGGTGCAGTGCCCGGTGCCCAGCCGAATCGGGCCGCCAGCCCGACCGCCCCGGCCGCTCCGCCCGCCGCCCCGGCCCCCAGCCC
>NZ_JBGQOH010000010.1:0-117849 GCF_052113745.1 Cryobacterium sp. W22_MBD10_FK3
GTCATCGTCCGAAGCCGGCGGTGGTGCCACATCAGGGCTACTCATGCTGAGATCGTCTCACCTACCACCGACACTGCAGCCTCCCCGGCACCAGCCCGGACGAAAGCATCCACGACCACTAAAAAGAGCCGCCGAAGTCGCGCATTTTTCGGGGCCCTGGCACGGTTCGGGGCCAGAACGGTCGGTTAGACTGCACGTGCATGAACCTCAACTGAATACTGGGCCTAGCGCTCGATGCGGGAGAGTTCGACGTCGCAAGACGAGCGAACACCGAAGGAGCAATCCTCCCCGACAATCTCTCAGGTACTCGTACCGCATCGAACGGGCCACTCTGAAAAGCGGACGAGCACAGCGCGTCCGGGCCTCGCTCAAGCGGGAACCGGACAGAACTGCCGAGTCCCGCCCATGGTGAAAGCCGGCGCAGCGCAAAGCGCCCCGGCGAAGCTCTCAGGCCAGACGACAGAGGGGGAGTTCCCAGCGGGGTTCAAACGAGCCCCGGAGCAACTCGCTTGGCACCCAGCCCGGCGACGAACCGGAGAACTCATGACCTCGGCAAGCACTGACCCCATCAACTCCGCTAATTCCGTCACTCCCGACGTCGCTGTGCCCGCTGACCCAGCCGGCACCGCGCCGACCGAACGGTTCTCGCCGCTGCACTCAGCCCACGTGGCCGCCGGCGCCAGCTTCACCGACTTCGCCGGCTGGCAGATGCCCGTACGGTACTCCAGTGACCTCGCCGAGCACCACGCCGTGCGCAAGGCCGCCGGCCTCTTCGACCTGTCCCACATGGCCGAGATTAGG
This sequence comes from Cryobacterium sp. W22_MBD10_FK3, assembly GCF_052113745.1. NCBI lineage: Bacteria > Bacillati > Actinomycetota > Actinomycetes > Micrococcales > Microbacteriaceae > Cryobacterium > Cryobacterium sp. W22_MBD10_FK3. The sequence goes on from NZ_JBGQOH010000010.1 coordinate 802, forward strand.
GTGAGCGGGCCCCAGGCCGGCGAGTTCCTCGACCACGCCCTGGCCGGCCAGCTCTCGGTCATCGACCTGATGCAGGCCAAGTACAGCCTGCTGCTCAACTCGCGCGGCGGCATCATCGACGACCTCGTGGTCTACCGCACCGGCGAGACCGACTTCCTCGTCGTCGCCAACGCCGGCAACCACGACCAGGCGCTGGATGCCCTCACCGCCCGGTCCGCCCGGTTCGACGTCACCGTCACCGACGAGAGCGACGACACCGCCCTCATCGCCGTGCAAGGTCCGAACGCCCTCGCGATCGTGCAGGCCACCGAGGGCCTCAACATCGACAACGACGTGACGAGCCTGCGCTACTACCGCGCCCTCACCGCCACCTACAACGGCGCCCCCGTGCTCGTCGCCCGCACCGGCTACACCGGCGAAGATGGTTTCGAGCTCTACCTGCCGGGCGTGGAGGCCCTCGCGCTCTGGGACGCCATCGTCGTCGCCGGCGCCGCGCACGGCCTCGTTCCCGCCGGGCTCGCCAGCCGCGACACGCTGCGCCTCGAAGCCGGCATGCCGCTCTACGGCCACGAGCTGACCACCTCCACCTACCCCGCCCAGGCCGGGCTCGGCCGTGTGGTCAACCTCGCCAAGCCCACCGACTTCGTCGGCCGCACCGCCAGCGAGGAGGGTCCCTCCGGCGAGGCCCCCGTGCTTGTCGGCCTGGTCTCGGCCGGCAAGCGCGCCGGCCGCGCCGGCTACGAGATCTTCCGCAGCATCGATGCCACCGAGCCTGAGGGCGTCATCACCAGCGGCGCGCTGTCCCCGACGCTGGGCTACCCGATCGCCATGGCCTACCTGGCCCCGCCGCTGGCCCGACTCGACACCGAGGTGTTCATCGACGTGCGCGGCACCCGGTCACCCGCCACGGTGATCGCCCTGCCGTTCTACAAGCGCCGCAAATAACCGCGCCGCACGGATGCCCGGCCCCGGGCATCCGGCACCCGACGGCGCGAGACCCTCGCGCTTCGCCCCAGAACTGATCCACCGAACCCTGATCAACTCCCGATCAACCCCCTGTGATCAACCCCTTGAGAGGAAGCCCCATGGCTGACAAGACCGAACTCCAGTACACCGCAGAGCACGAGTGGGTGCTCGTCGACGGCGACATCGCCACCATCGGCATCACGGCCTACGCCGCCGACAAGCTCGGCGACGTGGTCTTCGTGGAGCTGCCCGAAGTGGGGAGCTCCGTCGCGAGCGGCACCGTCGTGGGTGAGATCGAGTCGACCAAATCGGTGGGGGAGCTCTTCGCCCCCATCGACGGCACCGTCGCCGAGATCAACGACGCCGTCGTGGACAGCCCCGAGCTCGTCAACAGCGATCCCCTCGGCGCGGGCTGGCTCATCAAGGTGAACTTCGAGACCCTGCCGACCCTGCTCAGCTTCGCCGAGTACTCCGCGATCATCGGCGAGTAACAGCCAACCCGCTGCCCACAGCCTCACCTCGCACGACCGAACCAGACCCCGGAAAGAGCCTCCCCTCACATGTCGCAGCCCTTCACCCAGCGTCACATCGGCACGGATGCCGACGCCCAGTCCCGCATGCTGGCCGTCCTCGGCCACACCAGCGTCGAGTCACTCGTCAACGCGGCCGTTCCGGCGTCGATTCAGGTCGAGCAGTTCCGTCGCGACGGCGACAGTACTCTGCCGCCTGCGGCCACCGAGCGGGAGGCTATCCAGGAGCTTCGCGCCCTGGCCGACAAGAACACCGTGAAGCGCTCGATGATCGGGCTCGGCTACTACGACACGATCACGCCCGCCGTGATCAAGCGCAATGTGCTGGAGAACCCGAGCTGGTACACCGCGTACACCCCGTACCAGCCGGAGATCAGCCAGGGCCGCCTCGAGGCCATCATCAACTTCCAGACCATGGTCGCCGATCTCACCGGCATGGCCACCGCCAACGGTTCCATGCTCGACGAGTCCACCTCCGTGGTGGAGGGCATGCTGCTGGCCCGCCGCGCCTCCAAGTCGCCGTCGAACCGGTTCATCGTCGACGCGGATGCGCTGCCCCAGACCCACGCGCTGCTCGGCAACCGCGCGCACGCGCTCGGCATCGAACTGGCCGTGCTGCCGCTGGACGAGACCACCACCGCGGAGGAGCTCGGCGACTACTTCGGCATCTTCGTGCAGTACCCGGGAGCATCCGGCCGCATCTGGAACCCCGCCGCCGTGATTGCCCTCGCCCACGAGAACAAGGCACTCGCCGTGGTCGCCGCCGACCTGCTCGCTCTCACCCTGATCACCTCGCCCGGCGAGCTCGGCGCCGACGTCGCCGTTGGCACCAGCCAGCGCTTCGGCGTTCCGATGGGCTTCGGCGGACCGCACGCCGGCTACCTTGCCGTGCGCAAGGGCCTGGAGCGCCAGATGCCCGGTCGCCTCGTCGGCGTGAGCGTCGACGCCGCCGGCCACCCCGCCTACCGCCTGTCGCTGCAGGTGCGCGAACAGCACATCCGCCGCGACAAGGCCACCTCAAACATCTGCACCGCCCAGGTGCTGCTGGCCGTGATGGCCGGCATGTACGCGGTCTACCACGGGCCCGACGGCCTCAAGGCGATCGCCACCGAGGTGCACGAACGCGCCGGCGCCCTCGTCGCCGCGCTCCGTGCGATCGACGTCGATGTGACCAACGACAGCTTCTTCGACACCGTTCGGGTGTCGGTGCCCGCCGGCGCCGCCGCCATCGTGGCCCAGGCCGCCGCCGCCGGCTACAACCTGCACGCGGTCGACGCCACCACCGTGGGCATCTCGGTCGACGAGACCACCACGGCGGCCGACCTCGCCGCCGTCGTGGGCTTCTTCGGCGGCCGCGACTCCTTCGGCCACGTCAACCTCAGCGCAATCGAGGACGGCCTGCCCGACGACCTGGCCCGCACCAGCGAGTACCTCACCCATGCCGTGTTCAACACGCACCGCTCGGAGACGAGCATGATGCGCTACCTCAAGCGCCTCGCCGACTACGACTACGCGCTGGACCGCGGCATGATCCCGCTGGGTTCCTGCACCATGAAGCTCAACGCCGCCACCGAGATGGAGGCCGTCACCTGGCCCGAATTCGGCGGACTGCACCCGTTCGCCCCCAAAGCCGACGTCGAGGGCTACCTCGAACTCATCCGCCAGCTCGAAACCTGGCTCACGGATGTCACCGGATACGACTCCGTGTCGCTGCAGCCCAACGCCGGCAGCCAGGGCGAACTCGCCGGACTCCTCGCCATCCGCGGTTTCCACCTCGCCAACGGTGACGTGGACCGCACGGTCTGCCTGATCCCGTCCAGCGCCCACGGCACCAACGCCGCATCCGCGGTGCTCGCCGGCATGCGTGTCGTGGTCGTGGCCTGCGACGAGCTGGGCAACGTCGACCTCGATGACCTGCGCGCCAAGATCGAACAGCACGCCGACAGCCTCGCCGCGCTGATGATCACCTACCCCTCCACCCACGGCGTCTACGAGCACGAGGTCGGTGCGATCTGCGCCGCCGTGCACGACGCCGGCGGCCAGGTCTACGTGGACGGCGCCAACCTCAACGCGCTGCTCGGCTTCGCCCGGTTCGGCGACTTCGGCGGCGACGTGTCGCACCTCAATCTGCACAAGACTTTCTGCATCCCGCACGGCGGCGGCGGCCCCGGCGTCGGTCCGGTCGCAGCCAAGGCGCACCTAGCCCCGTTCCTGCCCGGCCACCCGCTCGCGCAGAGCGACGAGCACTACCTGCTCGGCGGCACCGGCACCGAAACCGTCGTGCACGGCGGCGGCCCGGTCTCGGCAGCCCCCTACGGTAGCCCGAGCATCCTGCCCATCTCCTGGGCGTACGTGCGCATGATGGGCGCGGACGGTCTCAAGGAGGCCACCGGTGCCGCCGTTCTGGCCGCCAATTACGTGGCCAAGCAGCTCAGCGGCCACTACCCGGTGCTCTACGCCGGCGACAACGGCCTGGTCGCGCACGAGTGCATCCTCGACCTGCGTCCGCTCACCGCGGCCACCGGGGTCACCGTCGACGACGTGGCCAAGCGCCTCGTCGACTACGGCTTCCACGCGCCCACCATGAGCTTCCCGGTGGCCGGCACCCTCATGGTCGAGCCCACCGAGAGTGAAGACCTCGGCGAGATCGACCGGTTCATCGAGGCCATGATCGGCATCAAGGCCGAGGCGGATGCCGTCGCCGCCGGCACCTGGCCGGCCGACGACAACCCGTTGCACAACGCCCCGCACACCGCCCAATCGGTGATCGAGGGGGAGTGGACGCACCCTTACGACCGCGAGACCGCGGTCTACCCGGTGCGAACGTTGATTCGCAACAAGTACTGGGCGCCCGTGCGCCGCATCGACAACGCCTACGGCGACCGCAACCTGGTGTGCGCCTGCCCGCCGCCCGAGGCCTTCGAGTGACCCCAGCCTCACGAACCGAGTGAAAAGCCCCAAGAATTTCTTGATTCTTGGGGCTTTTCTCACGGGTCGCGGGCTAGGACGCGGGGGTCATGAGCGCCGGCCACCAGAGCACCGCCAACGGGTAGCCCACGAAGGAGAGGATGTCGAGCACCCAGTGCGCGATGACCAGCGGCATCACCCGGCCCCAGCGTAGGTAGCACCAGCCGAATACCACTCCCATCAGGGCATTGCCCACGAACGGGCCGATGCCCTGGTAAAGGTGGTAACTGCCGCGCAGCAGCGCCGCCGACACGATGATGGTCCAGGCGTTCCAGCCCAGCTCGCGCAGCCGGGTGAAGAGGTAGCCCACCACGATGAGCTCTTCGCTGAGTGCGCTGCGGATGGCGGAGAACACCAGGATCGGAATGGTCCACCAGAACGTGTCCAGCGGTGAGGGCACCACAGCCACCGTGAAGCCGAGCGCCCGCCCGGCCAGGTAGAGGCCGAGCCCCGGGATGCCGATGATCAACAGCAGCCCGCCGCCGCGAAGCAGGTCCCGGCGTGGTTGGGTAAAGTCCACGCCAAGCCGCCGGAACCCGTTCTGCCCGGGTTGCCAGAGCAGGTAGAGCACCAGTGCCACCGGGAACAGTGAGAAGACGATGCCGAGGAACTGATAGGTGAAGTCGAGCCACTCCCGTGTGGACTGGGACCCGTTGATGGTGGCCGATTGGTCGGCCAGGGCCACTTCTGCGGTGAGCCTGGCGATGATCGACACTATCGAGTACACCGCGGAGGCGCCGAGGGACAGCCCGAGCACTATGACTACCTCCCAGCGCAGCCGCACCGACGAGGGCCCCCGGGGGCCTGCGGTCGCGGCCGGACCAAGGGGCAGACTGCTCATGCCGGCCTCGGCATCCGGCACGCCGGAGTGCCGCCGGGCAGCCGGTACCTGTAGCGGGCGACGAGCCTGTAGCCGGCCTCGGCGGCCCATGACCACGGTGGCAGCACGGCCAGCCAGCCGAGGGCTCGCAACGCAGGAATCGGTTGCCCGCGCAACAAAGCAGCGACAGCGGCGGCGCCACCGTAACGCCGGCTCCCCACGACGAACCACACCCGGCTCCTCGCCTGCTCCTCGGTGAGGCCGAAAGCCGCGAGATCTGTCCATTGGAATGGTGCGGTCGCCGGGACGCGAGGCATCGTGCGCTCAAGCCAGAGCACCGCGGTGGTGCAGAATCCACAATCGCCGTCGAAGATGAGAGTGGCGGGTCGTTCGGACGGGGTGATCGGCATTCCTCTATTTTGCGCCTTGAGCGACAAAAGCACCGTTTCGGTAGCCACAGTCGCCTTCTTGAAATCGCTTGCACACACCCTCGGGACCATGGTCCCAAGCATCGTGAGAAATCCTCGTTGGATTCGCAGATAAAGCCGAGAATGCCCGCCTCGGCGCAAGAATCGTGCGTCTATTGTTTCTCATCGGTAACGTTTACCGCTACGTTTTGCACCCGGCGCGAGACGTACCTAGGGTTTTGATAACTAGCGCGCCGCTCTGGTCACGAACCACGGCGGCGCCTTCACCTTTGCACAGGAGGAATTTTGAAGAGATCCCGCATGGGCCTGAGCGCCCTCGCGCTTGTTTCGGTTAGCGCTCTGGCGCTCGCCGGCTGCGCTTCGACCGATGAGGCTGACGCCCCCGCAGCAGACTCTGCTGCCATCGTCAGCACTAACGGTAGCGAGCCGCAGAACCCGTTGATCCCCACCAACACCACCGAGACCGGTGGCGGAAAGATCGCCACGTCGATCTTCGCTGGTCTGGTGTCGTACAACGCTGCAGGCGAGATCGAGAACGAGGTCGCCAAGTCGATCGAGTCCGACGACGCGACCAACTGGACCGTCACGCTCAACGAGGGCTGGACCTTCTCCAACGACGAACCCGTCACTGCTTCCTCCTTCGTGGATGCCTGGAACTACGGCGCGCTCTTCAGCAACGCGCAGAGTGCTTCCTACTTCTTCGACGACATCGTCGGCTTCGACTACGAAGCTGACTCCGAACTGACCGGCCTCAGCGTCGTTGACGACACGACCTTCACGGTCGAACTCGCTTCGCCCGAGGCTGACTGGCCGCTGCGCCTGGGCTACACGGCCTTCATGCCGCTGCCGACCGCCGCGTACGACGACATGGCCGCCTTCGGTGAGAACCCGATCGGCAACGGCCCGTACATGCTTGATGGTGAAGGCGCCTGGATCCACGAGGAAAAGATCAACCTCGTCACCAACCCGTCCTACGAAGGCGTGCGCAAGCCCGTCAACGGTGGCCTCGAGATCAAGTTCTACTCCACCCAGGACGCCGCGTACGCGGACGTTCAGGGCGGAAACCTCGACGTGCTCGACGCTGTTCCGGACTCCGCGTTCGAAACCTACGAGGCCGAATTCGGCGAGCGTTCGGTGAACCAGGCTGCAGCCATCTTCCAGGGCTTCAATATGCCGTACTACCTCGAGCACTGGAGCGGTGAAGAAGGCCAGCTGCGTCGTGCCGCGATCTCCATGTCGATCGACCGCGACCAGATCACCGATGTCATCTTCCAGGGCACCCGCACCCCCGCGACCGACTTCACCTCCCCGGTGATCGACGGCTACTCCGACAAGCTCGAAGGCGCCGAAGTCCTGGAATACAACCCGGAAGAGGCCGTCAAGCTGTGGGCCAAGGCTGACGCCATCGCACCGTACGGCGACACCACGTTCGACATCGCCTACAACTCCGACGGTGGCCACCAGGCCTGGGTCGACGCAGTGATCAACAGCGTCGTCAACACGCTGGGTATCTCCGCAACCGGCAAGCCGTACCCGACCTTCGCTGCGGCCCTCGAAGACCGCTCCAACGACGCGCTGACCGGTGGAACGCGCGCCGGCTGGCAGGGCGACTACCCCTCGATGTACAACTTCCTCGCTCCGCTGTACCAGACCGGTGCCGGATCGAACTACGAGGACTACTCGAGCGAAGAGTTCGACGGCCTGCTCAAGGAAGGTGCCGCGGCCGAAACCGTCGACGACGCCACCGCCAAGTACCAGGCTGCACAGGAGGTTCTGCTCAAGGACCTGCCGTCCATCCCGCTGTGGTACTCCAACGTCAACGGCGTTTGGGCTGACACCGTCAGCGACGTGGTGTTCGGCTGGGATTCCGTCCCGCTGTACTACCAGATCACCAAGGGTTAATTCCTAGTTCCACCCGCAGTGCAATGTCCGGGGCGTCAAGCCCCGGACATTGCACTGACTAGACTCATTCAGTGATTGCGATCCTCATGCATAAAAGACTCACGGAGCTCACCTGATGCTGTGGTACACAGGCAGGCGCGTCCTCCAAATGATCCCCGTCTTCTTCGGGGCGACATTCTTGATTTACTTCATGGTCTTCTCCCTGCCGGGCGACCCGATCGCGGCGCTCTACGGCGATCGTCCGCCGGCACCAGGCGTGATCGAACAGATCCGCGCCCAGTACAACCTGGACAAGCCGCTCATCCAGCAGTACTTGATCTACATCGGCAACTTCTTCCAGGGCGACCTGGGCACCACCTATTCGGGCCGACCCGTCAGCGATGTGATGGCCGGGGCCTTCCCGATCACCTTCCGCCTGGCCATGCTCGCCCTGTTCTTCGAGTCCGTCGCCGGTGTCGTCGTCGGTCTGATCGCGGGTCTGCGCAAGGGCAAGTGGTTCGACGCCAGCGCCCTCGTCGTCAGCCTGCTCCTGATCAGCGTGCCGACCTTCGTGCTCGGTTTCCTCTTCAGGCTGATCTTCGGCGTGCAATTGGGCTGGTTCAGAACCACCGTGAGCAGTGAGGCTCCCTGGGGCGAACTGATCCTGCCGGCCCTCGTGCTGGCCAGCGTGTCGTTCGCCTACATCGTGCGCCTCACTCGCGCCAGCGTTGCAGACAACCTCAACGCCGACTTCGTGCGCACCGCCACCGCAAAGGGCCTGTCCCGGCGCCGCGTGGTCACCGTTCACGTTCTGCGCAACTCTCTCGTGCCCGTCGTGACGTTCCTGGGAGTCGACCTCGGTTCCCTCATGGTCGGCGCGATCATCACCGAGGGCATCTTCAACATCAACGGCGTCGGTGGCACCGTGTACAAGGCGATCGTCCTCGGCGAGAGCACCACCGTGGTGTCGTTCATCGCCGTCATGGTGGTCATCTTTGTGCTCGCCAACCTGCTCGTCGACCTGCTGTACGCAGCTCTGGACCCAAGGATTCGTTATGCCAAGTAAGCGTGGCCAGGCCCATTTCGTCGCGGAGCTGGAAGACACCCCGGTAGCCCCCGTCGACCGTCTCGACGAGTCGCAGAAGGCGCGCAGCACCTGGGCGGATGCCTGGGACTCGATGCGCCGCCGGCCGATGTTCTGGATCTCCTCAGTGCTCATCGTCCTCATCGCCGTCATCGCCCTGTTCCCAGGGCTGTTCACCTCGGTGTCACCCAGCCTCGGCTGTGACCTCGGCAAGAGCAACGGCGGCCCGGAGGCCGGGCACCCCTTCGGGTTCACCCGACAGGGCTGCGACGTTTACGCGCGCACCATCTTCGGCACCCAGGCATCCGTCACCGTCGGCCTGCTCGCCACCGCCCTCGTCACCCTCATCGGTGTCGTCATCGGTTCCCTCGCGGGCTACTACGGCGGCTGGCTCGACGCCATCGTCTCCCGCGTCGGCGACATCTTCTTCGCGATCCCCACCATCCTCGGCGCCATCGTGCTGATGTCGGTGCTGCCGGCCGCGACGCCCACCTCGGTGGCCTTCGTGCTGTCGATCTTCGCCTGGCCCCAGATTGCCCGCATCATGCGCGGTGCGGTGCTGTCGGCCACGAACTCCGACTATGTGATGGCCTCGACCGCCCTCGGCGTCTCGAGGTTCCGGATTCTGCTTCGGCACGTGATCCCCAACTCGATCGCACCGGTCATCGTGATCGCCACCGTGTCGCTCGGTACGTTCATCGTGGCCGAATCGACCCTGTCATTCCTGGGCATCGGACTTCCGACCAGCGTGATGTCGTGGGGGAACGACATCAGCCAGGCCCAGACTTCCCTTGTCACCAACCCGCAGGTGCTCCTGTACCCGGCGGCCGCCCTGTCCATCACGGTTCTCGCGTTCCTGATGCTCGGCGACATTCTGCGCGACGCGCTTGACCCGAAGGCGAGGGCGCTTCGATGAGCCAGACACTGACAGACACCACCCCGGAGGGCACCGAGAGCCAGGAGCAGCCGCTGCTGCAGATCCGCGGCCTCGAAGTGGGCTTCCAGACCCAGCGCGGTCTGATTCCCGCGGTGCGCGGCGTTGACATCACCCTGTACTCCGGCCAGACCCTCGCGATCGTGGGGGAGTCCGGTTCGGGCAAGACCACCACCGCGCAGGCGATCATCGATCTTCTGCCCGGCGCCGGCAAGATCACGGGCGGTCAGGTGCTCTTCGAGGGCCGCGACCTCACCAAGCTCAGCCCCAAGGACATCCAGGCTGTGCGCGGAAACCTGATCGGCTACGTGCCCCAGGACCCGATGTCGAACCTCAATCCGGTCTGGAACATCGGCTTCCAGGTCGAGGAGGCCATCAAGGCCAACGGCCTCGCCCAGGGCAAGGCCGCACGTGCCCGCACCATCCAGGTGCTGCAGGAAGCCGGACTCAGCGACGCTGCGGACCGCCTCAAGCAGTACCCGCACCAGTTCTCCGGCGGTATGCGCCAGCGCGTGCTGATCGGCATCGGGCTGTCGGCCCGACCGAAGCTGCTGATCGCCGACGAGCCCACCAGCGCGCTCGACGTCACAGTGCAGCGTCAGATTCTGGACCACTTGGGCACCCTCACCCGTGACTACGGCACCAGCGTGCTGTTCATCACGCACGACCTCGGCCTCGCCGCCGAACGTGCTGAGCAGCTCGTGGTGATGTACAAGGGCAAGGTTGTCGAGTCCGGTCCGTCGCAGGAGATCCTGGCCAACCCGCAGCACCCGTACACGCAGCGTCTCGTCTCGGCAGCGCCGAGCCTGGCATCGCGTCGTATTCAGTCGGCGAAGCACGCATCAGTGGGCGACACCGCGATCTACAGCGGCGATTCGCTCGACGACGCCATGGTGTCCAGGGCGGCAGAGCGCGAAAGCGCCGCACCGGTCAAGGACCTGATCTCGATCGACAACATCTCCAAGGTGTACCGCATTCGCAAGAAGGGCCTGCGCACCGACGAGCTCAGGGCCGTCGACGGCGTTTCGTTCGGCATCCAGAAGGGCACCACCACGGCCCTCGTGGGCGAGTCCGGCTCGGGCAAGTCGACTGTCGCCAAGCTCGTATTGCAGCTGGAGAGCATCACCAGCGGTGCGATCGAGTTCGATGGCCAGGATGTCGCCGGGCTGAAGGGCAAGGCGCTCCTGAAGTTCCGCCGCCGAGTGCAGCCGGTCTTCCAGGACCCGTACGGATCCCTCGACCCGCAGTACAGCGTGGGCAACACCATCGCCGAGCCGCTGCTGGCGCACGGCGTCGGTACCGCCAAGGAACGCCAGGCCAGGGTAAAGGAACTGCTTGACCAGGTCTCGCTGCCGTGGTCCTCCAGGTACCGGTATCCGAGCGAGCTTTCCGGCGGTCAGCGACAGCGCATCGCGATCGCCCGTGCGCTCGCCCTGAAGCCCGACGTGCTCGTGCTCGACGAGGCCGTTTCGGCGCTCGACGTGCTCGTGCAGGGTCAGGTGCTCAACCTGCTCACCGAGCTGCAGACCGAGCTCGGCCTGACCTACCTGTTCATCACCCACGACCTTGCCGTGGTCCGCCTGGTCGCAGACAACGTCTGCGTCATGCAGAAGGGCCGGATTGTGGAGGCAGCGTCGACCGACGACGTCTTCGACAACCCCCAGCAGGCGTACACGCAGGAGCTGCTCGCCGCCATCCCCGGTGGCAACTTCCAGTTCGGCCGGTAGGCCGCGCTCGCTGTGACTGCCCCTCGACGACTGCGCCTCGGCCTGTCGCCGGGGGGCAGTCGTCGTCGGGGGGAGCCGGCCGGCGTTCGCCTGCGCGCCCGCACCTCGGTGCTGGTTGGCGTGGCTCTGCTCGCCCTGGTGGGTGTGTTGCTGGCCGACGCGCTCGTCCGGGGCCGGTGGGACGTGGCAGTGCTTTCCCTGCCCGCCCTGGGGCTGGTGGCGTTTCTCGCCGTGGAGGTGTTCCTGCGACCCAGCATCCGGGTGCACCCGGGTGGCATCACCGTGGTGAACCCGCTCGTGACGACCGAGGTGCCCTGGGCCGATGTGGGCGACGTCACCACCCGGTTCCTGGTGACAGTGCACGCCCGCAACGGCAGGCGGATCCACTGTTGGGGTGCCCCGACGGCCGCCCGAACCGCACCGACGACCACCCGCTCAACCGTCTCGTCGGCGTCTGAGACGAGCGCCTGGCTGCGAGCGTCCTCGCCGCACCGCGTGATTGAGTCATATGTTGTGCAATACGGTGACCTGCCGGCATCGACGGGCGGCGTGGAGCACGCTGCCGGGGCGCACCGACACTGGCACTCGATGACGGTTTTCCTTGCCCTGGCGCTTGTACTGGTGGCCGCCGGCCAGGTAGCCATCGGCGGCTAGGGCTGCTCATCTGAGCGCACGATGTGGTGGATTCATCGGACCGTCGCGAAGATTTCATGCTCAATTCCAGAGATTTCAGCTGATATGTGCGAATCGGGTGTTTCCTGCGAATCTGCCGTCAGAGCTCGCCTAGGCTCTCCCCAATACTTGCTGAGCACCGGAGCTTTGATCGTTAGTGCTCTCCTGGGGGGGAGCTAAGGGGGAACACAGTGAATCGCACCACCCTGTTTTTCAAGCTGACAGCCACCACCCGCGTCGGGATTCTTGGGAGCGCTCCGAGCCGATGGGTCCAGACCGGCCGACGACAGGCGGTCAGGCTCTAGGGCAGTTCGAGCTCCGACATGGTCTTCTACACCCTGCGGCGATTCGTCAACTATTTCATCCTCTCCGCGATCGCCACCTGCCTCGCCTACGTCGTCGCGAGCCTGGCGCTCGACCCGGCGGCCAAGTATTACGGCCGGAACCCGCAGCCGAGCGCGCACGTTATCGAGAGCATCCTCAACGGCCTCGGAGTCAACCCCGATGTGCCCGTGCTCGTGCGACTGTGGAACTGGATCGTCACACTCGTCACCCAGGGTTCACTGGGCGAAACCGTCGGTGGCCGGTCCGTCGTCGCCGAGATCGTCACCCGGTCCGGCGTCAGCCTCCAGCTGCTTCTGCTCGGCTCCATCATCGGCGCGATCCTCGGTGTTGTGCTCGGCGTCTGGGGCGCCGTCAAGCAGTACTCGCTCAGCGACCAGGCCGTCACCTACAGCTCCTACCTGGTCTTCGCCACTCCCACGTTCGTGATCGGCGTTCTGCTCATGATCGGTGCGACCGTGCTGAACGGCGTCGTCGGGCAACAATTGATCACCTTCACGGGGTCGTATTCGGCCGGTCTCACGGGTTCCTGGTGGGACCTGCTGGTCGACCGCGCCGTGCACCTGCTGTTACCGACGATCGCGTTGGTGCTCACCGGTGCGGCCAGCTACTCCCGCTACCAGCGCAGCGTGATGCTCGACGTGCTCGCGTCCGACTACATCCGCACCGCACGCTCCAAGGGCCGTTCGCGCAACTCGGCGCTGGTGCGGCACGGAGTGCGGGTGGCGCTCATCCCCATGTCGACGTTCTTCGCCTACAGCTTCGGCACCCTCGTCTCCGGTTCGATCATGCTCGAGATCGTGTTCTCCTTCCACGGCATGGGGGAATTCACCCTGCAGGCCATCACCCAGAGCGATATCAACGCCGTCGCCGGTTCCACGCTGTTCCTGGCCGTGCTGGTGCTGTTCTCCTCGACCCTGTCCGAAATTCTCTACGCAGCACTCGACCCCCGAGTGAGGAACTGACATGTCGATCGTCGAAGGCGCCAGCGCCACCCTCGTTGCCGGGCCGGAGCCCGAAGAAACTCCCGTCACGCTGGCCCGCAAGCCGCTGTCCCGCGGCCGGCTGATCTGGAACCGGCTGGTGCACACCCCGCGGTTCTGGATCGGCGCAGTCGCCATGGCGATCATCGTGCTGTGGGCCGTGCTCGGCCCGATGCTGTACCCGGTGGATGCCTTCAGCCGCGACCCGCTCAACATGGGCATGGGCCCGACCCAGTTGCACTGGTTCGGCACCAACAACATCGGCCAGGACATCTACGCGCAGACTCTCATCGGCCTGCAGAAGTCGTTGGTCATCGGCTTGATCGCCGGCCCGCTCGGCACCCTGATCGCCGCCGTGGTCGGTTCGGTGGCCGGGTACGTGGGCGGCGTCGTCGACAGTGTGCTGGTTTGGCTGATCAACCTGCTGCTCGTGCTGCCGTCGTTCATCCTGCTGGTCATCCTCAGTCCGCTGTTCGAGGACCTGTCCTGGGTGTTCCTCACGGTCTTCCTGGCCGGCTTCAGCTGGATGATCATGGCCCAGGTGATCCGGTCGCAGACCCGGTCGCTCCGCGGCCGTGACTTCGTCAAGGCCGCCAGGTACATGGGCGTGCCGATGCGCACGATCCTCTCCAGGCACATCATCCCGAACGTGGCCTCGCTGCTGATCATCGACGCGACGCTCGGTGTAGTGGCCATGATCATGGCCGAGACCAGCCTGAGCTATTTCGGTTTCGGCATCCGCGCCCCCGATGTCTCGTTGGGCACCCTGCTCTCCGAGGGCACCGGCGCCGCCGTCACCCGGCCGTGGCTGTTCGTGTTCCCGGCCGGGGTGCTCATCATCACCCTCTTCGCCGTCAGCCTTATCGGGGACGCGCTGCGCGACGCCGTCGACCCCACTTCGGGAGTGAACCGTGACTGATCTTCTCACCGGCACCGTCGGCGCCGAACGCGCCAGGCGCAGCAGCCCGCTGTTGCAGGTGCGCAACCTCTCGGTGACCTTCCCGCAGCGCAGCGGCCCGCCCGTCAACGCCGTACGCGGCATCAGCTACGACGTGCACGAGGGCGAGTTCCTGGGCATCGTGGGGGAGTCAGGGTCGGGCAAGTCGGTGTCGTCGCTGGCACTGATGGGCCTCCTGCCCAGCTCCGCCCAGATCACCGGCAGCATCGACTTCGACGGGCACAAGCTCCTGGAGATGAACGACCGCCAGCTGTCCGGGCTGCGCGGCCGGAAAATCTCGATGATCTTCCAGGACCCGCTGTCGGCACTCACTCCGGTGTACACGGTCGGCGACCAGATCGCCGAGGCCCTGCTGCTGCACGACGCTGCGTTGAGCAAGCAGGCGGCCCGCGCCAGGGCCGTTGAATTGCTCAAGGTGGTGGGCATCCCCGCACCGGAACGCCGGGCGAAGGCGTTCCCGCACGAGTTCTCCGGCGGCATGCGCCAGCGCGCCATGATCGCCATGTCGATCGCGAACGATCCGAAGCTGATTGTCGCCGACGAACCCACCACGGCCCTGGATGTGACCATCCAGGCCCAGATCCTCGAGGTGCTCGAGAAGGCCAAGGAACTCACCGGAGCTGCGGTGGTTCTGATCACCCACGACCTCGGCGTCGTCGCCGGCCACGCCGACCGCATCGCCGTGATGTACGCGGGCAAACTCGTGGAGAACGGCAGCACCGCCGATGTCTTCAGCGAACCGCACATGCCGTACTCCATCGGCCTGCTCCGCTCGGTGCCGAACATGCAGACGGCCGGCACCCAGCGGCTGGTACCGCTCGAGGGCCGACCGCCGTCGCTTACTGCGCTGCCGCCGGGATGCCCGTTCGCCGCCCGCTGCCCGATTGCCCTCGACGTCTGCCGTGAGGTGGAACCTCTCCTCGCCGCGCACGGCGAATTCGCTGACGGTGTGACAGGCGTCGACCTCTTCGCTACCGGCCCGACGGCCGCTGACACGGCAACGGCCGG
Source organism: Cryobacterium sp. W22_MBD10_FK3 (assembly GCF_052113745.1). Classification (NCBI taxonomy): domain Bacteria; kingdom Bacillati; phylum Actinomycetota; class Actinomycetes; order Micrococcales; family Microbacteriaceae; genus Cryobacterium; species Cryobacterium sp. W22_MBD10_FK3. The sequence goes on from NZ_JBGQOH010000010.1 coordinate 16,102, forward strand.
TCCGTCCACCGCCGCCCACGTGGCCGCCTGCCACCGCTCCGGCGAGATCGCCGCAGGCACCCTCACCCGCGCCGACGTCTTCCCCCGGCCGGAACCGCTGGACGTGCAGCACGCTGTGCGGCGGGACGCGCAGGTGCCTGTGCTCACCGTCACCGGTCTCAAACGCCACTTCCCGCTCACCAACGGCGGAATCTTCTCCCGCCGCATCGGCACAGTGCGGGCCGTGGACGGCGTCTCGTTCTCCATCCAGCCGGGCCAGACCCTCGGACTGGTTGGCGAATCCGGGTGCGGCAAGTCCACCACCATCCTCGAAATCCTCGAGATGGCCACGCCCCAGGCCGGCCAGATCCTCATCGACGGCACCGACACCGGCACCGCCAGCCGGGCCGAGCGGCTGCGGTTGCGCAAGGACGTGCAGATCGTCTTCCAGGACCCGATGGCCGCCATCGACCCGCGTCTGCCCATCGGTGAGGTGATAGGCGAACCCCTCACCGTGCACGGAGTCGGCCGGGCCGAGCGCCGGGCCCGGGTGCAGGAACTCCTCGACCTGGTGGGACTGGACCCGCAGATGGCCGACCGCTACCCGCACGAGTTCTCCGGGGGCCAGCGCCAGCGCATCGGCATCGCCCGCGCCCTGGCCACGAACCCGCGCCTGGTGGTGCTGGACGAACCGGTTTCAGCGCTCGACGTCTCGATTCAGGCCGGCGTGATCAACCTGCTCGAAGACCTCAAGGAACGACTCGGGTTGTCTTACCTCTTTGTGGCCCACGACCTGGCCATCGTGCGTCAGATCGCCGACACCGTCGCCGTCATGTACCTGGGTCGCATTGTGGAGTACGGACCGGTTGCCGACGTGTTTGCGCACCCCCGGCATCCGTACACGCAGGCTCTCATCTCGGCCGCGCCGATCCCCGACCCCGCCATCGAACGCAGCCGCACCCGGGTGCTGCTCGAGGGCGACCTGCCCAGCCCCACCGAGGAGATCACGGGCTGCAACTTCCGCACCCGCTGCCCGCTCTATAGGTTGCTCGACCCGGCCGCCCAGTCCCTGTGCGCCACAGACGACCCGCCACTGACCGCCCACGATGGCGTGGACGCCGCGTGCCACCACGTCGGTCGCAATCGGATCGTCGATTCGGCGCTTGTCGCCGCCCCCTAGCTCGTCTGACCGCTCTATCCGCAGTACCGAACACAGCACCTGAAGCCCAGCACAGCAAGCACAGCCCTCACCAAGATAAGAAGGAGAAACCCTATGCGTCGTAGAAACACCGCATTTGCGGCAGTCGCCGTTCTGAGTGCGTCTGCCCTACTGCTCACAGCCTGCGCGCCAGGCAACACCGCCACGGATACCTCAAGTTCCGGCGCCGCCGAGGAACTGCCCAGCACCGCTTGGGCCGCTGCCGACGCCGCCGATGTGCAGGATGGCGGCACCCTCAACCTTTCCATCGGCTCCATGCCGGTCAACTGGAACTCCTGGGAGGTCGACGGCAACGAGGTCGACAGCATCAACACGATTTCGCCGACAACCGGTGGACCCATCCGGATCGGCGAGGACGGCACTCCCGAGATCGACCCCGACTACGCAATCTCGGCCGAGGTCGTCAGCGAGGATCCCCAGGTTGTGGAGATCAAGCTGAATCCCGAAGCGGTCTGGGAAGACGGCACGCCGATCACCTATAAGGACTACGTCGCTACCTGGCAGGCCGTCAACGGCAGCAACGAGGCGTATCTGCCGGCATCCACGGCGATTTTCGAGGACATCACCGCCATCGAGTCAACCGGAACCGACTTCGACTTCACGATGACCTTCGACAAGATCACCGCCGACTGGCAGTCCATCCTCGTCGGAGCCCCCGGGGTCCTTCCGGCCGCCGCCGCAGCGACGCCCGAGACCTTCAACGCCGGCTACCTCGACTCCCCGGTGCCGTCGTCGGGCCCGTTCATGATCTCGGACATCGACACCTCCGGCCAGGTCGTCACCCTGGTGCGCAACCCGGTCTGGTGGGGCGAGACCCCCAAGCTCGACACCATCATCGTCAAGGTCATCGACGCCGCAACCGCGCCGACGTCCTTCGGCAACTCCGAGACGGACGTGCTGTACATCTCCTCGAACGCCGACGCGTATGAGACCGCGAAGAAGCGTACGGATGCCGAGATCCAGGCATCCGGCGGTCTCACCTGGACCCACGTCACCATGAACGGCTCCAAGGGCCCGCTCGCCGACGTCAAGGTGCGTCAGGCCATCGGTCACGCCGTGAACCGGGAGCTGATCTCCGAATCCGCCAACACCCCGGTGGGAGTACCCGCCACCACGCAGGGCAGTTACGTGTTCATGCCCGGCCAGAAGGGCTACGAAGACAACGTGGGAGCTGCCATCGGTTTCGATGTCGACGCTGCAGCCAAACTGTTCGACGAGGCCGGCTACGAACTGAACGACGACGGACTGCGCGAGAAGGACGGCGATGTGCTGACTCTCTCGATCACGGTGCCCGCCGAAACCCCGACGAACAAGCAGCGCGCCGTTCAGGTTCAGGCCGACCTCAAGGATGTGGGTGTCACCGTCGAACTCGACGAGGTTCCCGCCGCCAAGTACTTCTCGGACTACATCATCCCCGGCGACTACGAGATGACGAGCTTCTCCTGGCAGGGCACCGCCTTCCCGATCTCGTCGACCGAAGCGCTGTTCTCGCCGGTTGACTCCGAGTCGAACTTCACCGGAATCACCGACGACTCGCTCGAGGGCCTGTTCGACGAGGCCAACGCCGAGCTGGACCCCGATGCCCGCCTGAAGATCGCGGACAAGATCGACAAGGTGCTCGCGGCCTATGTGCCGATCGTGCCGGTCGCCCCGCTGCCCAATGTGTACGCGGTCAAGGACGGGCTGGTCAACTACGGTGCCAAGCAGTTCCAGTCGGTCGACTGGACCGTCGTGGGCTGGGCCAAGTAAGTCTGCGAACAGAGCTCATGTCGCCGGCACCGGCCGGCACCTGACCTCAGGATGGGACGTGGCCGAGGCCGCGTCCCATCCGTCGTCTACCCCGTGTGTGGGGGACCGGTTCATGGGCTGTTAGCGCACTGTATATAGGAGTGATCGGGCCCGGCCCGACGAGAAGTGGGTCGAGTACGGTAGCATAGACCCTTGGGTCCGTAGTGACCCCACTCATCCACTCTGCGCCGCATGTGATTTTCCGCGGCATCCATTCTTCGTAAGGATCTATTTTTATGGCGATTGCTACCCGCAATAACCTCCGGAATGTTGCAATCGTTGCCCACGTTGACCACGGCAAGACGACCCTGGTCGACGCGATGCTCCAGCAGACGAACTCGTTCGCCGAGCACTCGCACACCGAAGAGCGCGCGATGGACTCCAACGAGCTCGAGCGCGAAAAGGGCATCACGATCCTCGCCAAGAACACGGCGATCTCGTACAAGGGCGTTCACGCCACCGACGGTCCCATCACCATCAACGTCATCGACACCCCCGGCCACGCCGACTTCGGTGGAGAGGTCGAGCGCGGCCTGTCCATGGTCGACGGTGTCGTGCTCCTCGTCGACGCATCCGAGGGCCCGCTGCCGCAGACCCGCTTCGTGCTGCGTAAGGCACTCGAGGCGCACCTGCCGGTGATCCTCCTGGTCAACAAGACCGACCGTCCCGACGCTCGTATCGATGAGGTCGTCGAAGAGAGCCAGGACCTGCTCCTCGGCCTCGCATCCGACATGGCCGACGACGTTCCCGACCTCGACCTCGACCTGGTCCTCAACGTCCCCGTCGTCTACGCCTCCGGTCGCGCCGGTGCTGCCAGCCTGAACAAGCCTGAGAACGGCGTTCTGCCCGACAACGATGACCTCGAGCCGCTCTTCGGCGCGATCCTCGAGCACATCCCCGCTCCCGTCTACGACGACGAGCACCCGCTGCAGGCCTGGGTCACCAACCTCGACTCCTCGCCGTTCCTCGGCCGCCTCGCGCTGCTGCGCATCTTCCAGGGCACCATCAAAAAGGGCCAAACCGTGGCCTGGATCAAGCACGACGGCAGCATCGCCAACGTGCGCGTCACCGAGCTGATGATCACCAAGGCCCTCGACCGTTACCCGGCCGAGAGCGCCGGCCCCGGTGACATCGTCGCCGTCGCCGGATTCCCCGACATCACCATCGGTGAGACGCTCGCCGACCCCGAGGACCCGCGCCCGCTGCCGACCATCACGGTCGACGACCCCGCCATCTCGATGACCATCGGCACCAACACGTCGCCGCTCATCGGCAAGGTCAAGGGCCACAAGCTCACCGCCCGCATGGTGAAGGACCGTCTCGACAAGGAGCTCGTCGGTAACGTCTCGCTCCGTGTCATCGACATCGGCCGTCCGGACGCCTGGGAAGTCCAGGGCCGTGGCGAGCTCGCCCTCGCCATCCTGGTCGAGCAGATGCGTCGTGAGGGCTTCGAGCTCACCGTCGGCAAGCCGCAGGTAGTCGTCAAGCGCGTCGACGGCAAGATCCACGAGCCGTACGAACACCTCACCATCGACTCGCCGGAAGAGTACCTCGGCGCGATCACCCAGCTCCTGGCCGCCCGCAAGGGTCGCATGGAGAACATGGCGAACCACGGCACCGGCTGGGTCCGCATGGAATTCATCGTTCCGTCGCGCGGCCTGATCGGTTTCCGCACCGAGTTCCTCACGGACACTCGCGGTACCGGTATCGCCAACGCGATCTTCCACGGCTACGAGGCCTGGGCCGGCACGATCAACACCCGCACCAACGGCTCGATCGTCGCTGACCGCTCCGGTGTTGTCACGCCGTTCGCCATCATCGCTCTGCAGGAGCGCATGCAGTTCTTCGTCAACCCGACCGAAGAGGTCTACGAGGGCATGGTCATCGGCGAGAACTCGCGCGGCGACGACATGGACGTCAACATCACCAAGGAAAAGAAACTGACCAACATGCGTCAGTCCACGTCTGACACCTTCGAGTCGATGACGCCGTCCAAGCAGCTCACCCTCGAGCAGTGCCTGGAATTCGCCCGCGAAGACGAGTGCGTCGAGGTCACCCCCGCCGTCGTTCGTATCCGCAAGGTCGAGCTCGCCGCATCCGCTCGTCAGCGCAACGTCTCGCGTCTGAAGAAGCAGGACGCGAACTAGATCAACAGTTCCATCTGCTGCAGGCATCCTGTTCCGGTTTTCCGGCGCGGGGTGCCTGCGGTTTTTTGTCAGCCCTTCGACAATGTGTGAGGAAACCATGACCCCTGGATCAACGACGAGAACGTCACGGTTGCGGATGACCCTGGCCGTGGCGGCACTCGTGGCCGTCGCACCCGCACTCGCGGGCTGCTCCGACACCCAGGTGCAGGATGCCGTGAACGGCGCCGTGCAGGGCGCAACCGACGGCGACGTCAGCCTCGGCGGAGCGCTGCCGGACGGCTGGCCGACAGAGATCCCCGTGATCGAGGGCGAGATCAAGTTCGGTGCCGGCAACACCACCAACGGCGATCAGGGCTGGGTGGTCACCATCGCCTCCGGTGCCGCCGACCCGCTGGCCGACGCCGAGCAGAAGCTCGTCGATGCCGGCTACGTGCCCGACACCAGCTCCTCCGCCAACGTCGGCGATGTGGGAGTGGTGGCCCTGGTCAACGACACCTACGTCGTCACCATCGCCGGCACCCCGGACGGTGTGCTCTACACAGTCGCGCCCGCCTAGGCGGCCTCGTGCACGTCGGCAAATGAGGAAGAAGTGACGAGATTAGGACGGAATCGGTTGGGGTGACCTTTTTTCCGTTCGTTGTCCCCATAAACCGCCGTTGCTCTGCCGCGGAGCCACTCGGAAGTGCTCGGCGGTGGGGGAGCGAGGCGGGGAGCTAGGCGAAGAGGGGCGCGCCCACGTAGGAGCCTTTTGCCGCTCCCGGCGGCACGGCGAAGAGCGCGGAGCCGACGTGCCTGATGTACTCGTTCAGGGCGTCGTGGCGAGCCAGGTTGAGCTGCACCGCGGTGAAACTCTCCGGTGAGCGCTGGAAGCTGATGAAGAACAGCCCGGCGTCCAACCGGCCCAGGGAATCGTTGCCGTCGACGAAGTTGTAGCCGCGGCGCAGAATGCGGATGCCGTCGTTCTGGGTGGGGTGCGCCAGGCGCACGTGGGCCGCCGTGTCGATGAGCGGCTGGTCGGCGCGACCGGCGAGCTCGAAGTCGGGTTCGGTGAACTCGGTACCCCCGGAGAGCGGGGCGCCCTCGCCCTTGTTGCGGCCGATCACGGTCTCCTGCTCGCGGAGGCTCGTGCGGTCCCAGGTCTCGATGGTCATGCGGATGCGCCGGGCCACCAGGTACGACCCGCCCGCGAGCCAGGCGGGCCCGTCCGAGCTGCCCACCCAGAGGTGTTCGGTGGCCGCGGCAGGCTCCTCGGCCTTGATGTTGGCCGTGCCGTCCTTGAACCCGAAGAGGTTGCGCGGGGTGACCTGGCTGGTGCTGGTGGACGACGTGCGGCCGAAACCGAGCTGGGACCACCGGATCGCGGCCCGGCCGAACGCGATGCGGGACAGGTTGCGGATGGCGTGCACCGCCACCTGCGGGTCGTCCGCGCAGGCCTGGATGCAGAGGTCGCCGCCACTCCTGGTCTCTTCGAGCATGTCGCCGGGGAAGTGCGGCAGGTCGACGAGGTCGGCCGGCCGACGGGCGGCCAGGCCGAAGCGGTCAACGCCCTCGGCGGTCTGGAAGAGGCTGGGCCCGAAACCGAACGTGATCGTCAGCCCGGCCGGCGGCAGGCCGAGGGCCTCGCCGGTGTCTTCGGGGGGAGCGTCGTACGGCCCGCTGACGGAGCCGTAGTCGCCGACATCCTGACCCGCGGTCATGGCCGCGGCCGCGACGGTCCAGTCCTGCAGCAGCTCGATGAGGTCTGCCCGGCTGGTGCCGGCGGTCACGTCGAACGCGGCAAAGTGCAGCCGGTCCTGGGCCGGGGTGACGATGCCGGCCTGGTGCTTCTGGAAGAACGGGTACACCGCACCCGCGCTGGTCTGGGCCGACGATGCGGCGACCGCCAGCGCTGCCCTGTCGCCAGCGATGCCGAGCCCGAGCCCGGCAACCCCGGCCCCCGCCAGACCGAACAGCCCCCGCCTGGACAGGCCGCGGGCTGCGGTCGGAGCAGTGCCCTCGCGAGCAGTGCCCTCGCGAGTAGTGCTTTCGAGAGCGCTGCCGTCGGGAGGCGTGCCTGCGGTGGCGCCTGTCGAGTCGGGGGCTGGGGAGTCGTTCATGCGGGTGGGGCTTCTTTCGGGCGGGGTTAGAGCACGAGCGTAGCGGTCAGCTGGTTGAGCGGCTCGCCGAGGGCGTTCACCTGATCGGCGAAGGCCTTGACCTCGGCGGGGGTGAGGTCGGTGTACAGGGTGAAGTCCTCACCAACGCGCTGGGCGTCGAGCAGTTCCTGCAGGGCAGCGAACTCGGTGTCGAGCTCGGTGGCCAGGTCGGCGTCTTCCTCGATCAGGATGTCACGCACCCCGGCGTAGAGCACCTTGGCGCCGTCGATGTTGGCCTGGAAGTCCCACAGGTCGGTGTGCGACCAGAACTCTTCCTCGCCGGTGACCTTGCCGGTGGCGACCTCGTCGAGCAGCCCGATCGCGCCGTTGGTCTGCTGGGACAGGGTGAAGTCCAGGTCCTGTACCTTGTCGTTCAGCGTTTCGGTGTCGGTGACGAGCAGGTCGGCCAAGTTCTGGCGCTGTTCGGGCGTGTACGCGGCGAAGCCGGCTTCGGCCTCGGCGGGCCAGAGGTCCTTCTCGATGGCGTGCCAGCCGGTCCAGTCCTGGCCCTCCTCGAGGTCGGCCTCGCGCAGGTCCAGCTGCGGGTCGAGGTCGCCGAATGACTCCGCGACGGTTTCCACGCGCTCCCAGTGCGCACGGGTCGGGGCGTACAGGGCACGTGCGGTGTCGTCGTCTCCGGCGAGGTAGGCGTCGGCGAACGCCTGGGTGCCGGTGAGGAGCTGGGCGACCTGGTCGCGCACGTATGCCGCGTAGTTGGTGTTGGCGACTTCGACCTGGGCGTCCAGGTCGGCATCCACCACCTCGTCGCCGGAGTCGGTGACGGTGAAGGCGGTCTTGTCGATGCCGTCGCCGACCATGCCCGGCTTGCAGGTGGTGAGGTAGTTGCCGGGAGCGAGCTGCACGACCAGGTCGCGGCTGAGGCCGGGGCCGATGTTCTCGACCTCGCCGACGATGCGCAGGCCGTCTTCGGCCAGGAGGTAGAACTCGGTGACCTGGTCCCCGGAGTTGGTGACCGCGAAGCTGAGGTTGCCCGACGGCGCCTCGGCGGCCGACACCGTGCAGGCATCCGCGCTGCTGTCCACGGTGAGGGCGGCGTTGGCCGAGTCGGCGTCTGTGGCGTTGGCCACACACCCGGTCAGGGCGAGCAGGCCGACGGCTGAGGCGGCGACGAGGGGGAGGAGGCGGGCGCGCATGGGAGTCCTTAGAGGGAGGCGGTGCGGGTGGGGTTAGTGGGAGAGAACCGCGGGTGCGGGCTGGTGCACTGGTGCTGACGGTGCCGGCTTAGCCTGACGGCTCTTCACGATGAAGAGAGTCAGGGTGGGCACCGTGTAGGCGATCCAGGCGAACATCTCCAGCCAGGTGGTGGCCGGCGAGAAGTTGAGGGTGCCCTTGAGCAGGGTGCCGTACCAGCTGTCCGGGGGGATCACCGCGGAGACATTGAACGCGAGCGCGTTGAGCCCGGGCAGGATGCCGGCCTCCTGCAGGTCGTGCACACCGTAGGAGAGCACCCCGGCGGCAACGATGATGAGGATGGCGCCGGTCCAGGTGAAGAACCGGCTGAGGTTGATCTTGAGCATGCCGGCGTAGATCAGCCAGCCCAATCCCACTGCGGTGAGGATGCCCAGGCTCGCCCCGACCAGCGGCAGCGTGGTCTCTCCGGTGGCCTGCACAGCCGCCCAGATGAACAGTGCCGTCTCGATGCCCTCCCGGCCCACCGCGAGGAACGCGACCAGGACCAGGCCCAGGCCGGAGCCGGCGAGGTGCCTGTCGATGCTGCCGTGCAGGTGCCCCTTGAGGTCGCGGGCCGTGCGCAGCATCCAGAACACCATCCAGGTCACCAGACCCGTCGCGATGATGGAGAGCAGCCCACCGATGGTCTCCTGCGCGGCGAAACTCAGGCCGTAGGTGCCGAAGGTGAGGATGGCGCCAAGCACGAGTGCCAGGAGAACGGCAAGCCCGACGCCGGCCCAGAGTCGCCCGAGCACGTCGCGGCGGCCGATCTTGACGACGTAGGCGATCAGGATCGTCACGATCAGCGCTGCTTCGAGTCCTTCGCGCAGGCCGATCAGGTAGTTTGCGAGCACAGAGCTTCCCGGTTGTTGTGGAGTGGGTGTTGTGGGGTGGGTGTTGAGGAGTGGTGCGACAACAATGGTAAGGCTTACCTTACCCACCCACTCTACGTAGGATCGCCGGATGTGTCCAGCTAAGATTTGTCAGCGGCCCGACACGCGTTCGGTCAGTCAGGTCACCCGCCCGTCGGTCACGCGGCCACGTTGTTCAGGAGTCACCCATGCTTATGTCCGGAAGCGGCGAACGGGTGGTCTTCGTGCTCAACACCCCCGGTGACGAGTCGTTGCTCACCGGCGGCACCATCGCGCGGCTGTTGGATGACGACGCCGAGGTCACGGTGCTCTTCGGCTGGGCGAAAGCGCCCGACACCCACGCCGGCGGCGATGTGCCTGCAGCCACGGACCTACCGGCCGGCGCGGCTGCCGTCGAGGCCGCCCGCACGGCCCTGGGTGAGACCGATCCCGCGCGCTGGCGCGTGCTGGACGGTTCGCCGGACTCGGTCGAGGGCCGTGCGGCGTTGGGCGCGGCCTTCGCGGAGGCGAAAGCCACTGCCGTCGTGGTCGCCGCCGTCGACCCGGCACTGCGCCAGGTGGCCGCAGAGGCAGCCGGAGATCACGGCCTGCCGGTCTTTCTCAGCAGCCGGGTGGAGACGTCGCCGGGAGCGCGGCTCACCGCGATCGATGTCAGCGACCACATCGACCGAAAGCTCAGCGCGCTGGCCGCCTATCCCGCGCGGTGGCAGGTTGACGGCCGGGTGGTCCGTCTGAATTCAGGGGCGGAGATTCTCGTCACCGGCACCGAAACGTATCTGCGCGGCACCGGCCCTGCACGCCCGGCCGAGACCGAGGCCCCCAGCGCGGGGAGCCGGCTGCTGGCCACCCTGATGGCCCTCGCCGCCGGGGTGCTCTTCGGGATTCTGGGTACCGTGGCCCACCAGACCACCTTCGCGCTGGGCTCCCTGACGATCCCCGTCGGTCTAGTGCTGTCACTGCTCGCCAGCTGCACGCTGGTGCTCGGGCTGCGCCTTGTGGTGCGGGACAGACTCGTGGTGCTCGCCGCCGCTGTCGGCCTCATCGGCACCGTGTTCCTGCTGTCGCTGCGCAGCACCGGCGGTTCGGTGCTGATACCCGCCGGCGTGCTCGGCACCGTCTGGACGATGGTGCCCGCGTTGTTCGCCGCGTTGGTGATCGCCTGGCCACGAATTCCGGCCAGACGACCGACGGCGTAGACTGATTACTCTGTTCGTGAAGGGAATTCAGCCACTGTGACGTATGTGATCGCCTTGCCCTGTGTGGACGTCAAGGACCGCGCCTGCGTCGACGAATGCCCCGTCGACTGCATCTACGAGGGTGAGCGTTCCCTCTATATCCACCCCGACGAATGCGTCGACTGTGGCGCCTGCGAACCGGTCTGCCCGGTCGAGGCCATCTACTACGAAGACGACCTGCCCGAACAGTGGGCGGACTACTACAAGGCCAACGTCGAGTTCTTCGACGATATCGGCTCGCCCGGCGGCGCCGCCAAGGTGGGCGTCATCGCGAAGGACCACCCGGTGATCTCGGTGCTCCCGCCCCAGGTCCAGCACTAGAGCGTGCTCAAGCCACTTCCCGACTACCCCTGGGACGCCATGCTGCCGTTCGCACGGCAGGCCAGGGAGCATGCCGACGGTATCGTGGACCTGTCCATCGGGTCTCCCGTCGACGCCACCCCGCCCGTCGTGCAGGCCGCCCTGGCCCAGGCGACGGATGCTCACGCCTACCCGCAGACCACCGGCACGCCGGCCCTGCAGCAGGCCATCATTCACTGGTACGCCCGCCGCCGCGGCGTCACCGGGCTGGCCGAGAAGAACGTGCTGCCCACCATCGGCTCGAAGGAGCTGGTGGCGCTGCTGCCCTTCATGATCGGCGTGGGTGAGGGCGACACCATCGTGCACCCGCGGGCCGCGTACCCCACCTACGCGATCGGTGCGGCCATGGCCGGGGCGGATGCCTTCCCCTCCGACGATCCCGCCGAGTGGCCGGACACGACGAAACTGATCTGGCTGAACAGCCCCGGCAACCCCGACGGCCGGGTGCTCTCCATCCACGCCCTGCGCGCCGCCGTTGCCCGCGCCAGGAAACTCGGCGCCGTGATTGTCAACGACGAGTGCTACGCCGAACTGGGCTGGGCCGCGCCGTGGGACGCCGAGCCGATCCCGAGTATCCTCGACCCCCGCGTCACCGACGGTGACACGCACAATATCGTGGCCATTTACTCGCTGAGCAAGCAATCGAACATGGCCGGCTACCGCGGCGCGTTCGCCGCCGGCTGCGACGAGGTGCTCGGCCGGCTGCTGACCGTGCGGAAGCACGCCGGCCTGATGCTGCCGGCCCCGCTGCAGGCCGCCATGGTGGCCGCCCTGGGCGACGACGAGCACGTGAGCGTGCAGCGCGAGCGCTACCGGGCCCGTCGTGAGATTCTGCTTCCGGCGCTTCTGAGCGCGGGTTTCCGCATCGAGAACAGCGAGGCTGGCCTGTACCTGTGGGCGACCAAGGGCGTGGACGCCTGGGAGTCGATCCGGCAGCTGGCCGAGCTCGGGATTCTGGCCGGTCCCGGCCCCTTCTACGGCGACTTCTACCCCCGGCACGTGCGGTTTTCGCTCACGGCGAGCGACGAGCGCATCAACGCGGCAGCGGCCCGGCTCCTGGCCTGGGCCGACGGTGCGTAACTCCTGCACTTCCTGAGGTCGGCCGCCCTCGGATGCCGGGAATCCCGCGGGCGGCGACCCGCGGTGACCAGATTCTGCAGGAGTTGTGCTCAGCAGAGGCCTGTCTAGGCTGGGAGCATGGCAGACGGAGTGGACCCGGTCGACGACCCCGTGGACGACGACCCCGTGGACGACTACGCCATCGGCGTCTCCGCCCTGAGCGCGCTGGTGGCGAAGCTTCCGGCGCATCCGCCGGTCACGCACGGACGGATGTTCAACGGCGACGGCGTGAAGGTGCACGGGAAGATGTTCGCGTTTATCGGCCGCAACGGCGATCTCGTCGCCAAGCTCCCGCACGACCGGGTGCGGGACCTGGTCGCCAGGCGATCAGGGGATCCCGTCGTGATGGGCGTGCGCACCATGCGCGAGTGGGTGCGGCTTTCGGCGGAAGCCGAAGCGGAAGCGGAAGCGGGTGCGGGCGCGTGGAGCGAGGTGCTCTTCGAGGCCTACAGTTTCGCCCTGACCCGCCCGAACGGGTGAGGTTCAGCCCAGGCGCTGGAGGCTGGGATGCTCGGCGACGGCATCCGCACCGTGAGTGAGGAGCACGGTCATGACGCTGATCAGGGCCGCATCCGGCCCGGCCAGAAGGAGCGGCTCTGCGGTGCCGCCGAACTCACAGATCAAGGTCCAGCGGTCGACCTCGGGGTACACCGCCGTCATGGTCGAGTAGGGAAACGACAGCCATTGGCCGCCCGCGTGGCAGACCAAGCGCTGATTGGTGACGACAACCCTCGCCGGCTGGCTCTCGCGCCAGGTGGCCTGGGATGCGGCGATGGCGGCGTTCCGTCGTCGGGTGTTGCCGATGCCCGTGGCGGCGAGCCCGGCCAGCACGAAAGCGGGGTGCCCGAAGAAGAAACCACCCGACTGCGAGTACTGCACATCGCGGCCGTAATACCGGGCGTAATCCGCGGAGAGGTCGAAAAACATGACTTCGCCCGCATTGGGCACCACTTCCCACACCCGGATCGCCGGCGGAACCTCGCGGGCAATCAGGCTGGCCCGCAGCGCCTGAGCCTGGGACCACGCGGCGGTGGAGGAGTGTTCCCGTTGGCCGCGGACTGCGTTGACCGCACGCTCCGACGGGCTGAAATGGCCATTCGAGCGTCGCCACTGCCGGTAGGTGCGCACTCCCGCCACAATGGCTGCGACCACAGCCACGACCGGGCCGATCAGGCCGACGAGGAAGAGCCCCACGGCGGCAAGAGCCAAACCTGGGTTGTCGGCGGCCTCGGAGGCGGTGCTGAGCGCGGACGACGAATACATGCCGCCGTAGAACAAGACCGGGATCAGAAGCAACGGGATCAGCCATTTAACATGTCGCTTCATGCCACCACGCTAGTGGATCAGCGCCGTCGATTAGAGTCCTCTGGCCCTAGCGGTGCCGGGCGCGGCGGTACGCTTGAAGTCAGGGCGCCTGCACCGCAGTACTACCTGTGGTGTAGCGCCAACGGACTCCGGTCGATGTTGGCGGATGCAACAGTATGCCCCTCGGCGGAATAGGCTGTAGGCGGGTTATCGTTGCCAAGCACCAGGAGCGTGCTGCGGCGGACCGCCACAGACCAACAGCCGGAAGGCTTTGAAATCCAGGGAGGCGCCGTGAGCGACGTCGCGCAGCGAACACCATCCAATGAGCCGCAGTTCATCGATCGGCCCGTACCGGGCCCGCAGATGGCCACGCTGACCTACCCGGGAGGAACGGCGCAGTTCCCGATCCTGGGTAGCACAGACGGCCCATCCAGCATCGACATCGCGACGCTGACCAAACAGACCGGCTTCACCACGTTCGACTCGGGATTCGTGAACACGGCGGCGACGAAGTCAGCCATCACGTATATCGACGGCGAACAGGGAATCCTGCGCTACCGGGGTTACCCGATCGAGCAGATCGCGCAGAACTCCAGCTTTCTCGAAACCGCCTGGCTGCTGATCTACGGCGAACTGCCCAGCGAGAGCGAACTGAGCGCGTTCGACACCCGCATCCGCCGTCACACCCTGCTGCACGAAGACCTGCGCCGCTTCTTCGACGCCCTGCCGCACAATGCGCACCCGATGTCGGTGCTCTCTGCCGGTGTGTCGGCCCTGTCGACCTACTACCAGGACTCCCTGAGCCCCAAGGATCCCGAGCAGGTGGAGCTGTCGATGATCCGGTTGCTCGCGAAGCTGCCGGTGATGGCCGCCTACGCGCACAAGAAGAGCATCGGCCACGCGTTCCTGTACCCGGACAACTCGCTGAGCTTCGTGGACAACTTCATCAAGCTCAACTTCGGCACCCTCGCCGAGCCGTATCAGGTGAACCCCGTGGTGAGCAAGGCGCTCGAGCGCCTGCTCATGCTGCACGAAGACCACGAGCAGAACGCCTCGACGTCTGCCGTGCGCCTGGTCGGCTCCACCGAGGCAAACCTGTTCGCCTCGGTCTCCGGCGGCATCAACGCGCTGTCCGGCCCGCTGCACGGCGGCGCCAACGAGGCCGTGCTCACCATGCTCAGCGACATCAAGGCCTCCGGCGAAGGCGTGCAGAAGTACGTCGAGCGGGTGAAGAACAAGGAAGCCGGCGTGCGCCTGATGGGCTTCGGCCACCGGGTCTACAAGAACTATGACCCGCGCGCCAAGCTCGTCAAGGAGAGCGCCGACGCCGTGCTCGAGGCCCTCGGGGTGAAGGACGACCTGCTCGACATCGCCAAGGAGCTCGAGTTCATCGCGCTGAACGACGACTACTTCAAGGAGCGCAAGCTCTACCCGAACGTGGACTTCTACACCGGCGTCATCTACAAGGCGATGGGCTTCCCGCCGCGCATGTTCACCGTGTTGTTCGCGATCGGCCGGCTGCCCGGCTGGATCGCACACTGGCGCGAGATGAACCTGGACCCGGCGACCAAGATCGGCCGCCCCCAGCAGCTCTACACGGGCTCCGTGGCCCGCGACTACCCGCAGGCGTAGTTCCGCGACATCAAAAAACCCCTTCCCGCCGGGAAGGGGTTTTTTGCGCTGTCTGGAGATTAGGCGTGCAGGGCCGCGTTCAGGACGATGCCGGCCTGGCGGGGGAGAACCTCGACCGCGCCGGTGAGCGAGTTGCGGCGGAAGAGCAGGTTCGGCACCCCGGAGAGGTCCTTGGCCTTGGCCGTGCGCGGGGCGCCGTCGGCCGTGCGTGCGGCATCCAGCAGCACCACCTTGGTGCCGGCGGTCACGTACAGGCCCGCCTCCACGACCGAGTCGTCACCGATGGAGATGCCGATGCCCGAGTTGGCGCCGAGCAGCGCCCGCTCGCCGATGGTGACCCGCTGCGTGCCGCCGCCGGAGAGCGTGCCCATGATGGATGCGCCGCCGCCGATGTCTGCGCCGTCGCCCACCACGACGCCCTGTGAGATGCGGCCCTCGACCATCGATACACCCAGGGTGCCGGCGTTGAAGTTGACGAACCCTTCGTGCATGACGGTGGTGCCGGGGGAGAGGTGGGCGCCGAGGCGCACCCTGGAGGCGTCGGCGATGCGTACCCGCTCGGGGGAGACGTAGTTGAGCAACGGCGGGAACTTGTCGAGGCCGGTGGCGTTGATGCCGTGCCGCTGCAGCGACGGGCGGAGCCGGTTGAAGTCGGCGGGCAGCACCGGGCCCGCGTTGGTCCAGACCACGTTGGGCAGGTGCGCGAAGATGCCGTCGAGGTTGATGGTGTTGGGCTTGACCAGCAGGTGCGAGAGCAGGTGCAGGCGGAGGTACGCATCCGAGGTGCCTGCGGGCGCCGCCTGCAGGTCGATCTCCACGGTGACGGCTTCGACGCGCACATTGCGTCGAGCGTCGGGTCCGGCGGCCTCTTCAAGTTCGGTGGGCACGATCCACCTGTCGCGATCGGCGGGCAGGGCGCCCAGCTTCGGCGCCGGGAACCAGGTGTCCAGCACGGTGCCGTCGCCGGCGATCGTGGCCAGACCGTACCCCCAGGCGTGCGAAGCGGCCGGTGCGGCGGAGTTTGACAGGGGTTCGGGGGGAAGCTCGGTGACCATGGCTCTAGATTAGTAGGGTGCCCTCAGACCGAACCACAGACCCGACTTCTTCCGCCCCGACCCTCGACCTGAGCATGTCGTCGGTCGAGCTGACCCGCGCCGTCTGCGACGTGGAGTCGGTCTCAGGCAACGAGACCCCGCTCGCCGACGCGATCGAAGCCGCCCTGGCCGGCGCCGCACACCTCGAGGTGATCCGTGACGGTGACACCATCGTGGCCCGCACCAGCCTGGGCCGCGCCCAGCGGGTGGTGATCGCCGGACACATCGACACCGTGCCGTTGAACGACAACCTGCCCACCCGGTTCGAGACCATCGACGGCGTCGACTATCTCTGGGGCCGCGGCACCACCGACATGAAGGCCGGCGTGGCCGTGCAGCTCAAGCTGGCCGCCGAACTCGCCGACACCAGCGTCGACGTGACCTGGATGTGGTACGACCACGAAGAGGTCAACGCCGACCTCAACGGCCTCGGCCGGCTCGCGGCCAACCGACCCGACCTGTTCGAGGGCGACTTCGCTATTCTCGGCGAGCCCAGCAACAGCCAGGTCGAGGGCGGCTGCAACGGCAATGTGCGCGTCGAGGTGCGCACCTTCGGCAAACGCGCACACTCCGCCCGCGCCTGGGCGGGCGAGAACGCCATCCACAAGGCCGCCCCGATCCTCGACATCCTCGCCGGCTACACCCCGCGTGAGGTGGAGGTGGAGGGCCTGGTCTACCGGGAGGGTCTGAACGCCGTGGGCATCAGCGGCGGCATCGCCGGCAACGTTATTCCCGACGAGTGCATGGTGCACGTGAATTACAGGTTCGCGCCCAGCCGCACGGCCGCGGAAGCGGTGGCGCACCTTGAGGAGCTGTTCGCGGGCTTCGACATCACCGTGGTCGACCTCGCCGAGGGTGCCCGCCCCGGCCTGGACGCCCCGCTGGCGCTGAAGTTCCTCGAGGCCGTGGGCGCGGAACCGCGCCCCAAGTACGGCTGGACCGACGTCGCCAGGTTCTCCGCCCTGGGCATCCCGGCCGTGAACTACGGGCCGGGCGACCCGCTGAAAGCACACGCCGACGACGAACGGGTTGCCCTGAGCCAGATCACCGACTGCGAGGACGCCCTGCGCGCCTGGCTGACCGCGCCCATCGGCTGACCCGTGCCGCCGACCCGCTCGCCAGCCACGCCGGTGCGCCGAGCCGGCGCCCTGCCGGCGCGCTGGCGGGCTCGGTACCGGCTGGTGCCCTGGTGGCTGAAGGTCACCGTCATCTGGCTGGCCTCCCGTCTGGTGACCACCACCCTGGTGCTGATTCTGGCCAGCGTGCAGGGCCAGAATGCGTGGACGACGGCGAAGCCCGGCTATTCGGCCTTCGCCACCATGTGGGATGGCCTCTGGTACAACATCGTGGGCGTCGGCGGCTACCCGCAGGTGTTGCCGGTCACCGTCGACGGCCACATCGGTGAGAACGCCTGGGCGTTCATGCCCGGGTACCCGGCGGTGGTGCGACTGCTCACGGTGCTGACAGGGGCCCCCTGGGCGCCGGTGGCGGTGTTCGTGTCTGTGCTCTGCAGCCTCGGCACGGCGCTGCTGTTCTACAGGCTGATGCGGCGGGTGCAGCCGCAGTCGATGGCCCTGTTCTCGGTGCTGCTGTTCTGCGTCGCGCCGCTGTCACCACTGCTGCAGTTCGGTTACGCCGAGTCGATGCACCTGTTGCTGCTCACCCTGGCGCTGTTGCTGGTGCTGGAGCGGCGCTACCTGGCACTGGTTCCCGTGATCGCGGTGATGGCCCTGACCCGGCCGAGCGGTCTGGCGTTCGCGCTGTTCCTGGCCCTGCACGTGGGCTACCGCTGGTACAGCCGCGCCCGCGACCCCTTCCCGGTGCGCGAGGCCGTCACCGCATCATCCGTGGCCGTCTTCAGCGGGGTGATGGGCCTGGCCTGGCCGGGCGTCGCGTGGCTGGTGACCGGGTCGATCACCGCATATACCGATACCGAGCTGGCCTGGCGGTCCGCGTACATCGGCTACCAGGAGCTGGTGCCGTTCGCGGCCTGGTTCCAGAGCGGGGTCTGGTGGCTCGGGGCGCCGCTGGGGATCGTCGCGGTGATCGCGCTGATCGTGGCCTTCGCTCTGGCGATGTTCTCGCCGGCGGTGAAGAGCCTCGGCGTGGACCTGCGGCTCTGGGTGCTGTCGTACGCGCTCTACCTGCTGGCGGTGTTCTTTCCGCAGTCGAGCGTGTTCAGGTTGCTGATGCCGATGTTCCCGCTGCTCGGCGCGTTGGCACGGCCGCGGAATATCGTGTACCGCGTTGTGGTCACACTGGTGTTGATCTTGGGCCAATGGGGCTGGCTTTTGCTCTGCTGGGGTGTGGATGGCGCCGATTGGACACCGCCCTAATTACTGTCTGACGGCCGAATGGTCGATAATAGGAGTACAGACTACGAATGGAAGGGGAGTTCATGGCGGCCATGAAGCCACGGACCGGAGACGGGCCAATGGAGGCTGTAAAGGAGGGGCGCCTGATCATCGTGCGTGTACCGCTCGAAGGTGGAGGTCGACTCGTCGTCTCTGTGAACGACGCTGAAGCCAAGGAGCTTCACGATGCGCTCGCCGGTGTAGTCAGCCCGGCTGTATAGATTCGCTCGAAATTCATTCGGCTCATCGGCTGTGCGGTTCTCCGCACAGCCGATTACTGTATCCGCGTACGGCCCGTGCGGTTAGGCGCGCAGCTTGGTGATCTGCAGCAGGCCGTCGCCGACGGGGGAGAGCGCGCTGATCACGGCCTTGGACGTGGCGATCTCGTTCAACAGGGTGCGGAAGCCGGTGGCCACCTCGTCGCGTTGCACGGGGTCGGCCACCCGGCCGCGCCAGAGCGCGTGGGCCACCAGCACGGTGCCGCCCGGCCGGGCCAGGCGCAGAGCATGCTCGACGTATTCGATGACCGACTGCGGGTCGGCGTCGACGAACACGATGTCGTAGGAGTTCTCGTTCATGCGCGGCAGCACCTCGGCGGCGCGGCCGGTGATCAGGCGCACCCGGTTGGTGGGGATGCCCGCCTCGTGGAAGTTGGCCTTGGCGTGCTGAAGGTGGTCGACCTCGATGTCGATCGAGGTGAGCGTGGCGCCGGGGGCGCCGGTGAGCAGCCAGATGCCGGACACGCCGGCTCCTGTGCCCACTTCGAGGATGCTGCGGGCTCCGGTAGCCGCGGCGATGACGGCCGATTGTGCACCGACCGATGGCGCGATGGCGTCGATGCCGAGTTCGAGGGACTGCTGCCGGGCTCTGGCCAGGGCGTCGCTCTCCACCACCGAGTCGTCGGCGAATTTCCAATTCAGATCTTTGTCAGACATTCCGCAACTCCAGTAGATGATTAGGTCAAGACTACGGCGGAGGGACCCGTGGTTCGGGGATGCCTCGCCGGGGGGATATTCTGAGGGCATGTTCGGTCTGACGTTCGAGAAGCTCCTGCTCATCGGGATCATCGCCGTCTTCTTGCTCGGACCGGAGAAGCTGCCGCACTACGCGGCCCAGCTCGGCCGCCTGGTACGCCAGCTGCGGGACATGGCCAACGGCGCCAAGGACCGGATGAAGGACGAGATGGGTCCGGACTTCGACGACGTCGACTGGAAGAAGCTCGACCCCCGGCAGTATGACCCGCGCCGGATCATCCGGGAAGCCCTCATCGAGGAGGACCCGATGAAGGCGCAGTCCCAGGTGATTTCGCGCTCGGGCCCGAACCCCGACAGTGCCTACCTGCAGCGGAAACGCGCCAGGGAAGGTGTCCTCACCGGACCGGCCCCGTTCGACTCCGAGGCCACCTAGCCCCTCGACGGCCCGAACTGGAGGGACTCGTGCCGGGCGCGGGTGGGTAGCGTGAGAGGGTCGGGGTGCGTTCTGGCGCGCACGGAGCTTTGTGCGCCCGGGCTGACGCTCGGCCCAGGGGAGGATGCAGGATGAGCAGGTCACGCAGTCGCGTCATGATGGTGGGGTTCGTCGCGGCGGTCGCCGTGCTGTCGGTGGGTGCCACCGCGTACGCCGCCGAGCACGGCCAGGCCGAGCAGGTGAAGGCCGAGCAGGTGCAGGCCGAGCAGACCAGCGCAGTGCAGGCGCCGTCGACCCCGGTCCAGACGCCCAGGGCCACCGCGTCGCCCACCCCGGCAGTGACCGCTGTGCCCACGGCGACGCCGGATTCGGCCTCGCAGGCTGCCGCTGCCGACACCGGCGCCGCAGAGGAGGGCGCCGACTCCACCGCCGACTCCGCCGCCGACTCCGCCGCCGAGTCCGGCGCGGGGCCGTCCGACGGCAACGTCGTGGAGGTGCGCACCCCCAACCCAGAGGCGATTCCCGACACTCCCGCGGAATACGAACACTTCTATGGGCTCGTCACGCAGTGCATGGCCGACGCGGGCTACGACTGGCGGGTCGTGGTCCACTCGACCGACGGCGTCTTCACGGGTGCCGACCTACCCTGGGCCCACGACGTCGACCCGGCGCTGCGAGCCGGGTTCACCCTGGCCTTGGACGGCGACACCGGTGGCGGCGACTACTACCACTGGGCGGACGCCGGGTGCTGGGGCTACGCCGTGCACGTCACCGGCAACGACGGTAACAACTAGCCTGCCGGGCGTTCTGCGCCGTGTCCTCAGCGCCGCCGGATGGCCTTGAGGGTGCGCGCAAGCAAGAGCATCGGGGGCACCAGCCGGGCGAACTGCACCCCGGTGACCGGCAGCTTCAGGGCGCCAGTGGCCAGGGAGATCGTCACGGGGTTCACGAAGCGCAGCAGCCCTTCCGGCCCGTTGCGCCGGCCCAGGCCGGAGTCCTTCATGCCGCCCATCGGGGCGTCCACGGCCGAGAACGACCCGCGGTAACCCTCGTTGACGTTCACACTGCCGGCCTCGAGCGCGGCGGCCACCCGCAGGCCGCGCCGGGCGGAGCCGCTCTGCACCGACGCGTTCAGTCCGTAGTCGCTGTCATTGGCGGCCAGAATCGCCTCCTGCTCCGAATCGAAGACCGAGACCGCCACCACCGGGCCGAAGGTCTCGCCGGCGTGGCAGAGCATGCCCGGCGTGACCCCGGTGAGGATGGTCGGTTCGAAGAAGTACGGCCCGAGGTCGGGTCTGGCGCGGCCGCCGGCCTGCACCGTGGCGCCGTGGGCGACCGCGTCGGCGACGTGCTCGGTGACCCTGTCGAGCTGGGCCTGCGAGGTGAGGGAGCCGACATCCGCGCTGTAGTCGAGGGCGGAGCCCAACAGGAGGGCGCGGGTGACCGTGACGAACTCGCGCAGGAACTGGTCGGCCACGCCGTGCTGTACATAGATGCGCTCGATCGACACGCACAGTTGCCCCATCGACGAGAAGCAGGCGTACGCGGCCTGGGCGGCGGCGCGGTGCGGGTCCACGTCGTCGAGCACGATCATCGGGTTCTTGCCGCCCAGCTCCAGCGATGCCCCGGTGAGGGTGCTCGCGGCCTGGGTGCCCACCCGCAGCCCGGTGGCGGTCGACCCCGTGAAGCACACGTAGTCAGCTCCCGCGGTGACGGCTCCGCCGATCTCGGCGCCGTCGCCGACGACGACGGCCCACAGATCGGCGGGCACGCCGGCGTCGATGAAGGCGCGGCGCAGCATCAGGATGCTCAGCGCCCCCTGGTTGTCGGCCTTCTGCACGACCCCGCACCCGGCGGCCAGTGCGGGCACCACGTCCATCGCGGCCAGGCTGAGCGGGAAGTTCCACGGCGTGATGACCCCGGCGACGCCCTTGGGCCGGTACCGCACCCGGGTGCTGACCATCACCGGCAGGCCGGAACGGCGGGCCTGCCCGCCCAGCACCCGGCGGGCGGCCAGGGCGTTGTACCTGGTGACCCCGGCGGACTGGAAGATTTCTTCGAACGCCTGGCCGCGGGTCTTGCCGGTCTCGGTCTGCAGGGTGTCGAGAACGGCCTCGCGGCGGGCGAGCAGCAGGTCGTGCGCGCGCAGAAGCACCGCCCGGCGGTGCGCGAAACCGGCGCGGGCCCAAGCGATCTGGGCGAGACGGGCCAGCGCGTAGGCATCCGCCACATCGCTCGTGCTACTCACCGGCAGGCTGTGCAGCGGTTCACCGGTGAACGGGCCGATGACGTTCACGGTCTCGTCCGTCGTCGAACGGATGTCCCGCACCAGCTCGGCGGCGAGCGTGAGGTGCGGAGTGGATGCGGTCAGCGTCGGCGCAGTCATGCTGGTCAGTTTAGACACGCTTGAGCCAAGTGCAGCAGGGCGGCCGCAGGCTGCTCGCAGGTTCAGCGCGGGCTGATGCCCAGGTTGAGCCCGGCGAGGCCGCGGCCGCGGGTGGCCAGGGTACCGGCGATGGCCTGGATGGCGACGGCGGCCGGGTCGGCCGGGTCGCCGAGCACCACGGGCAGGCCGGTGTCGCCGCCGCTGCGAAGGGCCACCGAGAGCGGCACCTGCCCGAGCAGGGGCACCGGGCTCTCCTGGCCGGCCGAGAGCCGGGCCGCGACGTCGGCCCCGCCGCCGGCGCCGAAGATCTCCAGCAGGGTGCCGTCTGGCTGCATCAGCCCGGACATGTTCTCGATCACGCCGTAGATCTTCTGCCCGGTCTGCCGGGCAACGGCGCCGCTGCGTTCGGAGATGTCCGACGCGGCCGGCTGCGGCGTGGTGACCACGATGACCTCAGCGTGCGGCAGAAGTTGACCCACCGAGATGGCGATGTCACCGGTGCCCGGCGGCAGGTCGAGCAGCAGGATGTCGAGGTCACCGAAGTACACCTCGGTGAGGAACTGGGTGATGGTGCGGTGCAGCATCGGCCCGCGCCACGCCACGGCCACCGAGGTGTCGTCGACGAACATGCCGATCGAGA
Source organism: Cryobacterium sp. W22_MBD10_FK3 (assembly GCF_052113745.1). NCBI lineage: Bacteria > Bacillati > Actinomycetota > Actinomycetes > Micrococcales > Microbacteriaceae > Cryobacterium > Cryobacterium sp. W22_MBD10_FK3. Next base: position 38,965 of record NZ_JBGQOH010000010.1, read on the forward strand.
TGACCTTCACGTCGAAGCCGATCGGCGGCAGGATCATGTCGCCCACCTGGGTGGGCTTGACCATGCCTGGCTGGCCGCCGGGGCTGGCGGGCGGGGTGACGAGGCCGAGGAGGCCCGGTATCGAGAAGCCGTAGACGTCGGCGTCGACGATGCCCACGCGCAGCCCCTTGGCGGCCAGGGCCACGGCGAGGTTGGCGGTGACGGTCGACTTGCCCACCCCGCCCTTGCCGCTGGTGATCGCGTAGATCTGGGTGAGCGAGTCGGGGGAGAACTGCAGGCTGCGGGCACCCTGACCGCCGCGGAGCTTCTCGGTCATGGCCCGGCGTTGCTCCGGCGTCATCACGGAAACCACCACCCTGGCCAGGCCGGCGCCGACGACGGATTCGGTGGCTTCGCGCACATCCGTTTCGATGCGGGTCGCCGCGGGGCAACCGGCGATGGTGAGACGGATGTGCGCCGTCGCGCCGCCATCGGCGTCGATCGTGACGCCCGAGACCATGTCGAGCTCGGTGATGGGTTTGCGGATCTCAGGGTCGATGACGCGGGCGAGGGCGGCCCAGACCTGGCTCTCAGTCAACCGGGCGCGCCTCCTGCGCGGTGCGGCTGTCGCGGGGACTGGCCTCGCGCTCCTGGCTCTCCAGCTCGCGGCTGTCCCGGTCGCGGGCGGCTTCGCGTTCGCGGCGTTCCTGCTCGTCGCGCTGGTCGAGGTTGTCGAGCAGGGCGCGCAGCTCGGCGCGCAGGAAATCCTTGGAGGCGAGGTCCTTCATGCCCAGGCGCAGCGCCACGACCTCGCGGGCGAGGTACTCGGTGTCGGCCAGGTTGCGCTCGGCGCGCTGGCGGTCCTGCTCGAACTGCACCCGGTCGCGGTCGTCCTGCCGGTTCTGGGCGAGCAGGATCAGCGGGGCCGCGTAGGACGCCTGCAACGAGAGCACCAGGGTGAGGGCGATGAAGCCCAGCTCGATGGAGTCGAACCGGAGGCCCTCGGGGGAGAGCGTGTTCCAGCCGACCCAGAAGACCACGAGGCCGGTCAGCCCGATCAGGAACCAGGGCGTGCCCATGCCGCGGGCGATCGCCTCGGTGAACCGGCCGAACCTGTCGTTGGAGCGCCCGCCGCGCTTGCGACCGACGAGGTTGGTGGTGCGCAGGCCCTTGGGGGTGTCGAGGCGGAGTTCGCTCTTGTTAGCGCGTGCCATTGCCGTTCCTCCGTCCTGGCAGGGGGATGCTTCCAGTTACCAGCTGGGTTCTGGCCGTGGCACGTTTGCGTACCTCGTCGCCGTCGTCGTGACTTCGCCAGTCGTCCGGCAGAAGGTAGTCGAGCACGTCATCAATCGTCACCACCCCGACGAGTCGGTGGTTCTCGTCGACCACGGGCACGGAGACCAGGTCGTAGCTGGCGAGGATGCGGCTGACCTCGGCCGCGGAGGTGTCAGCGGTGACGGGTTCCAGGCCCAGGTCGAGCAGGGTGCCGAGACGCTCGTGCGGCGGGTAGCGCAGCATCCGCTGAAAGTGCACCATGCCCAGGAACCGGCCGGTGGGAGGTTCGTACGGCGGCAGGGTGACGCAGATCGCCGCGCCGAGGGCCGGCGCGAGGTCGTGCCGGCGGATGAGGGCGAGGCCCTCCGCCACTGTGGCGTCGGCCGAGACGATGATCGGCTCGGTGGTCATCAGACCACCGGCGGTGTCGGGGGCGTAGGAGAGCAGGAACCTGACGTCGTCGGCTTCCTCGGGCTCCATCAGGTCGAGCAGGTGTTCGCCGCGCTCTTCGGGCAGCTGCGCGATGAGGTCGGCGGCGTCGTCTGGCTGCATGTGGTCGAGCACCTCGGCCGCCCGGGAGTCGCCGAGCCGGGTGAGGATGCCCACCTGTTCGCTCTCGGGCATCTCCTCGAGCACGTCGGCGAGACGGCCGTCCGGCAGTTCCTCGGCCACCTCGAACATGCGCTGCCTGGGCAGGTCGAGCAGCGTGTTCGCGAGGTCGGCGGGCTTCATGTCTGAGTAGGTGGCGATGAGCTGCTCGGCGGACTGCGCCTCGCCGGCCGTGACCTTCTCGTAGACCTCTGGCCAGCTGGCGAACGCCGTGGCGCCCTTGGTGAAGAGCGAGGAGCTGGTCTTGGGGCGGCGCACGAAGAGCTGGCTGATCGCCCAGTCGCCCTGGGCGGATTCCTCGATGGCGACGTCTTCGATGGTGGCTTCGCCCGAGCCGTCGTTGAACGCGACCCGGCGCCCGAGCATCTCGGCGATCACGCGCACCTCGCCGCCGCGCTGCTCGAACCGGCGCACGTTGATGAGCCCGGTGGTGATGATCTGACCACTGCCGATGCTGGTGACCCGGCCGATCGACACGAACACGCGGCGTTTGCCGGGAATCTCGACGATCAGGCCGACCACGCGGGGCGGGTCGTCTTTTCGGTAGACCACGAGCACATCGCGAACCTTGCCCACGCGGTCGCCCGCGGGGTCGAAGACGTTGCACCCGGCCAGCCGGGCGACGAAGACTCTGGTGTTTGCCACACCTATAACTTAGCTTGTGCGGGCTCCGTGGCGGCCGTGGCGGATGCGCGGACGTGAACCTCCGGTTCGCCCTGCCCGGGCGGGTCGGGGCATCCGTTTGGCTGATCATCGAGGCATTCTCCCAACCGATGCACAGCCGCCTCATCGGGGATTCCCGGTGGGCGTGAAACAATGGAGGCATGACCAATCAGAGCCCCTTCGGCGGTCGTGCCGCCGCCGCGCTGTATCCCGTGCTGCCCAAGGGTGAGGTGGTGGCGACCTACGAGACCTACAACGAAGCTCAGCTGGCCGTTGACGTCCTCGCGAAGGCCGACTTCCCGGTGAAGCAGCTCTCGATCCTGGGCAACGACCTCAAGACCGTTGAGCGGGTCACCGGCAAGCTCACCTGGGGGCGGGTGGCCCTGGCCGGCTCGGCATCCGGTGCCTGGCTCGGTGTGTTCTTCGGCCTGTTGTTCTTCATCTTCTCCCCGGATGCGGCCGGGCTGCCGTTCGTGTTCGCCGCGGTGCTGATGGGTGCCGGCTTCGGCATGCTCTTCGGCCTGGTCAGCTACGCCGTGAACCGTCGGCGCAAGGACTTCACCTCGACGATGCAGGTGATCGCCGGCAACTACCAGGTGATCGTGGACGTCGAGTTGCTGAACAAGGCGCGCAACCTGCTCGCCGGTCACGCCGAGCCCGCAGCCGCCGCCGCGGCGCATCCGTCTGACCCGCCGCGATCCGCACCAGAGCCCGTACCGCCGGCCGAACCCACGGGCGACCCCGCCGGCCACCCGGCCGGTGACCAGCCGACAGCGCCGCCCGCGTACGGTCAGCCGGCCCCGCCGGTGTCTGCCCCGCCGGCCGCCGGCCCGGCTGCGCCGCAGCCGCCGGTCTCCGGTCCGATCGACCCCGCCCGCTAAACGGGTCTGCCGCCACCACACCTGTCCGGCTCCCGGGTTGGCTGCGGGTGGGCCGGGGGCACGGCACCGGGTGCCGAGCCGACTGTTGCCGAATCGGACAAATGGTGCCGGTGTGCCGGGTGCCAATGTCCGCACGGGCAACAGTTGCGGGCAGGGCCGCGCGTGGCCCGCTGACGGCTAGGCCTGCAGCGCGGCCATCCAGGCCTCGACCGCCGCGGATTCGCGGGGGATGCCTGCGGAGAGGTTCTCGGCGCCGGTCTCGGTGATCAGGATGTCGTCTTCGATGCGCACCCCGATGCCGCGGTACTCGGCCGGCACGGTGAGGTCGTCCGGCTGGAAGTACAGGCCGGGTTCGATGGTGAAGACCATGCCGGCCTCGATCACGCCGTCCATGTACATGTCGCGGCGGGCCTGGGCGCAGTCGTGCACGTCGAGGCCGAGGTGGTGGCTGGTGCCGTGCACCATGTACCGGCGGTGCTGGCCGTTCTCAGGCTGCAGCGCCTCCTCGGCGGTGACGGGCAGCATGCCCCAGTCTGCGGTGTGGCGGGCGATGACGGCCATCGCCGCAGCGTGCACATCGCGGAAGATCGCGCCCGGCTTGGCCACCAGGAACGCGGCATCGGCGGCCTCGCGCACGGCGTCGTACACCCGGCGCTGCACGTCGCTGAAGATGCCCGTGATGGGCAGGGTGCGGGTGATGTCGGCGGTGTAGTAGCTGTCCACCTCGACGCCGGCATCCAGCAGCATCACGTCGCCGGGCACGACGGGGCCGTCGTTGCGGGTCCAGTGCAGGATGCAGGCGTGCGGGCCCGAGGCGGCGATGGTGTCGTAGCCCACGGTGTTGCCGTCCACCCTGGCCCGGGTGTTGAACACGCCCTCGACAAGGCGTTCGCCGCGTTCGTGGGTGCTCGAGCGGTGCAGGTCGCGGATGACGTCTTCGAAGCCGCGAGCGGTGGCCGCCACGGCCAGGCGCATCTGGCCGATCTCGTAGGCGTCCTTCACCAGCCGCAGCTCGGACAGGTCGCGGGCGAGCTGCGCATCCGCGTCGTGCTCACCGTTGATCTCGACGCTGAACGGCGCATCGGCGGCGTTCGCGGTGAGCATTCTCTCGGCGGCGTTGCGGAGGCGCGCGTCGTCGACCTGGCCGGTGAGGAACGGGTCGGCCTCGCGCACGAGCAGAGTTTCACTGTCGACGCGGCGGAGCACCTCGGCGAAGTCGTCGATGCCGCGCACTGTGAGCGCCAGGTCGCCGGCGACCTGGGCGATCGAGGGGCGCGGTCCGATCCAGAATTCGCCGATTTCGGAGTTGGCGTAGAACTCGTCGGAGTCACGGCCGGCGCGCTCCCTGAAGTACACGGTGACCTCGTGGCCGGTGTGGGTCGGCTCGAAGACGAGCACGGCGCCGGGCTCGGCATCGCTGCCCCACCCGGTGAGGTGCGCGAAGGCGGAGTGGGCGCGGAACGCGTAGTCGGTGTCGTTGGCGCGCTGCTTGAGGCGCCCGGCCGGAACGATCAGTCGGTGGCCGAGGTGCTGCTGGGAGACCCGGTCGCGCCGGGCGGCGGCGAACGGCGCCTGCTCGCGGGCGGGCGGCACCTCTTCGGAACGGTCGGCCCAGCCGCTGGAGATGTACTCCTTGAACCCTTCGGAGCCTGGCGTGGTCGACCGGTTCTCGTTGGAACGGGCGGCGGGTGCGGCGGCGGAAGCGGGTGCGGGGGCGGTGTCGGTGGAGTCAGCCATTCCTCCATTGTCCCACCCGGTGAAGCGGAGCGCGTCGGTCGAGCCTCAGCCGATGGCCGTGAGCGTGGCGACGACGGGCCGGTGATCGCTGCCGGCCGAGTCCTCGGTGCCGATCACGCGCATCCGTTCGACCTGCCAGTCGGGGGTGGCCAGCACGTGGTCGATGGGGGTGCCGAGCAGGGTGGGCGCCCACGCCGGCCAGGTGCCCACCGCGCCGGCGCCGGCGACCAGGCCGGCATCCCGGCAGTCGCCGAGAACGGCGCCGTCGGAGGTGGCCCGGCCGGCGAAATGGTCGACCGTGGCGTTGAAGTCACCCGCCATGATCACGCCGCCGGTGCTCGAGGTGCTGCACTGCTCGGCCAACCAGTCCAGGTCGGAGCGCCAGTTGGACATCTCCCACTGGATCGGAGCGACGGCGTGCACGGCGATGATCGTCGGGCCGGCGCCGTCCACGGGTGCCGCGATCACGGTGGGCAGCACATTGGTGTTGCCTGGCGGGCCGGAGCCTTCCGCCGAGGTGACCGTGTAGTCGCCGAGGTCCGGACTGATCAGCAGTGTCGTGGAGCGTGCCTTGGAGATGAGGTCGAACGACACCGTGTGCACCCACATCGGCCGCCCGGCCGCGCGCATGGCCTCGGCGATCAGCACGCCGGTTTCCTCGGTGGTCTCGGGCAGGGTGAGCACGTCCGCCTCTTCGGCCAGGGCGAGTTCGGCGATGGCGTCGGCGCCGGGGGCATCGCCGAGGGTGTTCCAGCTCAGCACCGTGATGGGGGCGCCGGCGTCGACGGCGAGGTCGGTGGTGGCGGCAGCGTCGGCGGCGGCGGCTGCGGCTGCGGCTGGGTCGGTCGGCGCAGCAGCCGAGCCCAGACCGCGGTGCAGCAGGATGCCGGTGTTGACGGCGCCGAACGCGACGAGGAGCACCATCAGCAGGGCCGTGGTGCGGCGGAGCGGTCGCACGAGGAGCAGCAGGATCGCGAGGAGGGCGAGCAGGGCGACGGCGACAACCACTGCCAGGCCGCGGAAGGACACGGCGTGCGCGACGACCCAGGTGTTCTGCAAACCGAACAGTTCGGGCCAGGCCAGCACGGTGAGGATGGCCAGGGTCGCAAGCCCGACGACGGCGCGGAAGAGGAAGGAGAACATAGATGAGTCACTGTAGGCGACAAGGCTGTATTCCCGCGCCAACTAGCATGGGGGAATGGCAGTCGAACGGCGTTCCACGGGTCCGATCGACCTGCACACCCACTCCAGCGTTTCTGACGGTACCGAGACCCCGTCGCAGCTCGTGCGCGCCGCCGCGGCCGCCGGGCTCGGCACCGTGGCGCTCACCGACCACGACTCCACGGCGGGCTGGTCGGAGGCCTCCGTCGCCGCCAGGACCGCCGGCATCACGCTGATCCCCGGCATGGAGTTCAGCACCCGCGTCGGCCACGCCAGCATCCACCTGCTGGCCTACCTGTTCGACCCGTCGGATGCCGGAATCGTCGCGGAGACCGCGCACATTCGTCAGGCCAGGCTCACCCGTGCCGAGCAGATGGTGGCCCGCATCGGCGCCGACTACGAGATCACCTGGGACGACGTGCTCGCCCAGACCACCACGGGCGGCACCGTGGGGCGCCCGCACATCGCCGACGCCCTGGTGGCCAATGGGCTGGCGCTCACCCGCAGCGAGGCGTTCGCGGGCATCCTGCACTGGGAGGCCGGTTACTACCAGCCGCACTATGCCCCGGACCCGCTGCGCGCGGTGGCCCTGGTGCGTGCGGCCGGGGGAGTGCCGGTCATCGCGCATCCGGCCACCCGCGGCGTCGCCGACGTGATGGCCGAGAGCCGGTTGGCCGCCCTCGTGGAGGCGGGCCTGTTCGGCCTCGAGCTTCGGCACCGGGAGAACAAGCCGGAGGCCACCGCCCGGCTCACCATGCTCGCGGAGAAATATGGTCTGGCCGTCACCGGGTCCAGCGACTACCACGGCGAGGGCAAGCCCAACCGGCTCGGCGAGAACACCACCACGCCCGAGGTGCTCGAACGTCTGATCGCCCAGGGTCACGGGTCGGAGCCGGTCTTCGCCGGCTGATTGGTGTCGTGACGCTGGTTCGCTGAGACTCAGCCGAGCTGCGTGCCTTGCGAGACCCACACCCGGCCGATGGCGTCGGAGTACTCCGGCAGGCAGGCGTCGGCAACGGTCTGGATGGCTGCGAGCTCCGTGTCGTTGGGCGCCTCGATCGAATAGTCGAAGCTGAGCTGGTTGCCGCTGTGCGCTATCGGCGAGGCTTCGGCGCCCGCCGCACCGACGCAGCCGTGCCAGTCGTCGACCGACTGCCGGTACTCCGCCTCGTCGACGTACAGATCCGCCAGGACCAGCTGCTGGTATTCACTCGCCCCGTCACGCAGCTCGGTGCGCTGATCGTCGGTCAGACCGTTGAAGGGCGAGACGCTACACCCGGCGAGCACCAGGACTGCCGCGACCGGGACGAGGAGTGCCCTCCGCATCGGGCTACCTCGCGGCCGAGAAGTGTCGACGCACGGCCGAGGCACGTTCGTCGGTGAGCAGCCAACGTGTCTCCGGCGGATTCAGTGTGCCGTATTCGCGGCGGAGGAAGACCCGGATGGGCCGTTGGCCGATACCGAGCTCTCGTGACAGATCGGCCGGTGTGCGGAGATCATCCATACCGCGAGGGTACTGCTCGGCGCGAGCCGGCGGGGCTTCGCGAGTTGCTGCACTGTGCCCCATCCGAGGCGCTCAAGGGGGATTCTCCGGCAAGTCGGCGCCACGGCGTGCCGCGACAGGCTGCGAAAGGCCCGATGACGCGAGGTCATGGGGCCTTCTGCCGCAAGCCGGTGCCGGCTGCGACGGCGCGGAGCTCGTTACGCGGTGGGCGCCTGCGGGGAGCGGCGACGGGTGCGGCTGCGGCGGCGCGGGGCGCTGTTGCCGTCGTGGTGTTCGGCTCCGCCGCCGTCGTGGGTGCCGGCGGCCGGGGTGGCCGCGGGGGCATCCGGGTTGGTGGTCGAACTCACGCGCACCCGGGTGCGGGGCGCCTGGTCGGCGGAACGGCCGGAGCCCGAGCGGTCGCCGGAGCGTCCCTCGGAGCGCCCGCCGGAGCGGCCGTCGCCGCGACCGCCGCGACCGGAGTCGCGGCCGGACGGGGCTCCAGGCACGGTCTCCTTGATCGGGGTCGCGCGCAGGCGGCCCTTGGAGCCGGCGGGGATGTTCAGGTCGGTGTAGAGGTGCGGCGACGAGGAGTAGGTCTCCTGCGGCTCCGGGGTGCCGAAGTCGAGGGCCTTGTTGATCAAAGTCCACTTGGGCATGTCGTCCCAGTCCACGAAGGTGACCGCGATGCCGGTCTTGCCGGCGCGGCCGGTGCGGCCCACGCGGTGCAGGTAGGCCTTCTCGTCTTCGGGGATGGTGTGGTTGATCACGTGGGTGACGTCGTCGACGTCGATGCCGCGGGCGGCGACATCCGTGGCGATCAGGATGTCTTTCTTGCCGGCCTTGAACGACGCCATGGCGCGCTCGCGCTGCTCCTGGTTGAGGTCACCGTGCACGGCGGTGGCGTTGAAGCCGCGGTCGCCGAGTTCCTCGACGAGTTTGGCGGCGGCGCGCTTGGTGCGGGTGAAGATCACGGTCTTGCCGCGGCCCTCAGCCATCAGGATGCGGCCGATGACCTCGTCCTTGTCCATGTTGTGCGCCCGGTAGACGAGGTGCTCGATGTTGGCCTGCATGAGGCCCTCGTCGGGGTCGCTGGCACGGATGTGGATGGGCTTGGTCATGAACCGGCGGGCCAGGGCCACGATCGGGCCGGGCATGGTGGCCGAGAACAGCATGGTGTGGCGGGTGGACGGCGTCTGAGAGAACAGCTTCTCGATGTCGGCGAGGAAGCCGAGGTCGAGCATCTTGTCGGCCTCGTCGAGCACCATCTCGCGCACGTTGGCGAGGCTGAGCAGACGCTGGCTGGCGAGGTCGAGCAGGCGCCCCGGCGTGCCGACGACGATCTGCGCGCCGGCCTTGAGCTGCTCGATCTGACCCTCGTAGGCCTTGCCGCCGTAGATGGAGACGACGGTGGTGCCGCGGTTGCCGGCGGCAAGCTCGAGGTCTTCGCTGACCTGCACGCACAGTTCGCGGGTGGGAACGACGACGAGAGCCTGCACGCCGGGCTCGGGGTTGAGCCCGAGGCGCTGGATCAGCGGCAGCCCGAAGCCGAGGGTCTTACCGGTGCCCGTCTTGGCCTGGCCGATGATGTCCTGGCCGCTGAGGGCGAGGGGGATGGTCTGCGTCTGGATCGGGAAGGGCTCCAGAATGCCCTTGGCGGCCAGAGCCTCGACCATGTCCTGGTCGATATTGAGATCGGTGAAGGTCACGTTTTTGTTTGCCTGTTCAGCTAGAAGCGGGATGCGCCCGTCTTTTGCTTCAGGCGCAAGTCCACCGATCCGACGCCGGTGAATGACACCAGACTATAGTGCGGCCCTGGGCGGAACGGGTGACCACACCGCACCCGGCACGTTATTCGACAGCGGAGCCGGAGACCTGGACCTATGCTTGGCAGGTGATCTCCTGGTTAGGTGAACGCCCGAAACGGGCAGAAACTCCGCGGCTGTCTGCCCGGGGCGACAGGCGCGCCACCACGAAGGTGGACATCACCGAACTGGCGCCCGACCTGCTCACCTACCTCGGCCAGGCCGCATATTTCGAATTGGGAATGTTCGAGAGCCTGTCGACGGCGGTCATCACGGCCCCCACCCTCGCCGCGAAGGAGGGACTCAGCCTCGCCGCCGGCCGGGCGCTGTCGAAGCACCACGGACTCATCGACGAGATCCGCCGCCGCGACGGCGAACCGGCCAGCGTGATGGGTCCCTTCGTTCCGGCGCTGGACAACTTCCGTGCGATCACCGCGGGCGAGGACTGGCAGGAGCTGCTGCTCAGCTGCTACCTCACCGGCGGATTGCTCGACGACTTCTTCATCAGGCTCTCCGACGCGTTGCCCGGCGACATCGGCCCGCGCATCGCGCATCTGCTCGGCGAACACGGCGGTGCCGATGTTCTCGTGCACGAACTCTCCGCGGCCATCGCCGCACAGCCGGCGCTCGAGTCGCGCCTGGCCCTGTGGGGGCGGCGCCTCGTGGGCGACACCCTGCTGGTGGCCCGCTCGGCCATGGCCGTGACCCAGGACTCGAAGATCGAGCCCGTCTTCACCGAGCTGATCGCGGCGCACACCAGGCGGATGGACGGCCTCGGCCTCACCGCGTAGCCGCGCCCGCCCCGCACAGCGCGCGCATCCGCCCCGATCACGAAAAAACACCCCCATCGATCTCGATGAGGGTGCTCTCTCAGCTGACGTTACGCGGGCAGCCCGGTTTTGCTGATGGTGTGCAGCATCGCGAGGTCTGCGGCCTCACGGCGACGCCCGAGAACCACATCGACCACGACGGCGGCGACGGCGGCGACCACGAACGACACCCACCAGATCCAGCCGCCGTCCCACGCCCAGCCCAGCCAGGTCAACACGACCCAGACCAGCGACGCGACCCCGGTGCCCACGGCCGGCACCAGCACTGAACCGTGCGTGAGCCGGCGGGGCAGCGCGTAGCGTGCGGCGAGGCCGAGCAGCGCGCCGCCGAGGGCGACGAACAGAAGCTCCATGGGAGTCTTAGGCCACGAAGCCGACGCGGCGGGAGGACTCGGAGCCCAGCTCGACGTAAGCGAGTCCGACGGTCGGGACGATGTACACGTGCCCCTTCTTGTCACTGAGCTTGAGGTAACCGGTCTGCCCCGCGAGGGCCGCAGCGACGGTTTCCTCGATCTCGGTGGCCGGCTGGGTCGACTCGAAGCTGATCTCCCGGGGGGAGTTGAAAATGCCAATGCGAATGTCCACGGATGCGCCTTTCGGTTGCCTACCCGCTCAGATTACGACATGCCCCATGCTCGGCCCGCCACGTTCACTGTCGGCGCAACCCGTTACCGTTGGACCGTGATGAACCCGGTGTCCGAACTGCTCGACGATCCCGCCGTCCCCGCAGCCGGGCGTGCTGCCCCGGCCACCCCCGCGCCGCTGTCGGCCGAGGCCGCACCGCCCGCCGGATTCCCCGGCCTGGATGCCTCCCAGCAGGCCGTTCTGCGCCTGCCGGTCGACCGGTCGGCCGCGGTGATCGGCGCCCCGGGCTCTGGCAAGACCCACACCCTCGTGGAGTTCGTCGCCGACCGCGTGCTCGCCCGCGGTTTCTCGCCCAGCGAGGTGCTGGTGCTCGTGCCCACCCGCACCGGCGCCACGGCGCTCCGCGACAGGCTGGCCCTGCGCCTCAAGGTGCCCACGAACGGTCCGCTGGCCCGCACCATGAACTCCGTGGCCTTCCAGATCGTGCGCGACGCCGAGGTGGCGACCGGCCGCACCAGCCCGACGCTGCTAACCGGCGGCGAACAAGACCAGATCATCGCCGAGATTCTGGCGGGCGACATCGCCTCGGGCACCGGACCGGCCTGGCCGAGCCCGCTCGACGCCGAGGTGCGGGGGCTGCGCGGCTTCCGCACCGAGCTGCGCGACCTGATGATGCGCGCCGTGGAGTACGGGGTCACCCCCGCACGCCTCGCCGCCCTCGCCGAAGCCCACGACCGCCCGGAGTGGGCCGCCGCCGCCACGTTCATCGGCGACTACCAGGAGATCAAGGATCAGAGCCGGCCTGGCCAGTTCGACTCCACCGAGCTCGTGCAGTTCGCCGCGGCCATCGTGCAGGACGCCCCCCGGCTGCCGCCGCGACCGGCCGGCGTCGCCGGGCCCACCGCGCTGCCCGCCGTGACCGCAGGCAACCCGCTCGGTCCGCTCGGCGCGCTCAAGCTGATCGTGCTCGACGACGCCCAGGAGGCCACCCAGTCGACCCTGGCCCTGCTCGCCCAGTTCGCCGCCAGGGGCGTCACGATCGTGGCGTTCGGCGACCCCGACCTCAGCACCGGGTCGTTCCGCGGCGCCCACCCGGATGCCCTCGGCCGGCTCGGCCACTACCTGCGGCTGCCCGAGGTGGACACCCGCATCCTCGACACCGTGCACAGGCACGGCAGCGAGCTGCGCGGCGTGATCCGCGAGTTCACCGGACGGATCGGTGCCGCCGCGGCCGGCACACAACGCGCGGCCGGCAATTCGGCGGAGGTTCAGAATGCGGGCGCCGAGCCCGCCGCGGTGCCCGCTTCGGAGCCCGCCGCGGTGCCCGCTTCCGTGACCGCCGCGGCGCCAGGCGCCGTGCAGACCGTCGTCACCGCCAGCCCCGCCGACCAGCTTGCCGTGATCGCCCGGCGTCTGCGCGAACGTCACGTGCTCGACGGCCTGCCCTGGGGGCGGATGGCCGTGATCGTGCGCACCGGCGCTCTGGTGCCCGCGCTGTCCAAGGGCCTCGCCGCCCTCGAGGTGCCCACCCAGGTGGCCGCCGCCCAGACTGCCCTGCGCGATGAACCTGCCGTGCGGGCCTTCATCCTCGCCCTCGACATCACCCTCGGCCGCCGCCCGCTCGACGCCGACGCGGCGGTTGACCTGCTCCGCGGCCCGCTCGGCGGCCTCGACCCGATCACCCTGCGTCGCCTGCGTGCGGCGCTGCGGCAACAGGAACTCAGCCGGCCCGAACCCGGCGACCCCGAACCCGTTGACCCCAGCCCCGGCGAACCCGAGCCCGGCCAACCCACGCCAGGCAACGACGGCGCCCGCACCGCCGACGAGCTGCTCGTCGAGGTCTTCGCCAACCCGGCCCTGCTCGAGCCGATCGACAACCGCACCGCCCGCCGGGCCGCATCCTGCGCCAAGAACCTTCGCCAGACCCGCACCGCCTTCGCCGCCGGAGCCACCATCGAGGAACTCCTCTGGGGACTCTGGCAGCGCAGCGGCCTCGCGCCGGCCTGGGCCGAGCAATCCACCGGCACCGGCATCGACGCCGACGAGGCCAACCACAACCTCGACGCCATCGTGGCCCTGTTCTCGGCCGCGCAACGCTTCGTCGAACGCACCCCGGCGGCCCCGCCCGTCTTGTTCGTGGAACACCTCGTCGACACCGACGTGCCCGAAGACACCCTCGCCCCGCGCGCCCTGGCCGAATCCGTGCTCGTCTCCACCCCCAGCGGCACCATCGGCCGTGACTACGACCTGGTGGTGCTCGCCGGCGTGCAGGAGAACGTCTGGCCCGACCTGCGCATCCGCGGCTCGCTGCTCGGCGCCGGCGACCTGGCCCTGCTCGCGGCGGGGGAGCGGCCCGACCCGGCGGGCGCCCGCACCAGCGTGCTGCACGACGAACTGCGCATGTTCGCCCAGGCCGCCTCCCGCAGCCGCACCGAACTGCTGGTGACCGCCGTCGACAACGACGAGAACCAGCCCTCGGCGTTCCTGCGGCTGCTGCCGGAGCCGGACCCCGCACCCCTGGCCCGCTACCCGCTGTCGCTGCGCGGACTGGTCGGGCGACTCCGCCGCGACCTCACCCACACCCTGCGCCCCCGCCTGCACGCCACGGCGGACGCCGACCCCGTGGCCGCCCTGCCCGCCGTGCTGCCGATGCGGGCCACGGATGCCGCCGCCACCCTGGCACGCCTGGCCCGCGAGAAGGTGCCGGGAGCGTCGCCCGCCGAATGGTACGGCCTGCGCCAGGCCAGCACCACGCGGCCCCTCAACGACCCCGACGCCGGCGACGGACCCGTGCGCGTGTCGCCCTCGCGCATGTCGGCGTTCGAGACCTGCCCGCTGCACTGGCTGATCGGCCAGATCGGCGGCGGCGACTCGAGCACCGCGGCCAACCTGGGCACCATCATCCACAAGGTGATGGAAGACGCCACCGACCCCGCCAACGCGCCCGACCCCGGCCAGATCACCGCGGATGCGCTCTGGGCCGGCGTCGAGGCGCGCTGGGGCGAACTCGCCTTCGACGCCGACTGGCAGTCCAGGGTGCAGAAGACCCAGGCCCGCGAGCTCACCGACCGGCTCGCCGCCTATCTCGGCGACGGCGCCCGCGACGGCACCCGACTGCTCAGCGCCGAGGGACGCTTCAACCTGGACCTGGACGGGGCCGTGCTCTCGGGCACCATCGACAGGGTGGAGCGGCTGCCCGATGGCCGCGCCGTGATCGTGGACCTCAAGACCGGCAAGGGCGACCCTACCAGCGACACCGGGGTCGCCGAGCACCCGCAGCTCGGCGCCTACCAGCTGGCCTTCTCCGCCGGCGTCATCGACGGCCTCGAACCCGGCATGGAGCTGGCCGGCGCCCGCCTGGTCATCGTGTCCTCCGGCACCCAGAAGCAGAACTACCGCAACCCCACCCAGCCCGCCTTCACGCCGGACGAACTCGCGACCTTCACCAAACGGGTCACCGACGATGCCGCCGGCATGGGCGGCGCCACATTCGTGGCCGAGATCGCCGACCACTGCCTCAACCCCCGCTCCTACGGCTCGTGCCGCATCCACGTCATCAAGCAGGTCAGCTCATGAGTACCCCCCACACGCCGGCGCCGCCGGTCAGCGCCCTCGACATCGCCGAGGCGCTGGGCATGTTCCCGCCCACCAGCGAACAGCAGGCCGTGATCGAGGCCCCGCTCAGCCCCACCCTGGTGGTGGCCGGCGCCGGCAGCGGCAAGACCGAGACCATGGCCAACCGGGTGCTCTGGCTGCTGGCCAACGGCCACGCCAGGCCCGACCAGATCCTGGGCCTGACCTTCACCCGCAAGGCCGCCGGCGAACTCGCCGAACGCATCAACTCACGCATCCACCAGCTCGGCGAGGCCGGGTTGATGCCCAGCAGCGCCGCCACGACGGCCGGCGAACCCGGTATGGTGCGGAGCCTCGATTCGGCCGACCTGTTCAACGCCCCCGCCGTCTCCACCTACAACTCCTTCGCCAGCCGGCTCTTCACCGACAACGCGCTGCTGCTCGGCCGCGAACCCGAGTCGGTGCTGCTCAGCGAGACCAGCGCCTGGCTGCTCGCCCGCCGGGTGGTGGTCGCCAACGGCGACGGCCGGCTGGTGCAGTACGGCAAGGGCGTCGACGCCGTCACGGATGCGGTGCTGTCGCTCAGCCGGGCCCTGGCCGAGAACCCGCCCCCGTTCGTGCCCGGCGAGGAGCCGGTGCCGCACGACCTGGCCCGCCTGGCGACCAGCTTCGGTTACCTCGCCGACCTGCCCTACGGCAACCCGCGCAAGAAGAAGCCGTACGACTCGGTGCTCGAGGCCATCGCCGCCGTCGCGCCGCTGCCGGTGCTGGCCGAACTCGCGGATGCCTACGGGGCCGAGAAACGCCGTCAGGGCCTGATCGAATTCTCCGACCAGGTGGCCCTGGCGCTGCAGGTCTGCCGCAAGGTGCCGGCCCTGGTGACCCGTTACCGCGAGCAGTACCGCATCGTGCTCCTGGACGAATACCAGGACACCTCGGTGCTGCAGACGGAGCTGCTGCGCACCCTGTTCGCCCACCACCCGGTGATGGCGGTCGGCGACCCGCACCAGTCCATCTACGGCTGGCGCGGCGCCAGTTCCGCCAACCTGCTCGGCTTCTCCACCGACTTCGCCGAGCTGCCCAACACCGCAGCGCCGTCGATGTCGCTCTCGTTCACCTGGCGCAACCCGGTCACCGTGCTCGAGACCGCCAACGCCCTGGTCGCCCCGCTGAGCGCCCAGCTGCGTGCCCGGCCGAACGGCATCCAGGTGGAGACCCTCAAGGTTCCGCCTGGCAAGGCCACGGGCTCCGTCGACGCGGGCATGCACGAGACCATCGCCGACGAGGCCGCGGCCGTCGCCCGCTGGTTCGCCGGAAGGCTCGCTGCCACCCCCGGCGACGCGGACGCGGCACCCAGGTCCGGCGCCATGCTGTTCCGCGCCCGCCGCGACATGGAGTTCTACGCCGAGGTGCTGCGCGAACACGGTGTGCCCGCGCACGTTCTCGGCCTCGGCGGCCTGCTCTCCACCCCCGAGGTGGCCGATGTGCTGGCGGTGCTGCGGGTCGTGCACGACCCCTCGGCCGGCAGCGACCTGATCCGGCTGCTCACCGGCGGCCGCTGGCGCGTCGGGGTGCGGGATCTGCAGGTCCTCTCCAACGTGGCCGGCTGGCTGGCCACGCACGACTGGGCGCAGAAGGCCGTCACCGACGAGCTCAAGGCCAAGCTGCGCGCATCCGTGGCCACCGAAGAGAGCCGGTCGCTCGTCGACGCGCTCGACTTCGTGGCCGCCGCCGGCGAGTCACACGGCCAATTGGCCGATTTCAGCGCCGAGGGCCGGCAGCGCCTGCGCCAGGCCGGCCGGCAGCTGGCCTGGCTGCGCAGCCGCGCCAACCTGGGGCTGCTCGACTTCGTGCGGCTGATCGAACAGGAGACCCTGCTCGACCTGGAACTGGTCGCCAACGAGAGCCACGGCCGGGCCCTGGCCAACCTGTACGCGTTCCACGATGCCGTCTCTGCGTTCCTCGACAGTGACGAGCTGGGCACCCTGGCCAGCTTCCTGCGCTGGCTGGCCCGGGCGGAACGCCAGGACGACCTCGGTCCGCGCGGCGAAGCGGCCGAACCCGGCACCGTGCAGCTGCTCACCATCCACGGCTCCAAGGGCCTGGAGTGGGACTACGTGGCCATCCCCGGGCTCACCGAGAAGAACCTGCCCGCACAGAGCCGGGAGACGACGGGCTGGTTGCGCTTCGGCGAACTGCCCTACCCCTGCCGCGGCGACCGGGCCGAACTGCCCGAACTCAAGCGCCTCGGTCACGAGACGCAGCTCGAATTCGACGAGGGCTTCACCCTCTACAAGGAGCAGCTCGCCGACCGGCACGACGCCGAGGAACGCCGGCTGATCTACGTGGCCACCACCCGGGCCCAGCAGCAGCTGCTGCTCACCGGGGCGTTCTGGGGCGGCGGAACGACAGTGCGAAAGCCCAGCCGCTACCTGCTCGAACTGGCCGAGGCCGGGCTGATCGCCGACCTGCCGGAGGGCAGCGAGCACGACGAGAAGCCGGTCACCGACGACGACGCCACCGAGGTGTGGCCGTTCGACCCGCTCGGCACCCGCCGCCCGGTGGTCGAGGCCGCGGCCGCCCTGGTGCGCGCGCACGACGAGCAGGGCGCCGACGCTGGCGCGCCCACCGATGCGGATGCCGCGGCCGGCGCCGCCGAGACGCCCTGGTCCCGGGAGGTGACCCTGCTGCTCACGGAACGGGCAGAGCGTCTGGCCGGCCCCGGCTCGCTCGACCTGCCCACCCGGATCCCGGCATCCAGGTTCAAGGACTACGTCGACGATCCCGCGGCGGTGCTGGCGCGGCTGCGCCGACCGATGCCGGAGCGGCCATACCGGGCCACCCGGCTGGGCACCCTGTTCCACTCCTGGGTCGAGCAACGCTCCACCGGGGCGTCATCCGGTGACCTCATCGACGCGGGCCTGACCGAGCTCGACGTCGAAACCGACCTCGAGCTCGATACCGCCCCTGACACCGGCGCCGGGTTGGAGCTAGAGCAGCTGGAGACGTTCAAGGCCACCTTCGAACGCTCGCCCTGGGCGGCGCTGGCGCCGGAGGAGGTGGAGATCGAGATCCACCACGTGCTGGGCGACCAGGTGTTCATCTGCAAGCTCGACGCCGTCTACAAGACCGCCACCGGCTACCAGGTGGTGGACTGGAAGACCGGCAAGGCGCCCAAGGACGCCGCCGACCTCGAACTCAAGCAGACCCAGCTGGCGCTGTACCGGCTCGCCTACGCGACCTGGAAGGGCATCGACCAGGACCTCGTCGACGCGGTGTTCTACTTCGTCGCCGATGACCGCATCGTGGCCCCGGAGCGGCTCTACTCCGAAGAGGACCTTCTGCGGGCCTGGTCATCGGTGGCTGAGTCATCCGCCGTGGGGTCGCCAGTGGGAATCGGGCCCGTGGAGTCGTCGGTGTAGTCCGTGTCGAAGCCGGTGCCGTCGAAGCTCGTGACCCTGGAGAACGACCCGGTGTCGGCGAACTCGCTGGTGCCGTACTCGGAGTCGTCATCGCTGTTGCGGCCCGCTGATCCGGTGGCCCGGGTGCGGGGAGTGTCCTTGAGCATCGACTCGACATCGGAGACGCTGAGGATCGGCCCGGTATCGGGGGAGAGCGAGTTCATGGTGTGGCTGTGCACATTGTCGACGAGGCCGTCGAGCATCGACACGGCGTCCTCGACGATGGCCTCGTCGTGGGTGTCAACACCGTGCAGCAGCCAACGGGCCAGTTCCAGCTCGGCGTAGAGCATCGCCCGCTGGGTGATCAGCGGGTCGTTGCCCTGCCGGGCGGCGGTGTAGGTGGCCACCGCGGTCTCGGCGGCGTCACCGCGGGCGGCGAGCAGCCAGTTGAGGTCGCGGGCGGGATCGCCGACGCTCAGGGCCGACCAGCCGAGCACGGCGCACACGGCGTCGTCGCTGATCAGAAAGGACTCCGCCGCGAGCGAGCCGTGGATCACGGTCGGCGCGAACTGCCAGAGCGAATCGTCGTCGGTGGCCAATTCCCAGCGGCGCAGCAGCGCCGCGGGCAGCTTGCCCGTGTTCGCGGCCCGGTCGATCAGGTCGATGGTGGACGTGCGGCAGTCCTGCGCGCTCTGCTGCACCAGGCCGGCGTCGCCGATGAACGCCGACGGCAGGCCGTGGATGGCGGCGATGGCGCGGCCGATCGAGCCGGACACGCCCTCGTGGCCGGTCAGCGCATCCGCATCGTAGGAGGCGCCGGGCAGGCGCTCGTAGACCACGGCCCTGGTGCCCTCGAACGGAGCCTGGCCCACAAAAACCGGCACGTCGAACGGCAGCCGGCTGCGGTTTCCGGTGGTGAGGGCGCGGAGCGCGACGAGGTCGGCGGACTGCTCGGTCTCGGCCGCCTGCGACGTGGGAACCCGGATGATCAGCTCCTTCTCATCGCGGGTGACCAGCAGTGCGGAGTCGAACGACCCGTTGCCGGCGAGACTGTGATTTCGGGCGTGGGCGACGTCGAGCTCTGGAACTGCATTGGTGGCCAACGCGGCTAGAGTGAGGTGGGATCTGGCCATGCCTTCTAGGTTAGGTCGAGTTCCTCCCGGCGGGGCCATTCGCCACGCCTGCAGTCAACTTCGGCACGTGTTGCCCGATCTTTGAGGGGTTTCATGTCGTTCAGCTTCACGGCCACACTGCCGCTTTCCCGGCACGCCGTTGATCGCGACAACGACGCCCGCGCCGAACCTGACCTGTTCGAACGGCTGTGGGCGGATGCCGGCACCCGCGCCCTGCCGCTCTGGCACGGCAAGGTGCTGCTCGCCGAGCCCTCCGACGGCACTCCCCGGCTGCGGCTGCTCGCTCCGGGCGACCTGCCCACCGCCGTGGCGTCCGCCGTGCGGGTGTACCTGGGTCGCTCGCTCGACACCGCCGCCGCCGAGCCCGTGGGCACCCCGCTCGTGGCCGTGCCGCTCAGCGACGAGCAGGCCACCCTGCTCGAACCTGACGAATCACAATGGGTCGGGCTCCGCGACTACGCCACCGTGCTCTCCGACCGGGACACCGGCATCCTCACCGAATCCCTCGGCATCCTGCACTGGCATGACTCGCACCCGCACTGCCCGCGCTGCGGCGCCGCGACGAACGTCACCACCGGCGGCTGGGTGCGCCACTGCCCCGTCGACGGCAGCCAAGTGTTCCCGCGCACCGACGCGGCCGTGATCGTGCTGATCACCGACGACCGCGACAGGGTGCTGCTCGGCTCCAACGCCATGTGGGAGGCCAACCGGTATTCGCTGTTGGCCGGGTTCGTCGAACCCGGCGAATCGTTCGAATCGGCCGTGGTGCGGGAGGTGTTCGAAGAGTCCGGCATGCGAGTCGCCGACCCGGTTTACCGGGGGTCGCAGCCGTGGCCGTTCCCGGCGTCGATCATGGTCGGCTTCACCGCCCGCCTGGCCGACGGTCAGCTCTCCGATGGTCTGGTGCCCGACGGCACCGAGATCCTCGACCTGCGCTGGTTCAGCCGGGCGGAACTCGCCGACCCCGACAACGGCATCATGCTGCCGGGGCCCTCCTCGATCGCCCGCGCCCTGATCGACGACTGGTTGGCCCGGCCGGAGCTGCCGGGTGTCTGACCGGCTGGCCCCCACCGCCGAGTCGCTGCTCACCGGACTCGACGAGCAGCAGCGCGTCGCCGCCGAAGCCCTGATCGGCCCGGTCTGCATGCTGGCCGGCGCCGGCACGGGCAAGACCAGGGCCATCACCCACCGCATCGCGTACGGCGTGATGAGCGGCGCCTACTCGCCGAACCGGGTGATGGCGCTCACCTTCACCGCCCGGTCCGCCGCCGAGCTGCGCGGGCGTCTGCGGCAGCTCGGCGCCGGCGGGGTCGCCGCGCGCACCTTCCACGCGGCGGCGCTGAGCCAGCTCAACTATTTCTGGCCGCACGTCGTCGGCGGCCAGGCGCCGCGCATCCTCGAGGGCAAGGGCCGGCTGCTCGGCCACGCCGCCGAGGTGCTCAAGCTCAAGCTCGACACGGCCACCCTGCGTGACCTGGCCGGGGAAATCGAATGGCGCAAGACCTCCGGGCTCAGCCTCGACCAGTACGCCACCGCCGGACGGGCGCTGCCGGGCCGGCTCGACATCGACCAGACCCTGGACATGCAGGCCGGCTACGAGCGGCTGAAAGACGACCGCAAGCAGATCGACTTCGAAGACGTGCTGCTGGCCATGGCCGGCATGATCGAGGCCGAACCGTCCGTGGCGCTGCAGGTGCGCGAGCAGTACAGGTTCTTCGTCGTCGACGAGTTCCAGGACGTCTCCCCGCTGCAGTACGACCTGCTCAAGCTGTGGCTCGGCGACCGGCGGGACCTCTGCGTGGTCGGCGATGCCAGCCAGACCATCTACTCGTTCGCGGGCGCCCGCAGTGACTACCTGCTCGACTTTCCCAAACACTACGAGGACGCCACCGTGGTGCGCCTGGAACAGAACTACAGGTCCACCGCCGCGATCGTCGCCACTGCCAACCAGCTGATGCGCGGCCGGCCCGGTGCGCTGTCGTTGCACGCCGCCGTCGCCGAGACCGGGGTGGAGCCCGCCGTGCGGGAGTACCCCAATGACATGGCCGAGGCCCGCGGGGTGGCGCAGAGCATCTTCGAGCTCATCGAATCCGGCATGGCCCCGGAGAACATCGCGGTGCTGTACCGGGTGAACGTGCAGGCCGCGCTGCTCGAGACCGCGCTCGGGGATGCCGGGGTGAGCTTCCAGATCCGCGGCTCCAAGCGGTTCTTCGACCTGCCCGAGGTGAAGCAGGCGGTGATGTCGCTGCGCGCGGCATCCGTCTCGATCATGGGCGAGCCGCTGTTCAAATCGGTCAGCGACGTGCTGCGGGGCCTGGGCTGGAGCCAGACCGCTCCGGACACCCGCGGGGCCGTGCGGGACCGGTGGGAGGCGCTCAACGCGATCATGGGCCTCGTCGACCAGGCGGCGCCCGGCACCACCTTCCGCCAGTTCACCGATGAACTCATGGAACGCCAGGCCGGCCAGCACGAACCCACCGTCGCGGCAGTGACCCTGGCCACACTGCACTCGGCCAAGGGCCTGGAATGGGACGCCGTGTTCGTGGTGGGCCTGTCCGAGGGGCTCGTGCCGATCAGCTACGCCGGAACCTTCGAGCAGGTCGACGAGGAACGCCGGCTGCTCTACGTTGGCGTCACCCGCGCCCGCAAACGGCTGGCGCTCAGCTGGTCCGCGGCCGGAAACCAGCAACGTTCCCCGCGCGAACGATCACGCTTTCTGGCAGAAATCGGCATCCGCACCGCTCGTGCGGCCGGTGCGCGCGGCGCCTGAGCGTCACAGACTTAGCGTCGATCGCCAGCGACACGGCCGCGTATTCGTGCGAGGCCG
This sequence comes from Cryobacterium sp. W22_MBD10_FK3, assembly GCF_052113745.1. Lineage (NCBI taxonomy): Bacteria > Bacillati > Actinomycetota > Actinomycetes > Micrococcales > Microbacteriaceae > Cryobacterium > Cryobacterium sp. W22_MBD10_FK3. Next base: position 60,907 of record NZ_JBGQOH010000010.1, read on the forward strand.
CGAACACCCGTTCGTGCGCGATGCCGGCCGCCGTGGCGGCCACCGCGATGCCCAGCCGGGGTGTTTCGGTGGGTGCCGTGCGGTGCAGCAGCTGGCTGGCGATCGCGGGCCAGGCCGGGTCAGCGTCGACGTGGTCGAGTTCCAGGCAGGTCAGGCACGGGCCGGCGCCGGGCTCGACGAGCGGACCGAGACGCGCCTCGGTGTCGCTGAACAATACCGGCAGGTGCGGCACATCACGCCGCAACCAGCGGCCGTGCCGTTGGGGCGCGAGCACGAAGTGGTCCACGATCACGGCCAGATCGGGCAGCTGGGACGCCCCGGGCGCGCGGTCCTCCGGCGTCAGCACGGTGAGTTCCAGTTCGGCGAGCAGGCCCCGGATGCGGTCGGCCGTGGGCCCGTGACCGTCAACACAGACGACGGGGCGCTCCACGGGGTGGTCAACGGGGTGCACCGGGGCTGCCGATCTGCCGGCGAACGGGAGGACCGCGCGAGGCTCTGTGCCGGGTGGCGTCTGCTCGGGGTCGAGGCCGACCAGCGCGGGGCCCAGCGCGTCGAGCAAGGCGATGGTCGCCGCATCCGTGGCACCGGACTGCCGCCCGAGCATCAACGCACCCGACCTGGGGACCCCCACCCGGAGCGCCGCGATCACGTTCTCCAGCGGCGCCGTCACACCCGGCACTATCGCCAGCGGTCGGTCGATGCCGAGCTGGATGGTGTCGGGAGTGCGCCAGACGAGGGGATAACGAGGGTCGAGTCGTAGGATCATCCGGCGATCTTCCCCCAGGTTGAGCGGCGCCGCCGGATTCATCCACAGGCAGAGGGCGGTCGCGCATGCGGCCGGCGGTGAATCCGCAGGTCCAGCCCAGACTCCGGCCCTAGGCTGACGCAATGATTGAGAAGACAGCACGTCGCGTCCTGGTCACCGGAGCCACCGGCTACATCGGAGGCCGACTGGTTCCCAAGCTCCTCGAGGCCGGCCACACGGTGCGGGTGCTGGTGCGTTCGCCCCAGAAACTCACCGACGTCCCGTGGGCCGATGACGTGGAGATCGTCGAGGGCGACCTCGGCGACCGGGCATCTGTGGCCAGGGCGAGTGCCGACATCGACGTGTTCTACTACCTGGTGCACTCGATGGGAGCCAAGGGCGACTTCGAGCAGACCGAACGGGTGGCGGCGGGCAACGTCGCCGCGGCCGCGGCCGACGCACGGGTCTCGCGCATCGTCTACCTGGGCGGTCTGCACCCCGACAGTGACACCCTCTCGCCGCACCTGCGGTCCCGCGCCGAGGTCGGGCGCATCCTGCTCGATTCCGGGGTGCCGACGGTGGCCTTCCAGGCCGGGGTGGTGATCGGGTCGGGTTCCACGTCGTTCGAGATGATCCGGCACCTGACCGACGTGTTGCCGTACATGCCCGCGCCCCGGTGGGTGCGCAACTTCATCCAGCCGATCGCGGTGCGCGACGTGCTCTACTACCTCGTGGCGGCCGCGGACGTGCCGGCGGAGGTCAACCGCACCTTCGACATCGGCGGCCCGGATGTGCTGCGCTACGGCCAGATGATGAACGGCTACGCCGTCGAAGCGGGCCTGCACCAGCGCCCGATCGCGCCACTGCCGGTGCTCACCCCGTGGCTGGCCTCGCAGTGGGTCAACCTGGTCACGCCCATTCCGCGCAGCCTCGCGGTGCCGATCATCGCCTCGCTGCAGTACGACTGCGTCATGCACGAGCACGACATCGATGCCGTGATCCCACCGCCGGTGGGCGGACTCACCACCTACCGCCGCGCCGTGCGCCTGGCGCTGGGCCGGATGCGCGACGGCGACGTCGAGACCAGCTGGCAGAACGCCGCCACCGAGGGGGCGTCGAGCAACCCGTTGCCCAGCGACCCCGACTGGGCGGGCCACCTCGTGTACACCGACCTCAAGGAGAAGCGCACCGCGGCCAAGCCGGCCGACCTGTGGCGGGTCATCGAGAGCATCGGCGGCGAGAACGGCTGGTATTCGTTCCCGTTGGCCTGGGCCGTGCGCGGCTGGATGGACAAGATCGTCGGCGGAGTGGGCCTGCGCCGCGGGCGCCGGCATCCGGACCGGCTGCAGACCGGCGACGTGCTCGACTTCTGGCGCGTCGAACGCATCGACAGGGGCAGTTTCCTGCGGTTGCGTGCCGAGATGCGGGTGCCAGGGCGGGCCTGGCTCGAAATGCGGGCCGAACCCACGGATGACGGTGGCTCGGTTTACCGGCAGCGCGCGGTGTTCTTTCCACGCGGGTTGGGCGGCCGGCTGTACTGGTTCTCGATCCTGCCGTTCCACGGTGTGATCTTCAGCGGGATGGCCAACCGCATCACCGCCGCCGCCGAGTCCGAGGCCGCCGTGCTGGACGCCGTTGCCGAGACCCCTGCCGACACCCCTGCGGACACTCCTGTCGCCGCCCCCGAGACACCCGAGACCGAGAACGCCACCGTCGCCTGACCATCCGCCCTGGCCCGACACCGGGGCCAGCTGACGGGAGCTTGCCAGCTTCGACCCTAGCCAGAGCCCCCCGAGCGGCGCATTATGGTTAGCGAGCGTTGAGGAGTCGAGATGTCCCAGTTAGTGGTGTTCGTCGGCGATGGCCTCAGCGCCGGAGCACGCTGGGAAGAACGGTTTCCCGAGCTGGAGGTGCAGAACCTCGGTGTGAACGGAGACACGACCGACGAGGTGATCGGCCGGCTCGACCAGGTCGTCCACGCCGACCCCGACGCCATCGTGCTGCAGGTAGGCACAAACGATGTGGGCTGGAACCGGTCGGACGAATACATCGTGCGCAACATCGAAACCATCCTCTGCACCCTGCGCAAACGGCTTCCCGGCGCCCGGTTGCTCGTGCAGTCGGTGCCACCGCGGGAGAGAGACTTCGTGCACGTGATCCGCTCCGTGAACAGGCACCTGAGGCAGTTCGCACCGACAGTCAAGGCTCGCTACCTGGATCTGTGGCCCGCGTTGGCCGACAGCGAGGGCATGCTCAGCACCGAATGGTCCACCGACCGCCTGCACCTCTCCGAGGCCGGTTACGTGGTGTGGCTCTCCGAGCTTCGCCCCGCGATCACCGACCTGCTCGAACAGCCGTTGGAAACCACATCCATCAGCAGAACCCCCGCCTGATTGACGCTGATGCCGCGCGGAGCGGCACTGGATCCCGCTCGTTTCACTGGGCGTGGCTACCATGAGAGCATGCGCCGATCGTTACGTTCCCTGTCCTGCCTGGCGTTCGCAGCGGCTGTGTTCGTCGGCCTGTCGGGATTGGCCGCCACCTCGGCGCTTGCGGCGACCCCCGAGGCTGCGGGCGGAACCGCCCACGCCGCGGTTCAGCCGGCGACCGAGTCGCTCCGGCACGGGGTCGACGACTTCAGCTTCGCGTCCATGCACGCCGACTATCAGCTCGGCCGCGATGACGAGGGCCACTCCACCCTGACCACCGCTGAGACCCTCGTGGCGCGGTTTCCCGAGACCGACCAGAACCACGGCATCCGCCGGTACCTGCCCACCCACTATCGCGGCCAGCCCACCGGCGTGTCCATCGTCAGCGTCACCGACGAAACCGGCGCCGACCGGGACTACGAGACCGAGGACTTCTCCGACGACGACGACGCGGACTTCCTCGAGGTGACCATCGCCGACGACGACTTCGTGCACGGCGAGCAGACCTACGTCATCACCTACGAGCAGACCCACGTCATCCTCTTTCCTGATGACACCAGCGATCAGGAGTTCTACTGGGAAGTGAACGGAACCGGCTGGGCGCAGCCGTTCGACACCGTCAGCGCAACAGTGCACGTGGCGCCGGAGCTGGTATCCGATCTGACCGGCCGCACCGCCTGCTACCAGGGCGGGTCCGCCTCCGGCGCGGCCTGCGACTCGCTCGACGAAGCGGCAGACGGCGACGGATGGGTCGTCGAAGCCACTGCCAACGATCTGGGCAGAGGGGAGGGACTGACCCTCGCCGTGGGCTTCGCCGATGGCACCTTCGTGCCCAGGGACGACTCGTTCACCGCCAACCCGTTCCCCACCATCGCCCTGCTCGCGGCGCTGGCCGCGCTGGTGGCCGGTCTCGTGGCGGTCTTCGCGCGCGCGACCCGGTGGCGGGACCAGCCCGGCCGACCCACCATCATCGCCGAGTACCTGCCGCCGGAGGGCGTCAACCTGCTGCAGGCCGGCGGTGTGCTCGGCGGCAAGGCCGCCGGCAAGGCCCTCACCGCCCAGTTCCTGCAGTTCGCGGTGCGCGGCAACGTGCGTGTGCTCGAGGGCGACGGCAAGAACCACTACCTGCTCGAACTACGCACCCGCGCGGGCCTCGACCCCACCGAACGGGCGGTCCTCGACGCGTTGTTCCCGGCAAGCAAGAAGATCGGCACGGTGCGGGACTTCACGAAGAAGAGCACCAAGCTGGGGCCCGCCCTGCAGAAGGTGGTCGCCGCGTCCCGCAAGGAGCTGCTCACCGACGGCCTCCGCGAGAAGAAAGGCGGCTCGCTGCGCCGCTGGCTCCTCGGTGCGGCCCTCTTCGCCGGCATCTTCGCTCTCGTGGCGAGCATCATCGCCTTGGCGACGGAGGTGGCCGGCGCGTGGCCGGCGCTGTTCCTCGTCGTGGGTCTGGCCGCCGCGATCCTTACGATCGTGGTGACAGCCGATGTGCGGCCGCTCACCGCTCGCGGCGCCGAACTCCGCGACTACCTGAAGGGTGTCACCGTGTACATCTCGCTGGCCGAAGCCGACAGACTGCGCGTGCTGCAGAGCCCCCAGGGCGCGCTGCGCACGCCGTACCGGCCCGACTCCGCCGGCGGAACGGTGACAACCGAACCCGTGCAGGTGCTGAAACTCTATGAACGGCTCCTGCCGATCGCGGTGCTCACCGGCCAGGAGAAGGAGTGGTCCAGAGTGCTCGGAGACTACTACGCCAGCGCCCACGAGCAGCCCGACTGGTTCGTCGGCACCGCGCCGTTCAACGCCGCGTACTTCGCCACCGGCGTCGCCGCGTTCAGCACGGCCGCGGCCTCGGGCGTCGCAGCGAGCTCGGCCAGCTCAGGGTCCAGCGGCGGTGGCTCCGTCGGCGGCGGAGGCGGCGGCGGCGGGGGAGGGGGCGTCTGATGGGCACCCCGGCCGAACCCACGTACACCCGCTCCGCGCTGGCTCCGGGCCTGCTCGGAGCCATCGCCCTGCTCGCCGGGCTGGCGCTGCTCGATGTCGGCAGCTTCGTCATCATTCGCTACATCGTCAGCATCCTGGCCCTGATCATCTGCGTCTTCGTCATCCAGGCGAAGGCATGGTGGTGGCTGATCGCCCTGGTGCCCATCGCCGTGCTCTGGAACCCGATCGTGGTCATCGAATTGCACGGCCAGGGTTGGGTGTCGGCGCAGTTCATCGCGGCCCTGGTTTTCATCGTCGTCGGGATCCGGACGAAGGTCCCGGTGCCGATGCACCGCTGAATCCGGGGGCGGGCATAGACTAAGGGTGCGTCTGGAGCCGGTCTCGACCGTGGCCCCGCAGCCATCAGTGCAGTCGGGGCTGAGGAAGCGGCGCCTCGCCCCTCGATCATGGGGTTCGACGTATCGATCGCACAGGCATCCTGCGGATGCGCAACACGACGAGCGCGCATTGAGTGCTGCGCTGGTGTGAAGTGGAGAAAAATGGCACACACCCGCCCCAACCCAGCGGGCCGCGCTGGGGCCGGCAGCGGTCGGACACGTCAACGCCCGCGCTCGCGCGACGACGACGCTCCGATCATTCCGATCCTGGCCCGCAAGGTGCGCGAGGTCGAAGCCAAGGCCCAGAGCGGCACCAAGCTCGGGCCCACCAACCGCACCAAGTACCAGGTCATCGCGCTGCTGATGCGCGAAGAACGCGCTCGCGTGAAGACCGACCACGAACTGACCGACGCCAACCGCGCCGAACTCCTCAAACGTCTCGACGGCATCGCCCAGATCCTCGCGAAGACCGCCGCCCGCGACACCAGCCTGATCACCCTGCTCGAACCGGATGCCGGCGTCTCCACCGTCGCGCAGCGCTTCCGCCGCGACTGGCTGCTCGAATCCGGCGCGGAACTCAGCCCGGACGAGCTCATCATCACCCGCGAACCCGAGGTCAAGCCCGAGGTGCCGCAGAATCAGGTCGTTCCGCAGTCTGTGCGGGCCCGCCAGCTGGCCAACCCGTTCCTGGCCCCCGACTTCAGTGCCGTGCAGGCCGCGCCGGTGTCGTCCGCCCGTCGCCTGGCCAACTGGGAACTGCTCGGCCCGCTCTTCAAAGCGTTCGAATACGGCTCAGGCGGCCAGGCAGCCAGCATGGACCTGCCCGAGGCCCCCAATGTCGACAGGTTCTCCCCGCGCGGCATGGAGCTCATGCGGCACCAGGCCCGCTTCATCGAGAGCGCCCGCCTCGGCCACCGCAGCTACCTCCTCGCCGACGAACCTGGCCTCGGCAAGACGGCCCAGAGCCTGCTCGCCGCCTCCGTCGCCGGTGCCTACCCGCTGCTGGCGATCGTGCCCAACGTCGTGAAGATGAACTGGGTGCGCGAGGTCGAACTGTGGACGCCGCACCGCCGCGCCACGGTCATCCACGGCGACGGCGACACCCTCGACGCCTTCGCCGACGTCGTCGTGGTCAACTACGACGTGCTCGACCGCCACCTGGCCTGGCTCGGCACCCTGGGCTTCAAGGGCATGGTCGTCGACGAGGCCCACTTCATCAAGAACCTGCAGTCACAGCGGTCCAAGCACGTGCTCAGCCTCGCCGAGCAGATCCGCCGCCGCACCCCGGGCAACAACCCGTTGCTGATGGCGCTCACCGGCACCCCGCTGATCAACGATGTCGACGACTTCCGCGCCATCTGGCAGTTCCTCGGCTGGATCGACGGCGACAAGCCCACCGCCAAGCTGATGGCCCGCCTGGAAGAGACCGGGCTCACCCCCGCGGACGCCGGCTTCTACACCGCCGCGCGTGCCGCTGTCATCGACATGGGCATCGTGCGCCGCCGCAAGGTCGACGTCGCCGCCGACCTGCCCGCCAAGCGCATCGCCGACCTCCCGGTGGAGCTGGACAGCGAACTCGGCCGGTCCATCCAGAAGGCCGAACGCGAGCTCGGTGCCCGCCTGGTCAAGCGCTACAACGCCCTCGTGGCCGCGCGCCACCCCGGCGTCAAGGCTCCGGCCCTCACCGACGAGGAACGCGCCGCGTACATTCGCGCCGTCGCCCACGCCGACCTCGAGGAGTCGAAGGGCACGAGCACCGGTGAGAACGTGTTCACCATGGTGCGCAAGATCGGCCAGGCCAAGGCCGGGCTCGCCGCGGACTACGCGGCCCAGCTGGCCCACTCGGTGGGCAAGGTGGTGTTCTTCGCCAAGCACATCGATGTGATGGATGCCGCGGAGGAGATCTTCGCCAAGCGGGGCCTGCGCACGGTCTCTTTGCGGGGAGACCAGAGCGCCCTGGCCCGCCAGGCCGCGATCGACTCCTTCAACACCGACCCAGAGGTCGCCATCGTGGTGTGTTCGCTCACCGCGGCCGGCGTCGGCGTGAACCTGCAGGCGGCATCCAACGTGGTGCTGGCCGAACTGAGTTGGACGGCGGCGGAGCAGACCCAGGCCATCGACCGGGTGCACCGGATCGGCCAGGCCGAACCGGTCACCGCGTGGCGGATCATCGCCGCACACACAATTGACGCGCGCATCGCCGAGCTCATCGGCAGCAAGCAGGGCCTCGCGGCGCGCGCGCTCGACGGGGCAGACGAAGACGTCTCACCGGCAGATTCCGTGCAGGCCAGTGCGTTGGTCTACGTGCTCACGCAGGCGCTTGACGGAGAGCTGTAACACCGGGCCGGAAGTCCCTACCCCAGAGCAGCGCCGCCGGTGTTGACTTGATCCAGGCCAGAACCCGCCACCATGATGGTGGACGGGCAATCTGCCGAAATACAACATGCATGTAATAAGGAGTAGCCAGATATGAAGATCGGTATCCTCACCAGCGGTGGAGACTGCCCAGGCCTCAACGCAGTGATTCGGGGTGCTGTCCTCAAGGGAGGTCGCGCGTACGACTCCGAATTCGTGGGCATCCGCAACGGCTGGCGCGGGCTGGTTCAGGGCGAGTTCATGAAGCTCGACCGGCACAGCGTCCGTGGCCTCTCCCGCCAGGGCGGCACCATCCTCGGCAGCTCGCGGACCAACCCGTTCGAAGGCGAGAACGCAGGACCCGAGAACATTCAGAAGACCATGGATGCCGAGGGCATCGACGCGATCATCGCGATCGGCGGCGAGGGCACCCTCACCGCTGCCCGCCGCCTCACCGACGCCGGCATCAAGATCGTCGGCGTGCCGAAGACCATCGACAACGACCTCGCCGCCACCGACTACTCCTTCGGCTTCAACACCGCCGTCGAGATCGCCACCGAAGCGATCGACCGGCTCCGCACCACGGCCGACTCGCACGGCCGCTGCATGATCGTCGAGGTCATGGGCCGCCACGTGGGCTGGATCGCCCTGCACTCCGGCATGGCCGGCGGCGCACACGCCATCCTGATCCCCGAACAGCCCCAGACCATCGAGCAGATCTGCGCCTGGGTCGAGAGCGTCCGCGACCGCGGCCGCGCACCGGTCCTCGTCGTCTCCGAGGGCTTCCAGCTCGCCGAGATGGGCGAAGCCCACTCGCACAAGGGCCTGGACGCGTTCAACCGTCCCCGCCTCGGCGGCATCAGCGAGATCATCGCCCCGATGGTCGAAGAGCGCACCGGCATCGAGTCCCGCGCGACAGTTCTCGGCCACACCCAGCGCGGTGGCGCCCCGTCGGCCTACGACCGGGTGCTGGCCACCCGCCTCGGCATGGCAGCGGTCGACGCCGTCATGGAAGGCAAGTGGGGTTCGATGGTCTCCCTCAAGGGCACCGACATCGCCAACGTCAGCATCGCCGACGCCACCATGGACCTCAACCGGGTCACCCAGGCGCGCTACGACGAAGCGGCGGTGCTCTTCGGCTAAACCCGAATCCTGGCACTGACAAGCCCGGGCGGCTCAGGCCGCCCGGGCATTGTGCTGCGGGATGTGCGGTGGGAAAGCCGGAGAGTGGCGTCAGGCCGCGGGAGCGAGCTTGGCCTGCACCTGGGCGAGCGACGGATTGGTCGCTGCCGAGCCATCCGGGAACAGCACGGTGGGAACCGTCTGGTTGCCGCCGTTCAGGCTCATGACGAGCTCAGGGGTACCCTCGACCTCTTCGATGTTCACCTCGGTGTAACCGATGCCGTTCTTGTCGAGCTGCGTCTTCAGACGCGAGCAGTAGCCGCACCACGTGGTGGTGAACATCGTGATAGTTCCGGTCTCAGGCACAAAATTCATGCATCCAGCGTAACCGAGATTCCCGTGAAATCGCTTGCAGTCACGGCGTCCGGCCGCTCGCTACGATTGTCACCATGACCGACCTGCCCCAGGTGTGCGTGTGCTACCTCACCCGCTTCTCCGACGCCGGCGAGCCGCAGGTGCTGCTCGGCCGTAAGAAGAAGGGGCTGGGCCTGGGCAACATCGTCGGGCTCGGCGGCAAGCTCGAGCCAGGGGAGTCCGCGCTTGATGCCGCCGTGCGCGAGGTCGAGGAGGAGTCCGGTCTCACCGTCACGGCCGGCGCTCTCATCCCGATGGGCGTGCTCACCTACCTCTTTCCGCACAGGCCGGCCTGGAGCCAGCAGTCGAGCGTTTTTGTCACCGACAGGTTCAGCGGCATCCCCAGGGAGTCGGACGAGCTGAACCCGCAGTGGTTCACCATCGCCGACCTGCCCGTGGATGAGATGTGGGACGACGCCAGGCAGTGGTTGCCCGGAGTGCTGGCCGGCCGACCGGTTGAGGCCACGTTCACCTTCGGTGCGGATCTCGCGACCGTCGTGGCTCGCGACTGACCTGGCCGCGACCTGAACGCCCGGTAAACGGCGGATGTACGCCTCCTGAATTGACCTGCCCGCCTGAGGCTGTCAGGATCAACGAGGCCCGGTTTCGAGCCAGCCATCTCTGTTGCGTGCCCGGGTCTGTGCCCGAACCGCGCCACGGTGTGAAACACAAGGAAAGACGCCGGTGGATTTCACCCTTATCGTCGCGCTGGTCATTGCACTGGCACTCATCTTCGACTTCACCAACGGATTCCACGACACGGCCAACGCCATGGCCACGCCGATCGCCACCGGGGCCATGAAGCCCAAGGTCGCCGTCGGCGTCGCTGCGGTGCTCAACCTCGTGGGTGCGTTCCTCTCCACGGAGGTCGCCAAGACGGTCTCCGGCGGCATCATCAAGGAGGGCGACGGCGGCATCCAGATCAGCCCTGAGATGATCTTCGCCGGCCTGATCGGTGCGATCGTCTGGAACCTGATCACCTGGCTGCGGGGGCTCCCGTCCAGCTCCAGCCACGCCCTCTTCGGCGGCCTGATCGGTGCCACCATCATCGGTGTGGGTGCGCAGGCGGTGGCGTTCGATGTGGTCCTGGCCAAGGTGATCCTGCCGGCGCTGATCGCACCGATCACGGTGGGCATCGTCGCGTTCCTCGCCACCCGCCTCGCCTACGCCATCACCCGACGCGATCCGGGCAAGCCGGATGGCCGCGGCGGCTTCCGCTACGCGCAGATCTTCTCCTCGTCGCTGGTGGCCCTCTCGCACGGTACCAACGATGCACAGAAGACCATGGGCGTGATCACGCTCACCCTGATCGCCGGCGGCTATCAGGCTGTGGGCTCCGGGCCCCAGTTCTGGGTCATCGCCTGCTGCGCCCTGGCCATCGCGATCGGCACCTACACCGGTGGCTGGCGCATCATCCTCACCATGGGCCGTGGGCTGACCGAGATCAAGCCGGCCCAGGGCTTCGCCGCCGAGACCAGCACGGCCGCCACGATCCTCGCGTCCAGTCACCTGGGCTTCGCCCTCTCCACCACCCAGGTCGCCTCCGGATCGGTCATCGGCTCCGGCCTCGGCCGCCGTGGCTCCACCGTGCGGTGGGGCATGGCCGGCCAGATCGCGCTCGGTTGGCTGCTCACCCTGCCGGCCTCGGCCATCATGGGCGCGTTCGCCGCCGGCCTGGCCCTGCTCGGACCCATCGGCATCCTGCTCGACATCGTCATCGGCACTGTCGTCGTCTACGTGCTCTTCCAGTGGTCCAAGCGCGACCGGGTCTCGCACGACAACCTGCACGACATCGACGATGCCGGCCACGTTGTGAAGATCAAGAAAACGCCCCGCAAACCGTCCCGCAAAGACCGACAGAAGGTTGCACTGTGATCGACTGGTCCGCATTCTTCGTTGTCGCCGCCGCGGCGCTGGTCTCATCGGCCATCGTCGTCTCGCTCTACTCGCTGGGCCTGCGCCTGCTCACCACGGCCGGCCGCATCCCGGACGTGGAACCTGCCGAGTTCACCGGCGCGATCACCGTGCTCACCCCGGCCAGGGCCGCTAAGAACGCCAAACGGGCCCGCAAGGCCCGCAAGGCCAACCCGCTCACGGCCAACCAGAAGCGGCTGGCCCAGTACGCCGGTTACCTCTGCTTCGCCGTGTGCGGTCTGATCGTGCTCTACGGCGTCTACCTGATCGTGCCGGCCCTGCACGACTAGCCTGCAGCGGAAACAACGCGAGCCGTGAGCCGCACACCATCCCGACCGGGACGGTATGCGGCTCACGGCTCGCTGGCGTTGGAGGCTACGCTGTGCGGCGCACCCGCGCCACCCAGGTCATCAGGTGGTAGATCACGATGGCGGCGACAGTGCCCAACGCGATGCCGTTGAACGTGAGGGTGCCGGCACTGAAGGTGTAGTCGGCGATACCGATGATCAGCGCGGTCGCGGCGGTGAACTGGTTGACCGGCTTGGAGAAGTCCACCTTGTTGTCGAGCCAGATCTTCACACCGATGATGCCGATCAGACCGTAGAGGGCCGTTGTGACGCCGCCGAGCACGCCCTCGGGAATGGTGCTGATGACGGCGCCGATCTTGGGGGAGAGGCCGAGCAGCACGGCCGTGATGCCGGCCACCCAGTAAGCGGCCGTGGAGTAGATGCGGGTGGCGGCCATCACGCCGATGTTCTCGCCGTAGGTGGTGGTGCCCGAGCCGCCGCCGAAGCCGGCCAGCACCGTGGCCAGGCCGTCGGCGAGCAGCGCCCGGCCGGTGAGTCTGTTGACCGAGCTGTCGGTCATCTGCGCGACACCGCGGATGTGGCCCACGTTCTCGGCGATGAGCACCAGCACCACGGGCAGGAAGGCGGGCAGGATGGACCACACTTCGGGGTTCTGGAACGGGTTGGACGGCAGGGTCAACGGTGGCAGGCCGATCCAGGCGGCCTCGCCGACGGCGCTGAAGTCGACCTCACCCTGAATGACGGCGGCGACGTAGCCGACGATGACACCCAGGAAGATCGACAACCGGCCCAGGATGCCCCTGAAGAGCACGGTGCTCAGGATGACCGCCGCGAGGGTGATCACGGCGGTGAGCGGAGCCAGGGTGAAGTTTGCCTTGGCCACCGGTGCCAGGTTGAAGCCGATCAGCGCCACGATCGCGCCGGACACCACCGGTGGCATGAGCGCGTCGATCCAGCCGGCGCCGGTGACCTGCACGATGGCTCCGACGACGGCCAGCAGCACGCCGACGGCCAGGATGCCGAACAGGGCGCTGCCCATTCCGGCGGTGGCCGTGGCTGCGGTGATCGGGGCGATGAACGCGAACGACGAACCCAGGTAGGAGGGCAGCTTGTTCCGCGTGATCAGCAGGAACAGGATCGTGCCGATTCCGGAGAAGAGGATCGTGGTGCTCGGCGGGAAGTCGGTGATCAGCGGCACGAGGAACGTGGCGCCGAACATGGCGACCACGTGCTGGGCGCCGATGCCGATCGTGATCGGCCAGTTCAGGCGTTCGCCTGGGGCCACGACGTCGGTCGGGCCGACGGTCTTACCGTCGCCGTGCAGGGTCCAGGGCAGTGCCATTGGTGTCTCGTTTCTGTGGGAGCCGGCGGGCCGGATGCCTCTGGCGGCCCATTTGAGCGTAGTGCTCCGCCGGGCGGGCACCGAGTTTGCCCCGGCGTCAGCGGAGCGGATTAGGATCACCCCCATGACTTCGCACGCCGGCGCCCGCACCCTTGACCCGCTCGAGGTCCGGGTGTCCGGTGGGCTGGTGCGCGGCGTCAGCGAACGCGGAATCCGCGCCTGGCGTGGCATTCCCTACGCGGCGGCGCCGGTGGGTGCGCTCCGTTTCCGCGCCCCTGCCGCTGCCCCGCCTTGGCCGGGGGTGCGCGACGCTACCGAGTTCGGCCCCGTGGCCATCCAGAGCCATCGCGGCCAGTTCATCGGTGCCCATCCGCGGATCCCGCAGAGCGAAGACTGCCTGAACCTCAACGTGATCGCCCCGGATGCGCCCATCGACGACGCGGCACTCCGACCGGTGATGGTCTTCGTGCACGGCGGCGCGTACAGCGTGGGGTCGTCCAGGGAGAATCCTCGCCAGGGCGAGGGGCTCGTGCGCCGCGGCGGCATTCTCTACGTGGGCATCAACTACCGGCTGGGCGCGCTCGGCTACCTCGACTTCAGCCGCTACTCCACAGCGGAGCGACCATTCGAGAGCAACCTGGGGCTCCGCGACCAGGTGGCGGCGCTCGCCTGGGTGCGCGCCAACATCCGCGCGTTCGGCGGCGACCCGGATGCCGTGACCCTGTTCGGTGAATCGGCCGGCGGCAACGCCGTGACCACCCTGATGACGGTGCCGGCGGCCGCGGGCCTGTTCCAGCGGGCCATCGCCCAGAGCGCCCCGCCGAACGCCGTGTACCCGCCCGCGCTGACCGCCGAGTGGGCGGCGACGTTCGTGGGCATCCTCGCCGAACAGACGCTGGGTGCTCCGGAGACCGGTGCCACTGCCGTGCATCCCGCGGCGCAGCGCGCGAACCCGGCGGCGGAGCCGCCGGTGGACGCGGAGTCGCCGGTGCGGCTTGGCCTCACCGACGCCGAGGCGGTTCGTCTGCTGCTGGAGGCCGCTCCGGCCCGCCTCGCCGGGGCGACCACCACGCTCACGGTGCGCTCACCCGACCAGTACCCCGGCACGATCCCGCTCTGCCCGGTCATCGACGGGGACTTCCTGCCCGAACGGCCGCTCGACGCGTTCCGCGACGGCCGGGCGCACCGCGTGCCGCTGATCATCGGCACCAACCAGCGTGAGGGCTCACTGTTCAGCGGTCGCATCGACATTCTCGCGTCAACGCCGCCGCGGATGCGGGCGGTCTTCGCGAACACCAAGAAGAAGGCGAAGAAAAAGCTCAAGGCCCAGTACCCGGGCATGCCAGCGTCGCGGGCCGCCCTGGACTTCGGCGGCGACTACTCGTTCTGGTACCCGAGCGTGAAGGTGGGGGAGCGGCACTCCAGGTACGCGCCCGTGCACTTCTACAGATTCGACGCGGCGCCCCGGCTGCTGCGCCGGATGGGCCTGGACGCCACCCACGGGCTCGAACTGTTCCCGCTGTTCGACAGGCTCGACGGCTGGTTCGGCCGCGGCATGACGGTGCTCGGCGGCCGCCGCGCTTTCAAGGCGATCGGCGCACGCATGCAGGGCTGGTGGCTGAGCTTCGCCGCCACCGGCGTTCCGGATGCCGCCTGGCCGGCCTACACGGAGGTCGACAGGCTGACCCTCGTCATCAACACCCACGACAGTGTGGAGTCGGATCCGCAGGCCGAACGCCGGATCGCCTGGGGTGCCTTCGTGCCGCACGTTTGATCAGCCCGCTTGGATTGATTTCCACGACCGCGGGCCGCGTCGTAGACTAAGGCGTTTGGCGCGCCGCCGAACGTCGACCTGGAGAGCATCATTTCCACATCAGAGCACGAGTCCACCGCCGCTGCAGGCGCCCCCACCGGAACCGTTCCCGCGCCCGCGGCCGGACCCGAACCGACAGGCCGCGGCACCAAGTCGGCGCTCGACCGCTACTTCGAGATCACCCGGCGCGGTTCCACCTGGAGCCGGGAGGTGCGCGGCGGCCTGGTGACCTTCGTCACCATGGCCTACATCGTCATCCTCAACCCGCTCATCCTCGGCGGCTTCAGCGCCGATCAGGCTGCAGTGGATGTCGCCGGTAACTGGCTGCCCAACGGCCAGGTCGCGGCCGTCACCGCGCTCACCGCCGGTGTCATGACGATCCTCTTCGGTGTCATCGCCCGCCTGCCGTTCGGTTTCGCCGCCGGGCTCGGCATCAACTCCTTCCTGGCCGTGAGCGTCGTCGGCCAGGTGACCTGGCCCGAGGCCATGGGACTGGTCGTCATCAACGGCCTCATCATCGTGCTCCTGGCCTCAACCGGCCTCCGCGAAATGATCTTCACCGCCGTGCCCCGCCAGCTCAAGATCGCCATCACGGTGGGCATCGGCCTGTTCATCGCGTTCATCGGCCTGGTCGACTCCGGCTTCGTGCGCTCCAGCGGCGTCGCCTCGCCGCCCGTGCAGCTCGGCGAATCCGGCTCCGTCGCCAGCCTGCCCACCGCGGTGTTCGTGATCGGGCTCCTGCTGATCGGCGTGCTCGTGGCCCGCAAGGTCAAGGGCGCCCTGCTCATCGGCATCGTCGGCACTACGGTGCTCGCCGTCATCCTCGAGGCCATCTTCAAGGTGGGCCCATCGCTGGGAACCAACCCGGCGGGCTGGAACCTCAACGCGCCCGTGCTGCCGTCGACCTTCGTCGCCCTGCCCGACCTGTCCCTGGTGGGCCAGGTCAGCTTCGGCGCCTTCGAGCGCATCGGCATCCTCGCTGCCGTGATGCTGGTCTTCACCCTGGTCTTCACGAACTTCTTCGACGCCATGGGCACCATGACCGGGCTCTCCAACGAGGCCGGCGTCTCCGACAAGAACGGCAACTTCCCCCGGCTCAAGTCTGCGCTGATCGTCGAGGGCGTCGGCGCCGTCGTCGGCGGGGCCACGTCCTCCTCGTCGAACACGGTGTTCATCGAGTCCGGTGCCGGAATCGGCGAGGGTGCCCGCACGGGCTTCGCCAACGTGGTCACCGGTCTGCTCTTCCTGGCCGCGATGTTCTTCACGCCGCTCACCCAGATCGTGCCGCTCGAGGTGGCCGCCGCTGCGCTCGTCATCGTGGGCGCCATGATGGTGTCGCAGATCCGGTTCATCGACTTCAGCGAGTTCTCCATCGTGCTGCCGGTGTTCCTCACCATTATCGTGATGCCGCTGAGCTACTCGATCGCCAACGGCATCGGCGCGGGGTTCATCAGCTGGGTCATCGTGCGCTCGCTCTCCGGCAAGGCCCGCGAGATCAGCCCGCTGCTCTGGGTCGTCGCCTTCGGCTTCCTGGTGTTCTTCGTGCGCGGACCCATCGAGGTGCTCTTCGGCGTGTAGCCGGATGCGGCCGGTGCCCGCTGAGGCAGTCGGCCACGACATGACAGTTGAGGCCCCCTCGAAGCTTTCCAGGGGGCCTCAACTGTCGTTTCGGTGGAAGCGGCGCCACCAGAGGGCTTGCCGGGACTGCCGTTTTTATGCACCATCCGGTCGGGAAGCGCTGCTTCCCTGCGTGGAGCGGACGAAATGTGCGGCTCCGGTGCCGGATGGTGCGGTCGCGATAGAGTGAATCGGTCATGAGCCACAAGCTCGTCCCCGACGGCAATGGAGCCAGCGTGCACACCACACCCAGCATGTCCGCAGACACTGAGACGATGAACACCGACGTGACCATAGAGACAACCGGCACAGCCATACCTGCCACTGGCGACCTGGGCGCCGACATCCCAGCGGCCACCCCGGGCTTCCGCATCGAGCGTGACTCGCTCGGTCGCGTCGAGGTTCCCGCCGACGCCTACTGGGGCGTGCACACCAAGCGGGCGCTGGAGAACTTTCCCATCGCCAAACGCCCGATTTCGGTGTACCCGGACTTCGTGGTGGCGCTGGCATCGGTGAAGCAGGCCTGCGCCCGCGCGAACGCCGAGGTCGGAGCGCTGAGCCAGGAACGGGCCGACTGGATCGACGCCGCCTGCCAGGAGATCATCGAGGGCAGACACCACGACCAGTTCGTCGTCGGCGTCATGCAGGGCGGCGCCGGAACCTCCACCAACATGAACGCCAACGAGGTCATCTGCAACCTCGCCCTGGAAAACGCGGGCTACGGTCGCGGCCGCTACGACATCCTCAGCCCGATCGACCACGTCAACCGCAGCCAGTCCACCAACGACACCTACCCCACCGCGATCAAGATCGCCCTGGCCTTCTTCCTCAAGCACCTGCTGCGCGAGCTGAAGGCGTTGCAGGGCTCCTTCTCGGTCAAGGCCGACGAGTTCGAGCAGATCCTCAAGGTGGGCCGCACCCAGATGCAGGATGCCGTGCCGATGACCCTCGGCCAGGAATTCCACGGTTTCGCCACCACCCTCGGCGAAGACTACGACAGGCTCACCGAGACGATCTGGTTGCTCGCCGAGGTCAACCTGGGCGCCACCGCGATCGGCACCGGCATCACCGCCGATCCCGGCTACGCGGCCGCGGCCATCCGCCACCTCAACAGGATCACCGGGCTCAACCTCGAGGCGGCGCCCGACCTGATCGAGTCGACCAGCGACGCCGGCAGTTTCATGTCGTTCAGCGGCAACCTCAAACGCAGCGCCATCAAGCTTTCCAAGATCTGCAACGACCTGCGCCTGCTGTCCTCCGGCCCGCAGGCCGGATTCGGCGAAATCAACCTGCCGCCCCGCCAGGCCGGCTCGAGCATCATGCCCGGCAAGGTCAACCCGGTCATTCCCGAGGTCGTGAACCAGGTGGCGTTCGCCGTCGCCGGGGCGGATGTGACGGTGACGATGGCCGCGGAAGGCGGGCAACTGCAGCTCAACGCTTTCGAGCCCGTCATCGCGCACTACCTGTTTCAGAGCCTGACCTGGATGACCCAGGCCATGTGGACCCTGCGGGTGAACTGCATCGACGGCATCACGGCCAACGAAGACCGGCTCGCGGCCATGGTCGGCTCGAGCGTGGGCGTGATCACCGCGCTGATCCCGCACATCGGCTATGCGGCCGCCGCCGCGCTCGCGCAGACGGCGCTGCTCACCGGGCGCAATGTGGCCGACCTGGTGGTGGAGGCGAACCTGATGACGAGGGAAGATGTCATGCGCGAGCTCGAACCGGCCCGGTTGTCCGGCATGCTTCCGGACACCGGCACCTCCTCCATCCCCATCATCGAATAGTCCGGTCTGCCCGCCGGCCGGGCTGGGCCCCGCACAGGCGGGAACCCGGCGCTACTCTGGTGCCGTGTCACTGCGTACGAGGCAGCCCAGCCGCCGGTACGGGCCGATCGAACACGATCGGCCCGCGATGCTCGACGCCGCCCTGCCCGACGTCGACTGGACGGTGCTGCCGCCGGACACCGAGAGCTATGGATTCCCGGCGCCGAGCGGCCGGCTCGCTGCCATCGCCCTGGGGCGGCGCGGCGACCCGCGGGTGGTGCTCGTGCCAGGGGCGACGGGGTCGAAGGAGGACTTCGTGCTGCTGGCACCGCTCCTCGCCGACGCCGGCTACCGGGTGGAGAGCTTCGACCTGGCCGGCCAGTACGAGTCCGCGTCTGCCGGACCCGGGCCAGGCCGACGCCTTGATTTCGACCTCTTCGTGGCCGACCTCGTGGCCGTGCTGGAGTCGGGGGAGGCCCCGGTGCACGTGCTCGGCTACTCGTTCGCCGGCCTGGTCGCCGAGCTGACCCTGGCCAGCCGGCCGGAGCTGTTCGCCTCCCTGGTGTTACTCACCACGCCGCCGGGCCGGGGACAGACCTTCCGCGGCGTGCGCTGGCTCGGGCCGATCAGCGGTCTGGTACCCGCGCGCAGCATCGCGTCGCTGATGGTGTGGGGCATCGTCACCAACCGCAACCACACCCGACCTGGCCGGCTCGCCCTGGCGCGGATGCGATTCGGCTACACCCGGCGGAGCAGCCTGGACGAGATCATCGCTCTGATGAAGCACACCCCCGATGTGCGCCGCGCTCTGGCCGGCAGCCCGGTGCCCAAGCTCATCGCCGTGGGCGATCACGACCTGTGGCGGGTACGGCTGCACCGCAGGTTCGCCCGCCGCATCGGCGCTGACCTGCGGATCTATCCGACCGGGCACAGTCCGTGCGAGACCACCCCGCACCAGCTGGCCCGCGACATGCTCGCTCTCTACGCGCGCGGCCGGTGACGGCAGCACGGCAGCGCAGCATCCGGGCGCGGGTTGCTGCAGATTGCCCCTTCAGCGCTCGCGAAGGGGGCTTCTGCCGCGACTCGCGGAGCGGTGGCGGATGCGCCACGGTGAGTAGTCCGGCCAGCCGGAGAACAGCGTGCGACCGGCCCAGGCCACCCGGCGTCCGAGACCGGCCGGAGTCTGGAACGGGCGGGCGGAAATACCCACCCGCAGGGACCTGTCGAGAGTGACGGGTTCGTCCGGGCCCAGGTGCATGCTGAAGTCGAGGTCGTCGTGCACATCATTGCGGGTGCGGCGCACCCGCTCGCGGTTCGCGGCCCAGACCTGCCGGCGCATCGCGAAATTCGATCCGAACAGCGGCGGATGGCCGAGCCAGAACCCCATCCAGCGGAAGTAACCGCCGATATACAACCGATCACCCAGCCAGGCCGTCACCTGGCCACAGTTGTAGAAGTCGCCGGGGCCGGTGTACACAGTGGTGCCCGGTTCGGCCGTGAACCTCGCCTCGATCCGCTCCAGCCAGTCCACCGGCGGCACGGAGTCGGAGTCGAGCCGCGCGATCACGTCGCCGGTGGCCGCGTCATACCCCGCCGACGTGGCGGGCCAGATGCCCCGCAACGGCTCGGTGACCAGGCGCACGCGAGCGGCGACAGCGATGGCCGCCGTCGCATCCGTGCTCGCATTGTCGACCACGATGATCTCGTCGGCGGGCCGGCGCTGCTGGGAGAGCGCGCGCAGGCAGGTGCGCAGAAAATCGGCGTCGTTGTAGACCGGTATGACCACCGAGATGGTGAGGACATTCGCGGTGCCGGGCACGCTGGGCATCCCAGGTCAGATCTCACGGCAATGGGTTGTGAGCAGTCCGATCTTGTCGATCGAGACGGTGACGGTGGACCCGTCCTTGAGGAACACCTGCGGTTTGCGGCTGTAGCCGGCGCCGCCCGGGCTGCCCGTGGAGATCAGCGTGCCGGGCATCAGGGTGGAGGTCAGCGACAGGTAGGAGATGATCTCGGCGACGGTGCGCACCATGTCGCCGCTCGACGCGTCCTGCAGGATGCGCCCGTCGACATGGGTGGTCAGCCACAGGTTCTGCGGGTCGGTGATCTCCTCGGCGGTGACCACCAGCGGGCCCGTCGGTGTGAAGCCGTCGAACGACTTGCACCTGGACCACTGCGCCTCGGAGAACTGCAGGTCGCGGGCGGTGATGTCGTTCACGACCGTGTAACCGAAGACGTAGTCGAGGGCGTTGCGCACCGACACGTTGCGGGCCGGTCGGCCGATGATCACACCGAGCTCAGCCTCGTAGTCCACCTGGCTGGTCAGGTCGCTCGGCCAGGTGATGATCGACTCGTGCCCGGTCAGCGAATTCGGCCACAACGAGAACACCGTGGTGGCGGTCTCGCTGCGCAGCTTGAGCTCGGACGAATGGGCGGCGTAGTTGGCGCCGATGGCGATGATCTGCGGGGGGCGCAGGACCGCAGAGGAGTGCCGCAGGTCGTCGATCGGGGTGAGGCTGGCCCCGTGGGTCAACGCGTTCGCGGTGAGGGCCCGCACCCTGTCGAATTCGGGAGCGCCCTTCTCGATGAGGTCCTGAAGATCGCGCGGGGCGTCGTCGATCACCTCGTCGAGGAAGAGCGCTGCGTCGTCCACCACGAGGGCGAGACGGGGGACGGACTGGCCTTCGACTCTGAGATGCGCAAACTTCACTTCTTCAGCGTAACCGGCCAGAACCGTTCTTGTCGGGAACCGTCGGCGCGGCCGGTCGCCCGCCGCCGGCCGCCCGCCAGAGGTGCATGCCCGCGTAGCTGCGCCACGGCGCCCACCAGGCGCCGCGCGCGGCGAGGTCCCTGGCCGTGGCCGGCAGGCCCAGGGCGTCGGCGCCCTGGCGCAGGGCGAGGTCGCTGGTGAGCAGGATGTCTGGACTGCCCAGAACCCGCATGGCCACGTAGCCGGCGGTCCACGGTCCGATTCCCGGCATGGCGATGAGCCGGGCTTCCAGGTCGGCGCGGGCTTCCCCCACGTCGAGCGCGAGCTCGCCGACCGCCAGCGCCTCGGCGACGCGGACGATCGAGTCGATGCGGGCGGCCGGGCCACGCAGCACCTCCCGGCCGTGTTCGGCGATGCGGGCGGCGGTGGGGAAGAGCAGGTGCGGCTCGGCGTCGGCGGTGTTCCGGTCATGGTGTCCCGGCACCGGCTCGCCCAGGGCGGCGCTGAGCCGGCCGAGTGCAGTGCGGGCGGACGCCACCGACACCTGTTGGCCGAGCAGCGCCCTGAACAGGGTCTCCTCGGGGTCGAGACTGCCCGGCACCCGGATGCCGGGAGTCCGGCGCACAGACCCGGCCAGCGCCGGGTCGTCGGCCAGGGCCCGGTCGATGGCCTGGGCATCCGCGTCGAGGTCGAACAGGCGGCGCACCCGGCTGACGAGAGGTGCGAGGTCGGCGAGGCTACTCACCCGCACCGTGCAGGCCACAGCCGGCGCGTCGACGGTACCCGCCAGTGCCAGGTGCAGGTGCGCCCAACCGTGCGGGAGCCGCAGGGTGCGTTCGTACCCCGCGGGGGTGGAGCGTTCGACGCCGGCGACGGCTCGCACGCCCAGGAAAGCGAGTAGGCCGGACCCGTCGAACGGCGCCCGGGCGGGCAGGACGAGGCTGATTCTCGAGCCGGCCCCGTCGCCGACGGCGCCGGCTCCCAGGGCGTCGTGGGCCGGGCCTGGCCGTGCTGTCGACGACCGGGAACCGGCCCGCAGTGCCGAGGGGGTGCGCTCGTAGACGGCGGTGATGGTGTCGTTGAATTGCCGAACGCTGCCGAAACCGGCGGCGAACGCCACGTCGGTGACCGGCAGGTCGGTGCTCGTGAGCAGCACCCTGGCGGTCTGCGCGCGGTGAGCGCGGGCCAGGGCGAGGGGGCCGGCTCCCACCTCGGCGACGAGCACCCTGGTGAGGTGACGGGGGGTGTAACCGAGCCGCTGCGCCAGACCGGGCACGCCCTCACGTTCGACGGTGCCGTCGCCGATCAGGCGCATCGCCCTGGCGGCCAGGTCGTCCCGCACGTTCCAGGCCGGCGAGCCCGGCACGGCGTCGGGCAGGCACCGCTTGCAGGCCCGCAGACCCGCTTCGTGCGCCGCGGCGGCGGTGAGGAAGAACGACACATTGCCGGGCTTGGGAGTCACGGCCGGGCAGCTCGGCCGGCAGTAGATGCCGGTGGAGTGCACACCGGTGATGAACTGCCCGTCGAAGCGGGCGTCCCGCGACGACATGGCGCGGTAGCGTTCGGCGAAGACCGGGTCGTCGACGTTGCCCCGGGCCGAAACGCCGGCCGAAACGCCGGCCGAGACGCCGGCCGAGGTGGGGCGGGGTCCGGGCGCGCGGGCACCGGCCTGGTCGGGGGAGGAGGTCGCGGTGGTCACCCCTCCAGACTGGCACGGTCGCCTTCAGTGCGGTAGCGGGAATCGGACACCGCCCCCGCCGTGATGGAGGCGGGAAAACACGCTTCGAACCGGTGTGATCCCCGTAAACTGGCGGGCATGACCCTCGACCCGACCGGCCGACCTCTCGCCGTGCCCACGCAGGCCACCCCCATCGAGACGCCGGTGTGGACCACGCCGGTGCGGCGCACGAACTCGAGCACTGTGGTGTGGGCCAGCATCGGGATCGCGGTGGCGGCGCTCGCGCTGATGCTGGTGCTCGTGTACCTGTCGACGTTCCTCGGTGCGGGCGCCCTCCTGGTCTGCCTGCTGCTCGCGCTGGTGCCGCTCACCCTGGTGATTCTGGCGGTGCGTTGGATCGACCGGTGGGAGCCCGAACCCCGGCCGGCCCTCTGGTTCGCCTTCCTGTGGGGTGCCGGCGTTTCGATCGTGACGGCACTGGTGTTCGACCTCGGTGTGCAGATCGTCGTCGCGACCAGCGGTGTGGCCCGACCAGCGGGAGACTTCACGGCCGCCGTCATCCAGGCGCCGCTCGTGGAGGAGACCGCGAAGGGCTTCGGGATCCTGCTGCTGTTCTGGGTGATCCGCGGTCAGTTCAACGGTCCGATCGACGGCGTCGTCTACGCCGCCGTGATCGCGGCAGGTTTCGCGTTCTCGGAGAACATCCAGTACTTCGGTGTGGCGATGCTCGACGGCGGAATCGCCGATCTCGGGGTGACCTTCCTGTTGCGCGGTGTGATCTCCCCGTTCGCGCACGTTTTGTTCACAGCCTGCACCGGCCTGGCCATCGGCTTGGCCGCCCGGCGGGCGCACGGATCGAGTTACCTCGGTACGGTGTTGGTCGGCCTCGCTGCGGCCGTCGTGCTGCACGCTGTGTGGAACGGCGCTTTCTTCTTCTTCACCGACGACGCGTCGCTGGTGGGTTACTACTTCCTCGTGCAGGTGCCGCTGTTCATCGGCGCGATCCTGGCAGTGGTGATGCTGCGACGCACCGAGGAGAAGCTCACGGTGCAACGCCTCGGCGACTACGCGGCGGTCGGCTGGTTCACCCCGGCCGAGGTGGCCATGCTGGCCACTCCCCGGGGCAGGCGCCAGGCGCGCGCCTGGGCGCACGGGCAACCGTCGGCGCGCCGTCTGGCCATGAACCGCTTCATCATCGATGCCACCCGGCTGGCTTCGGTGCGACAGCGTCTGGTCAGCGCCGAGCTGCATCCGTCCAAGCGCGCCGCGTCAGCCCGGCCCGGCGCGACCCCCGACCAGGTCGAGGAGGCCCGGCTGCTGGGCCTGCTGATGAGCGATCGCGCCCAGGTCATCGGCTGAAACGCATCGGCCGGCCGCGCCCGGCCATCCGGGAACGAGAAAACTCGTCGTCCGGTGGTGTGGCACTGCCGACAACTCTCCCGGGCGACGAGTTTTGTGAAATAAGAATGCACCCCAGGGCGGCGTTCGCGCAAGGGGGAATTTCTCGGTGTGCGTCCGGACCCGGAATCCGATTGGATGGACTCATGACTGATTTGAATTCCAAGCCCGAACTCGACTTCCCGGAGGGCCCCGCGCCCGAACAGCTCGACATCGTCGACATCGTGGTGGGTGACGGTGCTGAAGCCACCGCCGGCGCCACCGTCGACGTGCACTACCTCGGTGTCGAATACGACACCGGCGAAGAGTTCGACTCCTCGTGGAACCGCGGCCAGTCGATCAACTTCCCGCTTGGCTCCCTCATCGCCGGTTGGCAGCAGGGCATCCCCGGCATGAAGGTCGGCGGCCGCCGCAAGCTCACCGTGCCCGCACACCTGGCCTACGGCCCGGCCGGAAGCGGCCACCGTCTGTCGGGCAAGACCCTGATCTTCGTGATCGACCTGCTCGGCGTCAGCTAAGGAGCTGGATCCGCACCTGCTTCATTCGGCAGGGCTGGCCCCGGAGAACACCGACGGCGCTCCGGGGCCTTTTCGCCTGATGGGCGGGTGTGAGTGCAGCAGTGGCCCTCGCGTTCTGCGGTGCGGCCACCGATAATGGGGCATGATCACAATCGACTGTGCCCGTGCGTTGCAGCAGGCCGGATTGTCCTGGCGTCCGGTCTCCGGCGACGCGTTCCGGATCGAACGGCCCGGTTTCGATTCCGAGGTTTTCACCGTCAGCGAGATGACCATCGAGGCTCACGAGTTCGATACCGGCACCATCCTCGGTTTCAACGGCACGACGGAGTGGGCGCTGGACTCGCTCGCCCTCGAGGACGCCCTGTGGCTGCCGCGCGAGGATCAGCTGCGCGCCCTGCTCCGCGGCACCTTCCGCTCGCTGCACCGGCTCGGTGACGAGCGCTACCGGGTGAGCGTGCACCTGCGCGGCGTGGACGAGGTTTTCGAGGCGGCCACCCCGGCGGATGCCTATGGAACTGCGGTGCTGATGCTCATCGGGCTCTCCGGAGAGGGCACCGTGACCCCGGCCGCGGCGAGCGACTAGCCGACGCGGCCACCTGCTTTCGTCCCGCTAGTACCGTTCAGGCTCCGGTTCCAGGGCGAACCGGCGCCCGCTCAGCTCGGTGGGCGTGATCTCGACCCAGATGTACTTGAGGGTGGGAACCAGCGGCCGCAGCGGGAGCGCGTTGGCGGCATCGATCTCGGCCTGGGTGTCCAGGATTCTGGCGATGCCCTTCACAACGACACTCCAGGCGTCGGCTCGGCCGATGTCATCGGTCTCCAGCACCACCTTGTTGTTCACGGTGAGGGCCAGCAGCTTGGTGCCCTCAGCGGTGCGGAACAGCAGCTTGTTGTCGGCCGCGACGAAGTTGAGTGGGAAGATCTCGATGTCATCCGCCACGGCGGCCGCGAGACGGCCGAAGCTCGACGAGAGCAGCAACTCCCAGCACTCGTCCTCGCTGAGAATGCGCACCGGATCAGGGTCGTTGATGTCCATACCTCATAGTCCCACTTTGCGGTCCGCTCGGCGAGTACCGCCGGTCAGCCGGCGGCGTGTTGCCCTAACGGATGTTCACGGCCTTCTTGCCCCACAGTCGGGTCGTGGCCAGCTCGGCTCCGGCGACGAGCGAGTCCAGCTTCGCCCAGGCGATCTGCGGATGGATTCGGCCGCCCAGGCCGCAGTCGGTGGATGCGACCACGTTGTCCCGGCCGACGGCACCGGCGTACCGTTCGATCCGGTCGGCGACGAGTTCGGGGTGCTCCACCACATTCGTGGCGTGGCCGATGACGCCGGGAACTATGCTCTTGCCCTCTGGCAGGGTCACGTCTTCCCAGATTCGCCACTCGTGTTCGTGGCGGGCATTGGCGCCCTCGAAGGAATACGAGCCGGCGTTGATGTCGAGCATGGTGTCGACCAGGTAGCGGAACTCCAGGTCGGTGGTGTGCGGTCCGTGCCAGCTTCCCCAACAGAGGTGGAACCGGATCTGTTCCTCCGGCAGTCCGCGGAGGGCGTGGTTGAGCGCTTCGACCCGGATACGCGTGAATGCGAGGTAGTCCTCGACACTCGGCGCCGGGTTGATCTGGTCCCAGTTCTCGGCGATGGAGGGGTCGTCGATCTGCAGGATCAGGCCGGCGTCGATCACGGCGCGGTATTCCTCGCGCAGGGCGTCGGCCATCGCCCAGACGAATTCTTCCTCGGTGGCGTAGAACTCGTTGCCGATGCGCGACGCACTGCCGGGGGACAGCGCCGTGATGAAACCCTGCTCCAGACCGGCCGCGGCCAGACCGGTCTTCAGGTTCGCGATGTCGTGCGCGATCGCATCCTGGCCCGTGTAGGTGACCGGGCCGGTGGCGGTGGGGAAGGCCGGGGCACGATCGCCGACGGAGATGCCGCTCTTCGGGTCGCCGTAGGCATCCGCGAACAGGGTCCAGTCCCGCCGGTCGGGGAACGTGGTCAGCCGCACGTGGCCGGGGCTGGATCGCACCGGGGCGCCGGCGAACGGACCGCCGGGAACGAGTTCCAGGCCGCTGAGCCGCTGGAAGGAGTACGACCACCAGGCGCCGTAGTCGACGGCGCTGGACATGGCCTTGCCGAATTCGCCATCGCCGGGGAGGGTGAGGCCCACGTCGGCCTGACGCTGCACCAGATCGACGACGGCGCCCTCGAGTAGCGGTAGGAAGCCGTCCGGGCTGTCGAGCGTCAGCCCTCCAGCGGCAGCGTCCTGGCGGGCGTCGTTGGCCGCGAGCAACGCGTCGGTGCGGGGGAGGCTGCCGGCATGGGTGGTGGGAATCTGCTTCGCGGAGGTCATCCCGTCAGTATCCCAAGCACGGCGTCGTCCACGCCGGTTTGTTACGCGGCTTTGCTGGCCGCCGGGTCTACCGTTCGCTGGCGGCCCTGACCCTGTCGATCAGGTCTTTCCAGGCGCCGTGCACCTGGGGTTCGGCGAGCACCACCTCGTGCGGTGCGCACCGGATGCGGTACACGTAGCGGTCGGGCGCCGGCGCGGTGTCCTCGGCCTCGTCCCAGGGCAGCCCTTCGAGGAACTGCATCCACGCCGCCGCATCCGGTTGCTCGTCGACCTGCAGGTCCCAGGTGACCCGGAGCCCGGCGAGCCCTCCGCTACGTGAGACGACGACCTTCATGGCCCCATGCTACGTCCGGCTGCTTACCGATCGGGGAGGTTGGCGTGATCGGCGGTTGCTTCCCAGCGAACGCCGGACGGTGCCCGCCAGGTCAGGAGGCCGCCTGCAGCGGATCGAACCCCAGGCCCACCCCGTCCCACCCGGCCAGAACGGCGTCGTGCTCGGTGGAGCCAGCACCGTAGCGGATGGCCGCGACCGTCGCCGTTGCCGCGGCGAATGACGCGAAGTCGGCGTTCGCCCGGAGGTTTCCCCCGGTGAGCGTGTCGTACCAGATCTGCCCGGGGGCCTCCCAGGCGTTGCCGCCCACGGCCTCGGCGACCAGGTAGAAGGCCCGGTTCGGGATACCGGAGTTGAGGTGCACTCCGCCGTAATCGTCTTCGGTCTCGATGTAGCCGTCCATCGACGCCGGCTGTGGGTCTGTGCCGAGCACGTCGTCGTCGTAGGCGGTGCCCGGAGCCTTCATCGACCGCAGCGCCTGGCCCTGCACCTGGTCGGTGAAGAGCCCTTCGCCGATCAACCAGCTCGCCGCCTGGGTGTTCTGGCCCGCGGCGTACTGTTCGACGAGAGCCCCGAACACATCCGACACCGATTCGTTGAGCGCCCCCGATTGGCCCTGGTAGGCGAGGTTTGCGCTGTACTGGGTGACCCCGTGGGTGAGCTCGTGCGCGATCACGCTCAGCGACACCGTGAACCTGTTGAAGACCTCGCCGTCGCCGTCGCCGAACACCATGCGCTCGCCGTCCCAGAACGCGTTGTCGTAGTCGCGCCCGTAGTGCACGGTCGCGTCCAGCGGCAGGCCGCGACCGTCGATGGAGTCACGCTGGTACTGGCTCCAGTACAGCCCGTGGGTGTCGCCGAGCCCCGTGTAGGCCTCGTTGACGGCCACGTCGGCGACCGGCGGTTGGCCCTCGGTGCGCACCACCCGGCCGGGCAGCGTCTGCAGGTGACCGGCATCGCTGATGGTGCGGGTGGTGACACCGGGCACGGCCCGGGCGGGCGGTGTGGGCAGGGCGCTCGTGCGGCGGTCGCCGAAGCGCAGGCTGCGGATGGGGTCGTCAACGCGCAGGGACCGTCTGGCGGCCTCGGCCGCCGCCTCGAAGCGTGGGTCCTCGACCGCGGCCAGGCGCTCGAGGAGGTAGGGCGGCACGACGCCGCAGCGGACGGGATGGGTGGCACGGCCGTGCGAGTGGCCGGGGAAGGGGACGGGGCTCTGGGTCTGGTCTGTGCCTGTCATGCGGTGAGTCTGCCAGCACCGTCCGACATCCGCATCCCTGATCGCACGGCCGGGGCCGGTGCCCGGGATCACATCGCCGACCAGCCGCCGTCCGACGCCAGCACGATGCCGGTCACGTTCGCCGAATCCGTGCTGGCCAGCCAGGTGATGGCGGCGGCCAGCTGCTCGGAGGTGGCCACGGGCGGCAGCACGTGCTGGAACACCGGGCCGAGCACCGAACCGGCCAGGGGCGAGAGCATCGGAGCCTCGATATTGGTCTGCACCCCGCCGGGCGCCACGGCGTTGCAGCGGATGCCCTGGCCCGAATACATGACCGAGGTGTTGCGGGTCAGTCCGATCACGGCGTGTTTGGAGGCCGTGTACGCGACCCCGGCGGCCCCGCCGCGGAGCCCAGCCTCCGACGTGACGTTGACGATCGACCCGCCGCGGCCGGCCAGCATCACCGGCAGGGCGCCGCGGATCAGACGCATCATCCCGGTCACGTTGATGCCGAACACCCGCTCCCAGGTGGCATCGTCGACCTCGGCGGCCGGCAGGAAGCCATCCATGACCCCCGCGACGTTGGCGACCACGTCGATGCGGCCGTTCGCCGCGGCGACCAGCCGGGTGGTGGTGTCCTCGTGGCTGATATCGCCGTCCACGGTGACGATGTCCAGGTCGGCGTACTGGTCGACGAGTTCCTGCAACCGGGCGGGAATCACGTCACCGGCAATGACCCTGGCGCCCTCCTGGGCCAGTCGCACGGCGCTCGCCTTCCCGATCCCGGAGCCCGCTCCGGTGACGATGGCGGTCTGGCCGGCGAATCGGCCCGGGGTCACGGCTGTGCTCATCGGATGCTCCTTTGCAGTCCTCGGCTTCGGTCGGGTACGGATGCTGCCGACACCAGTCATAGCACCGTCCGGCCGGTTTGTAGACTGCGGGTATGCGCCATGGAATCGTCATCCTGCCCCAGTCCGAGTGGCCGGAGGCCCGCCGCAAATGGCAGGCCGCCGAGCACTACGGTTTCGATCACGCCTGGACCTACGACCACCTGTCCTGGCGCAGCCTGGCCGACCAGCCCTGGCACGCCACCATCCCCACGCTGGCCGCCGCCGCCGCGGTCACCGACCGGATCCGGCTGGGCACCTTCGTCGCCTCCCCGAATTTTCGGCATCCGGTGCCGTTCGCCAAGGAACTCGCGACCGTCGACGACATCTCCGGCGGGCGGATGCTGCTCGGGGTGGGTTCGGGCGGCACCGGTTTTGATGCCTTCGTGCTCGGCCAGCCGCCGTACACGCCGCGTCAGCGGCACGAGAGGTTCGCCGAGTTCGTGACCGACCTCGACCTGCTCCTGCGGCACGAGGAATCCGGCGCCGGAGGCTTCAGCTTCACGGGCGACTGGTACACGGCGGTGGACGCCCGGATGGTGGGCCGGCCGGCGCAGACCCCCCGGGTTCCGTTCGTGATCGCCGCCAACGGGCCCAAGGGTCTGCGCCTCGTCGCCGAGCACGCGGCCGGGTGGGTGACCACCGGGGCCGACGGCGCCGTGGGCGAAGCCTGGTGGGACGCGGTGACAGCGCTGGGGCGCCGGCTGGACGACACCCTCGCCGCGGCGGATCGAGAGCCGGGCACGCTGGACCGCTACCTGTCGCTGGATAGCGGCGGCGCCTACTCGCTGCAGAGCGTCGGCGCCTTCGACGACGCCGTCGGCCGGGCGGCCGAGCTCGGCTTCACCGACGTGATCAGCCACTGGCCCCGGCCCGACGGCATCTACGCCGGTTCCGAGTCGGTGCTCGACGAGGTCGCTGGCCGGTTCAGTTAGCCCGCCCGGGCATCCGTCGACCGGGCGCGGCGCCGCTCGGCGAATTGCGGCAGAACACCCCTTCAGGGCGCCCCAAGGGGAAAGCTGCCGCGACTCGCTGCCCTGGGGGCGGCGCGCTCAGCGGTGGCGGAACGGGCGGCGGGATTGTGGCCGGGCTAGACGTCGATGCGGTAGCCGCGCTTGATGACGGTGGCCACCAGGGCGGGCGCCGGCAGCGCCTGGCGCAACCGGCTGATCGCCACATCCACGGCGTGATCGTCCTGGATCTCGGGCAACGCCCTGGTGAGGTCCGCCCTGGACAGCACCGACCCGCGTGCGGCGAGCAGCGCCCGCAGCAGGGTCAGCGAAGTGGGCGGCAGCAGGGCGGATGCGCCGGCCACGCTCACCTTGCGGCCACGCAACTCCACCTGGCCGTGCCGGCTGTCCAGGCGCAGCACCCGCTCATCGGCGAGGTAATCGCAGACGAGCTTGATGAGCGCGCCCATCCGGAAGCGCTCAGGCACGATCGGGGTGATGCCGGCGGCAACCAGGGGAGCGGCCGTGACATGGCCGACCGCGGCGGCCACGACCGGTCCGCGCAGGGCCTCCTGCAGCGCTTCGAGCCGGCCAACGCCATCCGCCGCGCCGAAGAGCGCTTCGACGGCGGGGGCGCTGGTGAAGGTGACGGCGTCGAGCGAGCCGGTGCAGGCGGCGTCGATGAGCTTGAGCACCCGGCTGGAATCCTCCGGCAGCAGCCACCGGTACGGTGCCACGGTGAGCACTGTGGCGCCGGCCTCGCGCAGCCGGTCGATCTGGGATTCGTCGGTGAAGCCGTGCAACTGCACGGCCACGGTGAGCCCGGTCGCGTCGTCCTGCAGCACCTTGTCCACCAGCGAGCGGGTGGTCTCCTCGTCGCTCATGCCGGAATCGTCGAGGTTGGCCGCCCGGATGGCGCCGCGTGCCTTCGGCCCGCGCACCAGGATGCGGCTGTGCTCGAGGGTCTCGGTGAGGTCGTGGCCGAGCCCGGCCGCATCCGCGGCCTCGAACCAGCGCCGGATGCCGTATGAGGTGGTGGCGAGCAGCACGTCGGGCCGCGCGGCGATGATCGCGGCGGTGTCCGCGGTGATCTGCGCGTCGTCGGCGGCAGCGGCGATGCGGATCGCCGGGGCGTGCAGAACGTCGGCTCCGCGCCTCTCGAACGCGGCGATCAGGTCTTCGCTGCGGCGGTCTGAGGTGACTCCGATGCGAAAGCCGTCGAGCTGGTCCGGGCGGAAGCCGGGCTGGCCCGCTTCGATTCCGATGTCGTTAACTGTGTCTCCGATGGTTCTGGTGGCAGGTGTGTGGCTTCGGTTACCTCTGGCCTGAGAGTGTAGCGGCGTTTGCGAGCACCGCCACCGCGGTGGCGTCATCCTGCTGGGCCAGGCGCACGACGTCGCCGATCACGAGCACGGCGGGGGAGCGCGCGCCGACCTCGCCGGCGACCCGCACGACGGTGTCGATCGCGGCCACCGTGGTGCGTTGGTGGGCGGAGAAGCCGCGTTCGATGATGGCGACGGGCATGTCGGCGCGCATGCCGTGCCTGGCCAGGCCGCTGGCCAGGTGCGGCAGGGTGCCCACCCCCATCAACACCACGATGGTGCCGCCCAGGCCCACCAGGTGGGCGAGTTCCTCTTCGCTGAGCGGCACGTGGCCGGAGAGCACGGTGAACAGTTTGGAGAGTTCGCGGTGGGTGACGGGGATGCCCGCCAGCGCCGGTACGGCGATGGCGCTGGTGACCCCGGAGATCACGGTGACGGGCACGCCTGCGGCGCGGCAGGCGGCCATCTCCTCGCCGCCGCGGCCGAACACGAACGGGTCGCCGCCCTTCAGGCGCACCACGGTGAGGCCGGCCAGGGCGCTGGCCACGAGCATCCGTTCGATCTCGACCTGCGGCACGGCGTGGTGGCCGGGGAGCTTGCCCACATTGACCTGTTCGGCGCCCGGCGCCCACTCGTCGAGGCGGTCGTGCGGTCCGAGCCTGTCGTAGTAGACGATGTCGGCGCCGGCCAGCGCGCTGAGCGCGGCGACGGTGAGCAGGTCGTCGTCGCCGGGGCCACCGCCGACCAGCGTGACGTGGCCGGGCCTGGCCACCGGGGCGGCAGCGGCCCGGGTGAGCCAGACCGATTTCTCGGTGCAGGCGGTCTCGAGGGCGGCTGCGGCGGAGGGCGGCACATCGACCGCCACCACCAGGTCGACGGCCGAGACGAGGTCGCGCCAGGCCGCCTGGGACTGTGGCCAGGCGACGGAGCGCACGAGCGGGTTGGGCACCTCGTAGGTGTCGGCGGCCAGGTAGACGATGGCGCCGGCGGCCCGGTAGCGGGCGATCACCCGGCGCGCGGGGCGGCTGCCGCCGAGAACGAGCACCCGGCGGCCGGTCACGTCGAGACTGATGTCGAGGGACGGGTTCGGCATGGTCCTATTCTCCTTCTTCGCGGGCGGCCGCGGTCGACGAGTGCCGCCCGGTGTCTGTGTTCCCGGTGTCGGCGCGGTCGGCGGGTCGCATCGGGATGCGTGCGCCGGAGAGCAGCACCGGTCCGGTGGCCGGGGCCGCATCGTCGTCGGGCTCGTTGACGCTCACCCCGAAGAAGTCGGCGCCGGTCTGCACGGCGCCCGCGGACACGGCGCCGGCGGCGTTCCGGGCGGTCTCGCGCTCGCCGGGCCAGGCCGGCCGCGGCTGGCCGCGCTCGAGCACCTGCACGATCGCCGGGTCGGGGGTGGTGGGCGCGTTCACGAAAGAGCGGAACCGGCGGAGACGTTCCGGGTCCTTGAGCGTCGCTGCCCACTCGTCCTCGTAACTGCCCACGTGCGCAGACATCGCCAGTTCCAGTTCGGCGGCCAGGCCCAGGCTGTCGTTCACCACCACGTCGCGCACGTGCTCGAGCCCGCCGGGCAGCTCCTCCTGCCAGCGCGCGGTGCGCTGCAGCCTGTCGCCGGTGCGGATGTAGTACATCAGGTAGCGGTCGATGTAGGCGATGAGAGTGTCGTCGTCGAGGTCCTGGGCCAGCAGTTGCGCGTGCGCAGGCTGAAAGCCGCCGTTGCCGCCGACGTAGAGATTCCAACCCAGATCGGTGGCGATGATGCCGATGTCCTTGCCGCGGGCCTCCGCGCACTCCCTGGCGCAGCCGGAGACACCGAGCTTGAACTTGTGCGGCGACCGCAGCCCGCGGTAGCGCAGCTCCAGCTGGATGGCCATGGAGACGGCATCCTGCACGCCGAACCGGCACCAGGTGCTGCCGACGCAGCTCTTCACGGTGCGCAGGCTCTTGCCGTACGCCTGCCCGGATTCGAAGCCGGCGTCGACCAGGATCTTCCAGATCTCGGGCAGCTGCTCGAGGCGAGCGCCGAACATGTCGATGCGCTGGCCGCCGGTGATCTTCGTGTACAGCTTGTATTCCTCGGCCACCTCGGCGATCACCTTGAGCTTGGCCGGGGTGATCTCGCCGCCCGGGATGCGGGGCACCACCGAATAGGTGCCGTCCTTCTGCATGTTCGCCAAGGCCCTGTCGTTGGTGTCCTGCAGGCCGCCGCGACCGGCATCCAGCACGTAGCCGTTGGTCTGGCTGGCCAGGATCGACGCGATGGTCGGCTTGCAGATGTCGCAACCGAGGCCGGTGCCGAAGCGCTCCATGATCTCGTCGAAGGAGGCGAGCTGCAGGATGCGCACGCTCTCGAACAGCTCGCTGCGGCTGAGCGCGATGTGCTCACAGAGGGCCTTGGACACCTCGATGCCGGCTTTCTTCAGCTCGGTTTCGAGGATCTTCTTGACCAGTGGAACGCAGGAGCCGCACTGGGTGCCGGCGCGGGTGCAGGCCTTGAGCGGGCCGAGCTCGGTGCAGGCCTCGCCGTGGTCGCCGCGGATGGCTTCGCGCACCGCGCCGACCGACACGTTGTTGCAGGAGCAGAGCTGCACGTCGTCGGGCAGGTCGCTGCCCGCGGGCGGTTCGGCGCCGGCGGCGGAGAGGTAGGCGCCGGGCTCGGCGGGCAGTTCGCGGCCGAGCAGCGGCCGGAGCGACGTGTACGGCGAGGCGTCGCCGACGAAGATGCCGCCGAGCAGGGTCTTGGCGTCCCCGGTGACGACGATCTTTTGGTAGAGGCCGCGGGCCGGGTCGGCGTAGACCACCTCGAGGCAGTGCTCGGTGCGGCCCAGGGCGTCGCCGAAGCTGGCCACCTCGACGCCGGAGAGCTTGAGCTTGGTGGCGTCGTCGATGCCGGGGAAGACGGCTTCGCCGCCGTGCAACCTGTCGGCGGTGACCTCGGCCATGGCATTGGCCGGGGCGACCAGGCCCACACAGACGCCATTGATGCTCGCGACCTCGCCGATGGCCCAGACATCGGCGGCGGAGGTGCGGCAGTCGTCGCCGATCACGATGCCGCCGCGCGGGCCGGTCTCCAGGCCGGCGGCGCGGGCGAGTTCGTCACGCGGGGTGATGCCGATGGAGAAGACCACGAGGTCGGCGTGCAGCTGGCTGCCGTTGGTCAGCGCGACGCCGAGCACCCGGCCGGTGGGGGAGCGCAGGATCTCGGTGGGCCGGGTGCCGAGCGCCAGGGTGATGCCCTGCGCGCCGATCAGCCGGCCGAGCGCCTGGCCGGCGCCCTCGTCGAGCTGCGCGCTCATCAGCCAGTTGCCCGAGTGCACGAGAGTGGATGCGGCGCCGAGCCTGGCGAGTCCGCCGGCGGCTTCGAGGCCGAGCAGTCCGCCGCCGACCACGACGACGTTGGCCGGGCGGCCGAGGCGCTCCCGCAGCCGGGCGATCTCTCCGACGAGGAAGTCGACGTCTTCGAGAGTGCGGTAGACGTGGCCGGCCTCGGCGCCGGGGATCGGCGGCACGGTGGCGGCGGAGCCGGTGGCGAAGACCAGGTCGTCGTAGTCGACCCGTTCGCCGCCGTCGAGGGTGATGGCCTTGACCTCGGCGTCGAGGCCGACGACCTTGCTGCCGCTGCGGTAGCGGATCGTCTCGGATTCCCACAGGGCGGTGTCGCCGAGGGTGAGGTCTTCGGAATCGACGAGGCGGCGGGACAGCGCCACCCTGTCGTAGGGCAGGTGCGGCTCCTCACCGAACACCGTCACGGTGTGCGCGACCGATCCGGCCGTGCTTCCTGCGGCCGCTGTGGCGCGGGCGGCCATCGCCTCGGTGAACCGGTGCGCGGCCGGGCCGCCGCCGATCACCACGACGCGTCGGGGCGTGCCGGAGCGATCCGGGGCTGGGGTGACGTTGTCCATGGGATGGCCTTTCCGAGTCGTGAGCTGTTCCGTCAGCCTAAAAGTCGGCGATTTCTCTGCCGTGTCCCCGACGTAACGGAGTGTGACGGGCGCCTCACGTCGTTTTGGCGGCACTGAGAGGTCTTCGTTACGCGATCGTCACGGCCTCGCACGATGACCGACACGCGGGCTGCCTACCGTTGACACCAGCAACCGCTCACCCCCCCCCGTCTCGCCCACCCACTGGAGGACCCCGTGCACACAACCACCGACTCGCACGACTCCATTGGCACCCCCGCCGAGTGGACCAGCGTGTGCGACCTGGACCGCCTCGAACCGCTCTGGGGTGAGGCCGCCCTGATCGACGGCGTGCAGGTCGCGCTCGTGCTGCTGCCGGACGGCACCCTCTACGCCGTTTCCAATCAGGACCCGGCCACGGGCTCGTTCGTGATGAGCCGCGGCATCGTCGGTTCGCGCGGCGCCCGGCCGACCCTGGCGTCGCCCCTGCACAAGCAGATCTACGACCTCGAAACCGGCGAGTGCTTCACCTCGTCCGACTACGCCCTGCGCACCTTCCCGGTGCGGATCGACCGGGGCACCGTTCAGATCCAGGTGCGCGAGCAGGTCGAGGCTCGTGAGCAGGTCGAGGTGCGTGAGCAGGCCGCTCGGGGCGCCGCCGTGGAGTTCGCGGCCGCATGATCACCGTTCCCACCCGCACGGCCCCGGTGCGCACGCTTTCGACCGGCGTGGCCCCGGTGCTGCTGGCGACCTCGCACGGCACCAGCGACCCGGCCGGCCAGCGCGCCGTGCTGGCCCTCGTCGACGCCGTGGCCGCCGCCGCACCGCAGCTCGCGGTGGTGGGCGGTTACGTCGACGTGCAGAGCCCGGATGTGCCCACCTGCCTCACCGGCATCGCCGACGGCTCTGCGTTGCGCGGCTCCGCTGCCGACGCCGGCCGGCCGGTCGTGATCGTGCCGCTGCTGCTGTCGGCCGGCTACCACGTGCGCGTGGACCTCGCCGAGGCCGCCGCGGAGGCCGGCCAGCCCGTGCGGGTCACCGGCGCGCTCGGCCCCGATCCGCGGCTGGCCCGCATCCTCGCCGACCGGTTGCACGAGATCCACCTGCGACCCGACGACCGGGTGGTGCTCGCCGCCGCCGGTTCCACCGATGCCAACGCCGTCGCCGACTGCCACACGATGGGCGCCCAGCTCGCCGCGGTGCTCGGCCGACCGGTCACTGTGGGATTCATCTCCGCCGCCCGGCCGCGCCTGGCCGACGCCGTGCTCGAGACCCGCGCCGCGCTGACCGCCGGCGCCGCGGCATCCGGCCGAGTGGTGGTGGCCACCTACCTCTTGGCCCCCGGCTACTTCGCCGGCCTGGCCGAGAACTGCGGGGCGGATGCCGTGAGCCGCCCCCTGCTTGTGGACGGCGAGGCCCCGCCGCGGCACCTCGTGGATGTGGTCGTCGACCTGTACACCTCTGCTGCCCGCCTCGAGCACTCCCTGGCCGGCTTGCCCTGGTCGTTCAGCACCCGCTCCTGACCCTCGCGCGTGCCGCCGTCGGCCTGCAGCACGGGAGCGTCGTTCGGCTTCTGGTGCCCAACCGGGAGGAGGCTCGCGCTCATGTGTCCGACATGTAACAGCGGCCTATCAGCGGCCGGTGCCGGGGGTGAGGACACGGTGACCAGAAGGTAACTGGGCCAGCGTTCCGCGGAAACACCGGCTGCGTAGCGTCGGAGACAGGACAACCCCCGCACTCCCGGCACCACATTCTTGAGGAGAACCTGATGACCACCAGCGCCCCACCCGCCCCGCTCTCGACGGACGCCTCGAGCGGAACCTCGACCGCGGCATCCGCCGAACTCGTGCACCGGCCCGGCCGGTGGATCGACAACTGGAACGCCGAGAACCCCACTCAGTGGGCCGGCGGCGGCAAGGCCATCGCCTCCCGCAACCTCAAGTGGTCGATCTTCGCCGAGTTCCTCGGCTTCGTCATCTGGCAGCTCTGGAGCATCGTGGTGGTGCAGCTGCCGAACGCGGGGTTCACCTTCGACACCGGCCAGATCTTCTGGCTCATCTCCATCCCCACGCTCGTGGGTGCCACCATGCGGTTCCCGTACACCTTCCTGGTGCCCAGGTTCGGCGGCCGCAACTGGACCATCATCTCCGCAGGCCTCCTGCTCATCCCCTCGATCGGTCTGGGCATCGCGGTGGGCAACCCCGACACCCCGTTCCCGGTGATGCTGCTCATCGCGGCGCTCGCCGGTCTGGGCGGCGGCAACTTCGCCTCGTCGATGTCGAACATCACCTACTTCTACCCGCAGAGCCAGAAGGGGTACGCGCTCGGCCTGAACGCCGCCGGGGGCAACCTCGGTGCGGCCGTGGCGCAGCTGGTGGTGCCCATCGTGATCACCCTCGGCGCCCTCGGCACGCTCAACCTGCCGCTGGCCGGCTTCTTCTGGGTGCCGTTCATCCTGCTGGCCATGTTCGGGGCGTGGAAGTACATGGACAACCTCTCCAGCGCCAAGGCCGACTTCGCCGGCTCGATCGCCGCGGTGAAGGAACCGCACCTGTGGATCATGGCGTTCCTCTACATCGGCACCTTCGGCTCGTTCATCGGCTTCGCCAGCGTCTTCCCCAAGCTCATCGCCGACCAGTTCCCCGACTACTCCTCGTTCCAGGTCGTCTCGGCGTCGCTGTCGCTCGCGTTCCTCGGCGCCCTCACCGGTTCCCTGGCCCGCCCGTTCGGCGGCCGCCTGGCCGACAGGTTCGGCGGCGCTCTGGTCACCGTGGTCGCCTTCGGCGTGATGGCGTGCGGCGCGGTGCTGGTGAACCTGGTGCTGCCGCTGGGCAGCTTCTGGCTGTTCCTGGTCACGTTCCTGCTGATCTTCGTGGCCACCGGGGTCGGCAACGGCTCCACCTACCGCATGATCCCCAGCGTCTTCGCCGCCAAGAGCGGGGTCACGGATGCCCACACCGAGTCCGGCGACGTCGGCACACAGCGCAAGACCGCCGCGGCCCTCGGCCTGATCTCCGCCATCGGCGCCTACGGCGGGTTCGTCATCCCGCAGGTGCTCGGCTTCTCGAAGACCTCCACGGGCGACTACTCCAGCGCCATCTACGCCTTCGCCGCGGCCTACCTCGTGATGATGGCCGTCACCGCGTTCGTCTACCTCCGCCGCAACTCGTCCGTGGCCGGTCACCGCATCTAACTCCTCGCACCCCGCACCCCGCACCCCGCACCTCGCACCTCGCACCTCGCACCCCGCACCTCGCACCTCGCACCTCGCACCCCGCACCCCGCACATCCCGCGAAAGCGGTCGTGTGGTTGCCTCAGCCAGCTGAAGCAACCACACGGCCGCTCTCGCGAACCGGTATCTCACTTTTGAAGGGCCACACCGTGAATTCCGTCGACACGCACTGCCCGTACTGCGCTCTGCAGTGCGCGATGACGCTCACGCCCACCAACCCGGCTACTGCCGCCCCGGCCCCTATCAACGGCGCACCCACCCGGCCCGCGGATGCCGTCGGCCTGCCGGTCACCATCGCCGGCCGGGCGTTCCCCACCAACCGGGGCGGCCTCTGCAAGAAGGGCTGGACCGCGGCCGAATTGCTCGGCTCGACCGAGCGCATCCGGGAACCCATGCTGCGCCAGCCCGACGGCAGCTTCGCGCCCGTGAGCTGGACCGAGGCGCTCGACCTCGTCGCCGAGAAGCTCCGTACGACCCGGGCCGAGCACGGCGCCGACTCGGTGGGGGTGTTCGGCGGCGGCGGACTGACCAATGAGAAGGCCTACCAGCTGGGCAAGTTCACCCGGCTGGCGCTGGGTTCCTCCCGCATCGACTACAACGGCCGGTTCTGCATGTCGAGCGCCGCCGCGGCCGGCAACCGCGCCTTCGGCCTCGACCGGGGCCTGCCGTTCCGGGTGGAAGATCTCGACGCGGCCGACACCATCCTGATGCTCGGATCGAACGTGGCGCAGACCATGCCGCCGTTCATCGGCCATCTCGACGGCGCCAGGCAGGCCGGCGGGCTGATCGTGGTCGACCCGCGCCGCACCGCGACCGCCCGGCTCACCGACGACGGCGGTGGCATGCACGTGCAGCCGGCGCCCGGCACCGACCTGGTGCTGCTGCTCGGCCTCACCCACCTGGTGATCACCGAGCGCCTCGCCGACACCGAGTACCTCGCCGGCCGCACCACCGGCTTCGACCAGCTGCGCTTCAGCGTGGCCGGCTGGTACCCGCAGCGCGTGCAGGAACACACCGGCGTGCCGGTCTGGCAGCTGCAGGACCTCGCCCGCCGGCTCGCCGCGGGCCGGGGCAC
Organism: Cryobacterium sp. W22_MBD10_FK3; assembly: GCF_052113745.1. Classification (NCBI taxonomy): domain Bacteria; kingdom Bacillati; phylum Actinomycetota; class Actinomycetes; order Micrococcales; family Microbacteriaceae; genus Cryobacterium; species Cryobacterium sp. W22_MBD10_FK3. Next base: position 100,618 of record NZ_JBGQOH010000010.1, read on the forward strand.
GTACATCCTCACCGGCCGCGGTGTCGAACAGCACGTCGACGGCACCGACACCGCCACGGCCGCGATCAATCTGGCGCTGGTGCTCGGCCTGGTCGGCAGCCCCTACTCCGGCTACGGCACCCTTACCGGCCAGGGCAATGGCCAGGGCGGCCGCGAACACGGCCAGAAATGTGACCAGCTGCCCGGGTACCGGAAGATCACCGATCCCGCCGCCCGCGCCCACGTGGCCGGGGTCTGGGGCGTCGACCCCGCGATCATCCCCGGCGCCGGCATCCCCGCCGTCGAACTGCTCGGCGCGCTCGGGCAGCCCGACGGCATCCGCACCCTGCTCGTGCACGGCGCCAACGTGGTGGTGAGCGCGCCCGACGCCGACAGTGTGCGGGCGGGCCTGCTCGGCCTCGACTTCCTCGTGGTGTGCGACTTCTTCTTCTCCGAGACCGCCGCCCTGGCCGACGTGGTGTTGCCGGTCACCCAGTGGGCCGAGGAGGAGGGCACGATGACCTCGCTCGAGGGCCGGGTCATCCGTCGCCGCCGCGCGATCGACCCGCCGGCCGGGGTGCGCAGCGAGCTGTGGATCTTCCGCGAGCTGGCCAGGCGCCTGGCCGCCCCCGGCGTCTACAGCGCCGAGCCCGGCGAGGTCTTCGACGAGCTCTGCCGGGCGTCCGCCGGCGGCATCGCCGACTACTCCGGCCTCGACTACGCGCTGCTGGATGCGGGGGAGCCGGCTTACTGGCCGTACCCGGCCGGATCCGCCGGCACCCCGCGGCTGTTCCTCGACCGGTTCGCGCACCCGGACGGCCGTGCGCGCATCGTCGCCGTCACGGCCCGCGCCGTGCCGGCCCCGGCCCAGACGCACGGAGCGCTCACCCTGATCACCGGCCGGCTGCTCGAGCACTACCAGTCCGGCGCCCAGACCCGGCGGGTGGCGGAGCTGACCGGCGCGCAGCCGGAGGCCCGGATGCAGGTGCACCCCGCCACGGCCGCCGGCCTCGGCCTGGCCGACGGCGGCTGGGCCGAGCTGGCCACCGAGCGCGGCATCGTGCGCTGCCGCGCCCAGCTCAGCGCCGACATCCGGCCAGACACCGTGTTCCTGCCCTTCCATTTTCCCGCCGACCAGCGCGCCAACCTGCTCACCGCCGGCGCCACCGACCCGGTCTCGGGCATGCCCGAGTTCAAGCGCACCGCCGTGCGGGTGCGGGCGATCGCGGCGCCCGACCGGCCGGCCACCGACCACGAGAGGGTGATGGCGGATGCCTGAACTGACCAACCCGGGGCGCACCGCCCCCGAACGCATCGTCGTCGTGGGCTACGGCCCGGTCGGGTCCAGGTTCGTCGACGAAATGCTGCCGCTGGTCGAAGCCGGCCTGGCCGAGCTCACCGTCGTCGGTGCCGAGGCCGTGCACGCCTACAACCGGGTGCTGCTGGCCGACTACGCCGTGGGCCGCACCGACCGCGGTGCCCTCGACCTCACCGACGGCAGCCGGGCCGGCGCGGCCGGCGTGCGCATCCTCACCGGCACCACCGTGACGGAGGTGTTGCGCACCATCCGCACCGTCACCCTCAGTGACGGCAGCACCGTGCCCTACGACAGGCTCGTGCTCGCCACCGGCGCCCGGGCGAACGTGCCCACCCTCGACGGCGTGAAGCGGGTGCGGCGCGGCCTGATGAAACCCGGCGCGGATGCCGCCACCCTCGGCGCCTCTGCCCTGGATTGGGCCGGGGCCCCGCTGCCCCGCGGGGTCAACGCGCTCCGCGACCTCGCCGACGCCGCCATCGTGCTCGCCGCCGTGCAGGCCGGCCGGCGCATCGTAGTGCTCGGCGCCGGGGTGCTCGGCATGGAGATCGCCCTCGCGGCGGCGGCGGCCGGCGCCGAGGTGTGCGTGGTCTATCACGGCGAGATCCCGATGAACCGCAACCTCGACCGCGGCGGCGGCTCGGTGCTCACCCGCGCCGCCCGGCGGGCCGGGGTCACCATGGTCAACCATGCCCGCGCCGAGAGCGTCCTGTTCCGCCACGACGACGACGGTGTGGAACGCTTCGAGGCGCTCATCTGCGCCGACGGCAAGCAGATCAGCGGCGACCTGCTGCTGCTCTCCTGCGGGGTGGGCGCCCGCACCGAACTCGCGCACCTGGCCGGGCTGCCCGTGTCAACCGGCATCCTGGTCGACGAATCGCTGCAGAGCTGGGCGGATGCGGCCGTGCACGCCATCGGGGACTGCGCCCACGTGGCCGCCCGCCCCGCCGACGCCGACCTCGGTGCCGCCTGGAACGGCGCCCGGATGGCCCCGGCCGGCGGGCCGAGTGGCCTGATCGGCCCCGGCTGGCGCCAGGCCGACCGGCTCGCGGCCCGGTTCACGGCCGAGATCACGGCGGGCATTCCCGTCGGCGGCGCCGCAGGCCGGGTGCCCGGGCGCTCGGATGCTGTCACCGCCGGCACCGTTCCCGTGCCCGCGCCTCTGGACGCACCCGCGCTCGTGTCCGCACGGGCCGAGCCGGTGCTCGCGGCCGAGCCCGGCGCATCCGTGGTGATGCTCAAGGCCGAGGGTATCGATGTGATCGCCGCCGGTGACACGTCTGCCGACCCGTTCGACGCTGGCCTGACCGAGAGCGACGAGCACGCCCACGGCTGCGCCTCCGGTCACCCGGCGCCTCTCGCCGTGGCGCAGTGGGCCGACCCCGAGCACGGCCGCTACGTGAAGATGGTCACCCGCGGGGGCATCCTCACCGGCTTCGTCTGCGTGGGCATGCCCCGCACGGGCGCGGAGCTCACGCTCCTGTTCGAGCGCGGCAGCGAACTGCCCGCAGACCGGTCGGTGCTGCTGCGCTTCGACGGCCCAGACTACGACCCGGCCTCCGCGGGTGACGCCTTCGCGCCCGGCGCCACGGTGTGCTGGTGCAACGGCGTGACTGTGGAGGCGATCACGGCGTCGGCGGAGGCCGGCAACGACACCGTGGCGTGCATCGGCGCGTCCACCCGGGCCGGCACCGGCTGCGGCGGCTGCAAGGGCCGCATCGGCGAGGTGCTCGAGCGCCTCGCGGCCCAGAGTGTTGCCTGAGGCCGGGTGCCGCCCGCTGGATCGCCACCCACGCGAGTTGCGGCAGAGTGCCCCATGAGCGCCCGCCAAGGGGCAGAACGCCGCACCTCGGCACGAGCGGCTGTGCCGAAGTGCGCCAGAGTTCCCCTTCGGGGCCCGCCAAGGGGCACAATGCCGCAACTCGGCGAGGGCTCAATGCGGGCGGGCGGGGGCGCATCCGGGAGCCACCGAGCGCGTCGCGGCCCAGAGTGTGCCGTGAGCTTGCCCGCACTCTTGCCGTGAGCCGCGGATGCTGATAGCCCTGAAGGGGTAACTCCAGTGTTCTCCGGGCGACGGCGCGCAGGCGCAGGTCGATCCCGGCCGGCGAAAGGGATGCCCAGGATGACGCCCAAGAAAGTGACCACCAATCCGGCGGCGCGCGAGAAAAGCCCCGTGCACCTGGACTCCACCGACGAGGTCGACGAGTCCACCCTCGAGGTCGGCTCGCCCCAATCGTGGGCGGCGGGCGTACCCGGGGTGCTGCACTCCACCATCCCGGCGCTCGAACAGATGGGCCTCAGCCGCACGCGCAAGACCCTGCTGGCGATGAACCAGAAGGACGGCTTCGACTGCATGAGTTGTGCCTGGCCGGACCCGACCCATCGCAAGACCTTCGAGTTCTGCGAGAACGGCGCCAAGGCCGTCACCTGGGAGGCCACCCCGATCACGATCGGCAGCGAATTCTGGGCGGAGCATCCGGTCAGCGACCTGCTCGGTCGCAGCGAATACTGGCTGGGCATGCAGGGCCGGCTGACCGAGCCGGTCTACAAGGCCGCCGGTGCCGACCACTACCGTCCGGTGAGCTGGGCCGAGGCCTTCAGGCTGCTCGCCGAGAAGCTCAATGGACTGGATTCGCCCGATCAGGCCGCGTTCTACACCAGCGGCCGCACCTCGAATGAGGCCGCGTTCGCCTACCAACTGTTCGTGCGCGCGTTCGGCACCAACAACCTGCCCGACTGCTCCAACATGTGCCACGAATCCTCCGGTTGGGCGATGGGCCAGACCATCGGCATCGGCAAGGCCACCATCACCTACGACGACTTCGGCAAGGCCGACCTGATCATCGTGATGGGGCAGAATCCGGGCACCAACCATCCCCGGATGCTGACCGCCCTGGAAGAGGCCAAGGAGAACGGCGCCGAGATCGTGGCGGTGAACCCCATGCCCGAGGCCGGGCTCAAGCGGTACAAGAACCCCCAGCGGGTGAAGGGAGTGATCGGGCGCGGCACCGACATGGCCGACCAGTTCGTGCAGGTGCGTCTGGGCGGCGACATGGCGCTGCTGCAGGCGGTGTCGAAGCGGGTGCTCGCCGCCGAAGCGGAAGCGCCCGGCTCCGTGCTCGACCACGAGTTCCTCCGTGCGCACGCTCACGGCCTCGAAGAGCTCACCGCTCACCTCGCCCAGGTCGACGAGGCCGCGGTGCTCGCCGCCACCGGTCTGCGCAGCGCCGAGATCGACGAGCTGGCTGCCAGGTACCTGCGGGCCGAGAAGGTGATCATCACCTGGGCGATGGGCATCACCCAGCACCGGAAGGGCGTCGCCACGATCAAGGAGATCATCAACCTGCTGCTGCTCCGCGGCAACATCGGCAAGCCCGGTGCGGGGGCATCCCCGATCCGCGGGCACAGCAACGTGCAGGGTGACCGCACCATGGGCATCTGGGAGCAGATGCCGCCGGCGTTCCTCGACGCCCTCGAAGCCGAGTTCGGTTTCGACCCGCCCCGCGAGCACGGCGTGGACTCCGTCGCCACCATCCGGGGACTGCGGGACGGGCAGATCAAGGTCTTCATGGCCCTGGGCGGCAACCTGGTCGGAGCGATCAGCGACACCCAGGCCGCCGAAGCGGCGATGCACGGGGCCGAGATGACGGTGCAGGTCTCCACCAAGCTCAACCGCTCGCACGCCGTGGTGGGCGATGAGGCGTTGATTCTGCCGACCATGGGCCGCACCGAGATCGACCGGCAGGCCACCGGGGAGCAGTTCGTGTCGGTGGAGGACACGGTCTGCGCCGTGCATCCGTCCTGGGGCAAGGTTCGCCCGGTCGCGCCGGACCTGCTGTCTGAGGTCGCCATCGTGAGCCGGCTGGCCCGCGCCGTGCTGGGCTCGAGGGTGGCCGTGGACTGGGTGGGGTTCGAGCGCGACTATGACCTGATCCGGGAGCACATCTCCCACGTCGTCGCCGGCTGCGAGGACTACAACGCCAAGATCCGCCAGGAGGGCGGCTTCCTGCTGCCGAACGGGCCGCGGGACTCCCGCACGTTCCCCACGCCCACAGGCAAGGCGATGCTCACCGTCAACGACCTCGAGCGCCTGGACCGGCCGGAGGGCACCCTGATCCTGCAGACCCTGCGCTCACACGACCAGTTCAACACCACCATCTACGGGCACGACGACAGGTATCGCGGCATCAAGAAGGGCCGGCACGTGGTGTTCGTCAACCCCAACGACCTCGTCGAGCTCCGCCTGGCCGACGAGCAGCTGGTGGATGTGCATGGCGTGTATGACGACGGTGTCGATCGGGTGCTGCGCGGGTTCCGTGCGGTGGCGTATCCCACTGCCCGGGGATGCGCGGCGGCGTACTACCCGGAGGCCAACGTTCTCGTGCCGCTGGACTTGGTTGCCGAGGGGAGCAACACGCCGGTCTCGAAGGCCGTGATCGTGCGGTTGGAGCCGGCTCGCAGCGTCGAGGAGGTGCTGACCACCTAGGCGCCGCTCCCGGTCGGGACGACGGCTGCCCAGGTGCTCTCTCGCGGGCCGACGACTACTGGGCGGTGTTCGCCCAGCCGTCCTCGATGCCGCCGTCACCGGTCTTGCGGGTGGCCTGACCGGCCACGTCGACGGCGCGCTCAATCGCCTCGGTGACGGCCTGCTTGTCGGAGGTGTTCGTCATGCCGGCCGCGTAGCCCACCAGGAAGGTGCTGATCGGCCCGCCGTCGGGACCCACGGCTCGGGAGGTGTCGGCGGCCAGCCCGAGAAGCAGCGGGTAGTCGATCTCGAGGTCGAGAATCTGCAGCGCCTGGGTCAGACGTCGGCTGAGGTCGTCGAGCTGGCCGTCGTGCCGGCTGTCGTGGCCGTCATGCCGGCCATCGTCGGGTGCGGGGGCGTTCATGGGTCTCCTTCGGGCCGGATGCGGACGTGTTTCAGGAATAGCACCGGACCGGTGCCACGGCAATCGGTCGGGACGAGCGGTCTGTGCCGAACGAGACTCCGGGACAGCGACGTGCGTTGAGAAGGACAACGGTCGGAGAAAAGGTCGTTGCGGCCGATCCCGTCCTTGTGGGCTCCCTTTTTCCATTTCACGTGCTGCTGGTCTGGTCGGCCCAGAGCCGGGCAGGATGACAGCATGCGAAGCATCGAGTTGACCTTCGACCTGACCACCGAGGCCGCATTCCGTGCGGAGTGGACGGCATTGCAGGAGGCCGGGCTGCCCAACCTGGGCCGGCACCAGGGCCAGAGTAACCGGCCGCACCTCACGCTCGCGGCCGGACCGGCGCTCGAGCCCACGGATGCGTTGCGGGCGCTGTTCGACGCCGTGCAATCGGCTGGGGCGCCGACCGACCGGCCCCGCCCGCAGCATCCGGCAGCTCTGCTGCCCGTCGAACTCGGGGTCTCCGGACTGGTGCTCTTCAGGGCGGGATCGGGCCGGTTCGTGCTGGCCCGTCCCGTGGTGATGACCCGTGCCCTGCTGGAGCTGCACCGCACCGTTCTGGAGCTGGCTCCCGGAGCCGTGGAGCTGACCCGGCCCGATCGGTGGACGCCGCACGTCACCCTGGCCCGGCGGATCAGCGCGGAGCAGGTGAGTGCCGCGCTCGCGGTTCTCGGTGAGCCGCCGGCCGTCGGGTCATGCGTGGCCGCCCGGTTCTGGAACGGCGAGACGAAGACCCTCACGGCCCTGGCCGGCTGAGCGGCCGGCCCGATCGAGTCACGCGGAGAGGTGCAGAGCAGCCGGGGCGGTTACCAGGGCAGCGGCAGTGTGGCGACAGGGTCGGGGGCGCACGCACCGCCGGACGGAATGACGGCAACGCCGTCGGCCTCCGCGAGCCCGCGGAGCATGCCGGAGCCCTGCCGTGCCGTGGGCACCGCACCCTCGTCGGTGAGCCGGAACGCCACCAGCCGGGTCGACCCGCTGAGGTTGGCGATGTCGTGGGCGAGGGCCACCCGGCCCAGGGGCTGCAGCGGCCGGCCGAGCAGCCCGTCGACCAGCGGCAGGCCCAGGCTGGCCAGCACCAGCATCGCGGCCAGCGGGTTGCCGGGCAGGCAGAGCATCAGCCGACCGTCGGCCAGACGGGCGAGCATCACGGGGTGCCCTGGGCGCATCCGCACCCCGTCGATGAGCACGGTCGCCCCCAGAGTGGCCAGAGCGGCGCGCACATGATCTGCCGGGCCGCGGGCGCTGCCGCCGGTGCTGATCACCAGCGCAGCGGTGCTCGACCGGATGGCCTCAACGGTCTGGTCGAGGTCGTCGGGCAGCCGACGCAGCGTGCTCAGCCGCACGCCGAGGCCGGTCAGCAGGGCCGGGAACTCGGGGGAGTAGGCGTCCCGCACCTGGCCGGGGCCGGGGACGCCGGCCTCGATCACCTCGGTGCCGAGCAGGAGCAGCTCCACCGTGGGCGACGCCGTGACGGTGAGAGTGTCGTGACCGGTCACGGCGGCCAGCGCCACCCGCGGCGCCGTGAGCAGGCACCCGGGCTCGAGCATCAGCTCGTCGAGGCCGCACTCCTCACCGCGGGCGCGCACATGCTCGCCGGGCGCCGGTCCGTCTGCACCGGTGTGCGGCAACCGGGTGAGGGCGGGCGCGGGGTGGTCGGCATCCGCGCGGGTGACGACACCGTTCTCCGAGCGCAGGATGCCGTGGGTGCCGACCGGCACGCAGGCGCCGGTCGCGATGGGCCGCGCGGTTCCCGGCGCCAGCGGCTGGGCGGGAGGAGGGTCACCCGCCAGGATCGGTTCGCCGAGCAGCCACGGCTCGTCGCCGCAGACCGCCCAGCCGTCCATGGCTGAGGACGCGAAGCTCGGCAGCGCGGTCAACGAGTGCACAGCGGTGGCCAGTGTGCGCCCGACGGCGTCGGCGATGGACACGGTGTCGGTGCTGCGGGGCATCTCCGCGCCGAGCCTGTGCACGGTGGTCCTGGCCTCGAGCCACTCCATCAGAGCACTCCGCCGTCGATGCCGCGTGAACCGAATCGGACCGTTCGGTCGGTGTGGATCGTGCACATAACGACTCCTCGAGGATCATCGGCGACAGGGCCGCCTTCCTCAAGGCTAGCCAGTCACCGCTCTCCCTGCGGCGCCGCCGGCGCGGGAAGCTCAATGCCCAGCCTGGCTGCGTCGGCCGGGGTGTCGACGTCGTCGCTCAGGGCGGCGGGCAGGCGCACCTCCACCAGATCGAGGCCGCCGATCAGGCTGGTCACCGCGAGGTTCTCCGCCGGCCGCGCCGCCGCAGCGCGCAGAAGCGCCGTGCGCAGGTACACGGCGAGCAGCGGCTGGCGCCGACCGTCGCCATCGACGCTGATCAGGCCCTCGACGGGCCGGTCTCCGGATTCGACCGCGCTCGAGGCATGGATCCGGGTGAGCTCGTCGAGCAGGAGGTGCACGGCGTCGTCGGCGCGCACGAGGTCACCGGCCAGCACCACGATCCACTCGGGGTGGGGAAGCGGCGCTTCGGCCAATGCCTCGAGCCCGGCGACCACCGCCGCGGCCGGGCCACCCCAGCGCGGCCGTTCGACGGCGCGCAGCACGGCATCGGGAAGGGGCGCGTCCGACCCGACCACACAGGTGCGCTCCGCAGCGGAGACGGCGGCCAGCACACCGTCGAGCAGGCTTCGGCCGTGCCAGACCAGCGCGGTCTTATCGATGCCGCCGAGCCGCTTGGCCCGGCCGCCGGCCACGACGATCGCGTCCCAGCGCGGCGCGCCGGCGCGCGGCTCGGCGCCGGGGCCGGAAGGCGCCGGCGTGGGCTGGGCGTCAGAGCGGAGCATCAAGCGCGGTCCTTTGCGGTGGGGTCGCGGCGCCGGGCCTGGCGCCCGGAGCCGCAGTCAGGCGACCAGCTCAGGCTACCCGCGCCAGGCGCGACAAACCGGGACCGGGCCGCGTGGTGCCGCCCGATCCCGGTTCTGTCACAGACCGTCTCGGCCCGAGATCAACTCACTCAGTCCTTGAGGTAGCCGTTCGGGTTGAGCACGTACTTGGTCGCCGCGCCCGCATCGAACTCGGCATACCCGCGCGGGGCGTCCTCGAGGCTGATCGGCTGCGCGTGCACGGCCTTGGCGATCTGCACCCTGTCGTGCAGGATCGCCATCATCAGCTGCCGGTTGTACTTCATCACCGGGCACTGACCGGTGGTGAACGACAGCGACTTGGCCCAACCGGTACCCAGGCTGAGCGACAGCGAACCCACCTTGGCGGCTTCGGTCGACGCTCCAGGGTCACCCGTGACGTAGAGCCCCGGAATGCCGAGTGCACCGCCGGCGGCAGTGATCGACATCAGCGAGTTCAGCACCGTTGCCGGCTTCTCGGTTCCCGCGTCCTTGCCGTGCCCGTGTGCCTCGAATCCGACGGCATCCACCGCCGCATCCACTTCGGGCACCCCGAGGATCTGCTCGATCTGGTCCTGCGGCTCGCCCTTGGTGAGGTCCACGGTCTCGCAGCCGAAGCTGCGGGCCTGCGCGAGACGCTCGGGGTTGAGGTCACCCACGATCACCACGGCGGCGCCCAACAGCTGCGCCGAGACGGCGGCCGCGAGGCCCACCGGTCCGGCCCCGGCGATGTACGCCGTGGAGCCCACACCGATCCCGGCCGTGAAGGCACCGTGGAACCCGGTGGGGAAGATGTCCGACAGCATGGTGAGGTCGAGGATCTTCTCCAGCGCCTGCTCCCGGTCCGGGAACTTCAGCAGGTTCCAGTCGGCGTAGGGCACGAGCACGAACTGGGACTGGCCGCCGACCCAACCGCCCATGTCGACGTAGCCGTAGGCGCTACCCGGACGGTCCGGGTTCACGTTCAGGCACACGCCGGTCTTGCGTTCCTTGCAGTTGCGACAGCGACCGCAGGAGATGTTGAACGGGACCGACACGATGTCGCCGACCTTGATGAACTCGACGTCGCGGCCGACTTCAACGACCTCGCCGGTGATCTCGTGGCCGAGCACCAGGCCCGTCGGAGCGGTGGTGCGACCGCGCACCATGTGCTGGTCGGAGCCGCAGATGTTCGTGGTGATGGTTCTCAGGATGACGCCGTGCTGAACCTGCCGACCCACGTTGGCCGGATTGACTCCCGGTCCGTCCTTGAGTTCGAAGGTGGGGTAGTCGATGTCGATGACGTCGACCTTGCCGGGTCCTTCGTAGGCGACTGCTCTGTTTCCTGCCATTTTGTATCCTCCTTGATACCTGTTGTGACGCCTGAACCGATCGGTTCGCGCTGGTGGCGCGCGGCATCCTCAGTGGTGTTTCCGGTGGTTCGCCCGGCCGTCGAACGCTTGCGTCGAGCTCACCGGGGCACTGCCCATGGCACTACAGGAGACTGAGAATTTCAAGGGTGTACAGGCGCGAAAAGGTGTGTATCGTATGTGCGTCGACTCTGTGAGCACGATGAGTTTTCGGATGCCGGTCGGCGGGTTTTCGAGCTATGTCGCGATGGCTTGTCTATGGTGGTCCCATGCGAACTCCCGACAACTCCGGCGCCCGCGTGTCCGGTGCACAAACCACGGCCCCCACCACGCTGCGCACGCTGCTGACCGACAAGCTGGGTTGGCTGGGCCTGCGCAGCGCGCAGATCCTGCTGGCGCTCGCCCTCGTGGCCGTGATCGTGTTCCTGCTCGTGCAGGTGAAGCTCGTGGTGATCCCGGTTCTGATCGCGATCATCCTGGCGTCGGCGCTGAGCCCGGTCATCCGGTGGCTGCGCCGCCGGGGCTTGTCGCCCATTCTGGCCACCTGGGTCACCCTCCTCACCGCCATCATCGTGTTCGGCGGCATCGTGACCCTCATCGTCGTCGCCGTCGAGAATCAGTGGACCGACCTGGCGACGAGTGCCTCCGACGGCATCGACCAGCTCTTCACCTACCTCACCGAGGGCCCGCTGGCCGTCGACGCCGCCCAGCTCGAGGATTTCCGCGACCAGGGCGTCGCCTTCCTCACCAGCAGCCAGTTCGGGTCGGGCGCGCTGGCGGGAGCAGCTGCCGCGGGTGAGTTCTTCACCGGCCTTGTGCTCGTCATCGTGATCCTGTTCTTCTTCCTCAAGGACGGCGACGTCATCTGGGCGTTCTTCCTCAAGCCGTTCCGCGGCGAGCGCCTGCAGCGCGGTCGCCGGATCGGCGCCACCACGGTGCGGGTGCTCGGCGGCTACGTGCGCGGCACGGCCATCGTCGCGTTCGTCGACGCGGCCGCGATCGGCATCGGCCTCGCCATCCTCGGGGTGCCCCTGGCGCTGCCGTTGGCCGTCATCGTGTTCCTCACCGCGTTCATCCCGCTGATCGGTGCGACAGTGGCCGGCATTCTTGCCGCCCTCGTGGCTCTGGTCGCGACCGACTGGATCACCGCCCTGATCGTCGTGGGCATCGTGGTGCTGGTCAACCAGCTCGAGGGCAACTTCCTGCAGCCGGTCGTGATGGCGCAGTCGCTCAAGCTGCACCCGCTGGTGATCCTCGTCGCCCTGACCGCGGGAACCATCCTGGCCGGCATCATCGGCGCTGTGCTGGCCGTGCCGATCGCCGCCGTGGGCTGGGCCATCGCGAAGACCTGGAACGAGCCGGGACTGGCCAAACACCCCCAACTGGCCTAGACGCCGGGCCGGGCAGCGTCAGCTCTCCAGGCGTTTGGGGGAGCCCGCCTTCAGCGCGGACTCCTCCACGTCGATGAAGGCCAGCGCCGAACGGATGGCCGGCTCCTGATACCGCCCCTGCACCCTGGCGTCGAGCACGGCCTCCCGCTCGGCCTCGATCATGGCCCGCCGGAGCCGGGTGTAGGCGGCCGGCAGCGGCTCGGCGTCATCCGGCGCGGGGTTGTCGAGAGCGTCGGCGAGGAACACCGCGTTGGTGCGCAGCCGGCCGATCACCCGCTGCTCGTCGGCGTCGGTCACCTCGGCGTCCAGCCGGGCCAGGCCCGCGGTCTGCGCCTCGGCCAGGAGCATCTGCGCCTCGATCCGCTCCTGTGACCGGTTCGGCGGCGGCAGCCGCAACCGACGGATGACCCAGGGCAACGCCAACCCCTGCAGCAAGGTGCCGACCACCACGACGAACGCCAGCAGTTGCAGGAGTTCCCGCTGGGGAGTCTCCGGCGGCAACAGGAAGACGGCGGCGAGGGTGACCACCCCACGCATCCCGGCGAATGACACGGCCACCCCGGTTTGCCAGCTCCAGCCGCGCTCCCGCAGGCGCCGGGGTCCGTACCGGTAGATCGCGGTGGTGATCGCCATCCACACGAACCGCGACACGAGCAGGGCCGCGAGGATCACCAGCGAGATCCCCACGGTGGCCCAGAACCCGGTGCCGGTGAGCCTGACCCCCTCGAGAATCGACTCCAGGTTGAGGCCGATGAACAGGAACACGGCGTTCTCCAGCAGGAACTGGATGGTGCGCCAGTTGATCGACTCGGCGATCCGGGCCTCCGCCGACTGGATCACCGGCGCCCGGTAGCCCAGGAATAGGCCGGCGATGACCACGGCCAGCACCCCGGAGCCGTGCACGAGTTCGCCGAGGATGAAGGCCAGGTATGGCGTGACGAGCGACAGGCTGGTGTCGAGCACCGGCGCATGCAGCTGTTTGCGGATCACGGCGAGCACATAGCCGACCGCGAGACCCATCCCCACCCCGCCCACCACGGCGAGCGCGAAGTCTCCGGTCACCGACCACGGGCTCACAGTGCTGAGGATCGCCGCGATCGCCGCGTTCAGGGCCACGAGGGCGGTGGCGTCGTTCAGCAGGCTCTCACCCTCGAGTACCGTGACCACCCGCCTGGGCAGGCCCAGCCGCCCGGCGATCGCCGTGATCGCCACGGCATCCGTCGGCGCCACGACCGCCCCGAACGCGAAGGCCGCGGCCAGCGAAATCGCCGGCACCACCAGCCAGGCGGTCAGCCCCACGGTCACAACGGTGAAGGCCACCAGGCCCACCGACAGCAGCAGGATGCCGTCCCGCCGGGCGCGCACATCGACGATCGAGGTGCGGATGGCCGCAGCGAACAGCAACGGGGGCAGCAGGCCGTAGAGCACCAGCTCCGGTTCGAGCTCGATCCGCGGCACCGACGGCAGGAACGACGCGGCCGCGCCCACCACCACCAGCACGAACGGCGCCGACCAGCCGATCCGCCTGGAAAAACCCGTCACGGTGACCGTGACCACGACGAACGCGACTATCCAGACGATGGTGCTGACAGGGTCCATAGCGACCATTATGCGAGAAGGCCCAGCCGTCGTGCGCGGGTGGCCGAACATCGTCGGGAGCAGCCGGCATCCGCGGCCCGCCATTGCCCGTTGGTGGGTTGACGCCTACGATCCCCAGCAACACGCGAGGAAGCGAGGCGCCCATGGCCGTGAGCACGCTCAAGGAGATCGTCGATCGGGCGTTCGCCGAGAAATACGGGGTACCGGCGATCAATATCGTGAACGACCTGACGATGGAGGCGGTGCTCGCCGGAGCCGTCGAGGCCCGCTCGCCGGTGATCGTACAGACCTCGGTGAAGACCGTGAAATCGATCGGCTCCGACGTTCTCTTCGCCATGTGGACGGCGATGACGGCGGGCATCGAGGTGCCGGTGGCGCTGCACCTGGACCACTGCCCCGACCGGGACGTGATCACGGAGTGCCTCGAACGTGGCTGGAATTCGGTGTTGTTCGACGCATCCACCCTGCCTGTGGAGGAGAACCAGCGGCAGACCATCGAGGTGGTGCGGCAGGCGCGCAGCTTCGGCGCCCACGTGGAGGGCGAGATCGAGTCGATCACGGGGGTGGAAGACGGTGTGGGCAGCGATACCGAGGCGGCCAGGCAGAGCCTGGCGGTGTCGCTCCGATTTCTCGAGGAGACCGGTGTCGACGTGTTCGCGCCGGCCATCGGCAACGCCCACGGCGTCTACAAGCGGGAGCCCGTGCTCGACTTCCAGCGGGTGAGCGACCTCGTCGCCGCGCACCCGATTCCGATCGCGCTGCACGGCGGCAGCGGCATGACCGACGCCCAGTTCACCGACCTCATCAGTCGCGGCTGCGCCAAGGTGAACATCTCCACGGCACTGAAGATCACCTACATGAAATCGAACCTGTCGTTCCTCACGGATGCCCAGGCCCGCGACAAGTGGGACCCGCCGTCGCTGTTCGCCAAGGTGCGCACCGACATCGTCAACCTCACCCGGGGACTGGCCGAGCAGTTCGGCAGCGCGGGGAAGGCCTGATGCCGGCGCTGATCTTCGACTGCGACGGGGTGCTCGCCGACACCGAACGGGATGGCCACCTGCCGGCGTTCAATCAGACCTTCGAGGAGTTCGGGGTGCCCGTGCACTGGAGCGACGCCGACTACGCCGAGAAGGTGAAGATCGGCGGTGGCAAGGAGCGCATGCGGAGCATCCTCAGCCCCGAACTCGCGGCCGAGCTGGGCCTGCCGGAGAACCCGGACACCTGGGGCGACACCGTGCGGGCCTGGCACCAGCGGAAGACCGCGATCTACACCGAGCGGGTGGCCGCGGGGGTTCTGCCGGGCCGGCCGGGCATCCGCCGGCTCACCGAGGAGGCCGCCGCGGCCGGCTGGATCCTCGCCGTGGCGTCGACGTCGGCGGAGGCGTCGGTGCGAGCTGTGCTCGAACACGCGGTGGGTCCGGAGCTGGCCGGGCGGTTCCAGGTTTTCGCGGGCGATATCGTGCCGGCGAAGAAGCCGGCGCCGGACATCTACCAGCACGCTCTGCGCGAGCTGGCGGTGCCGGCCGGGCACACCCTGGTGATCGAAGACAGCGCAAACGGGTTGCAGGCCGCGCTCGCCGCGGGGCTGGCCACGCTGGTGACGGTGAGCAGCTACACCGCCGAGGAGGACTTCGCCGGGGCCGCGCTTGTCGTGTCCTCGCTCGGCGACCCCGACGGGCCGACCGCCGAGGTGCTCAGCGACCCCCTGGGTATCCGGCCGGAGGGGTACCTGCGCCTCACGGATCTGGCGGCGATCCTGCGCGCGGCCCCGACCATACCGCCGACAGCGGAACCGACAGCGGAACCGACAGCGGAACCGACAGCAGAACCGACAGCAGAACCGACCGCAGCGCCGAATGCATCCAAAACCGAAAGCGAGAAACCATGACCAGCCTGCCCGACACCGAATTCGTCGTGCACAGCATCGCCCAGACGGCGGTCGACAACGAGAAGGAGTTCGGCGACCTGGACGCCGTCGTCGGCGACGGCGACTTCGGCTATTCGCTGGCGAGGGGCTTCGAGATCGTGCTGGCCGACTGGGACAGCTACGACCGGAGCAGCCCGAGCGCGTTCCTGCAGAAGGTGGGCATGGTCATCTCCGGCCGCATCGGCGGCACCTCGGGGCCGCTCTGGGGCACCGCGTTCCTGCGGGCGTCGATGGCCGTCAAGGGCGCAGACCAGGTGGGCGGCGGCGACGCCGTCGCCATGCTGCGGAGCGCGATCGACGGCATCAAGTCCCGCGGCAATTCCGACGTGGGTGACAAGACCCTGCTCGACGCCCTGGTGCCGATGACCGATGCCCTCGAGGAGGAGGTCGCGGCCGGCACCGACGCGCCCGCCACCGTGCGGCGTATGGCCCAGGTCGCCCGGCAGAGCTCCGACCAGACCGCCATGATGCAGGCCCGCCGCGGCCGGGCCAGCTACACGGGGGAGCGCAGCATCGGCTCGCCGGACCCCGGCGCTGTGGCGGTGGCCGTGATCTTGGAGCGGCTCAGCGCCGAGTGGGACGCCAGGAAGGGCTCATCCGCCGGCGCCCAGAACGACGCCGAACGGCCATCCAGCCACACCGACTGACCCGCACGCGACGCACCATTCAGTCCGCACCGCCATAGTCCGCACCGCCTTAGCCCGTACCGCCTTAGCCCGTACCGCCCTAGCCCGTACCGCCCAGAGAGGGAGCCATGAAGAAATTCGTCAACGACCCGAAACAGTACGTGCCCGAGATGCTCAAGGGCATAGCCCTGGCCAATCCCGACACGCTCACCTACGTGCCCGCCTACAACCTGATCATGCGCTCGGACAGTCCCAGCCCCGACCGGGTGTCGATCATCCAGGGTTCCGGCTCCGGACACGAGCCGGCGCACGTGATGACCGTCGGCAAGGGCATGCTCGACGCGGCGTGTCCGGGCGACGTGTTCTCCGCCCCGCCGATGGACTACGTGTACGAGACCACCAAGCTGCTGGCCTCACCCAAGGGCGTGCTGCTGCTGGTGAACAACTACACCGGCGACCGGATGGCCTTCGAAATGGCCCAGGAACTCAGCGCCGCCGACGGCGTGAACGTGAAAACCCTGTTCATCGACGATGACGTCGCCGTGCAGGACTCCACCTACACGGTGGGCCGGCGCGGGGTGGCAGGCAACTTTTTCGTGATGAAGGCCGTGGGCGCCGCCGCCGAGCAGGGCGCCGACCTCGACGAACTCGTGCGCATCGGCGAGAAGGTCGACAGCGTCACCCGCACCATGGGCATCGCCCTCACCTCCTGCACCCCACCGGCGAAGGGGTCGCCGTTGTTCGAACTCGGCGACGACGAGATCGAGGTGGGCGTGGGCATCCACGGCGAGCCGGGGCGTCGGCGGGCCAAGCTCACCACGGCGAATGAGATGACCGACGAGATGTTGGATGCCGTCGTGAAGGATCTGCCCTATCTGGCCGGCGACCGCGTGGCGCTGATGATCAACGGGCTCGGCGGCACGCCGATCAGCGAGCTCTACATCCTGTTCGGGCACGCCCATGAGCGGCTCACCGAGCTGGGGATCACGGTGGGGCGCAGCTACGTCGGCGAGTACTGCACCTCGCTGGACATGGCCGGAGCGTCGCTCACCCTGGTGCGGCTCGACGACGAGATCGAGGCGCTGCTGGAGGCGCCGGCCGAGATCGCGGCGCGGGTGTTCTAGCCGCCCGCACCCGCCTGGCGGCCGGGTAGCGGCATCCGGCCCGGGGGGAGGGGGGGGGGGGGAGGGGGGGAGGGGGGGGGGGGGGGGGGGGGGGGGGGGGGGGG